>CAYTPZ010000025.1:0-29291 GCA_964440095.1 uncultured bacterium | reverse complement strand
AGTGAAGCGACTCGCTTGCTGTTAAGGCCGGGCTTGGGCTGCAGCGCGGCTAGGAAAGAGGAGCTGAGTCTGCGGCCCACACGAAACCCGGAAGCGCCTTTTCTGTTATACTAGTGAAAACTGACATTTCCAGGAGCCTATGATGCCAAACACCGCGCCTATGCGTTCAAGCCGTGGTCCTCGCCCTTCCAAAATGGTTCGAATGGTTCTCGTGCCGCTTTTCCTACTGCTTTTATCTTTGGGAGCTTTGGCCGATCCTCTCCTGCTCGATTATCTCTATCGCTACGATCATCAACCGGGCGTGCCGGATCACATTATGAGCTCCATCGAGGTTTCCAGCGGGCGTGCCATCGTTTGCACCAATCGCGGACTGTCGCTCATCGATCTGGACGGCCTTCCCCTAGGCGGCGAGCACGATCCCATCCACCAATTAACCCAGCTAAACGCACGTGACATCTACGACGGTGGTGGCGATGTTTACTACGTGAACCTTCATCGACAGGGTGCAGCCATGAGTATGGGGTTTGCGGTGGTTCGTCTGGTGGGTGACGAGCTTCAACTTGTGGGCATAATTTCCGAAGAGGGCTTGCTCTTCGAAAAGATGTGCGTGGCGGGCGGCTTTCTCTACGTGACCGCCCACCGCCACGGCTTGCGCATCTTCTCACTCGACAATCCGGAGCTGCCGGTTTTTGTATCGGCCTTGGAGTTCGGTTTCGACGACACCTTCGCCGTTCAGGTGGAAGGTGACGTTGCCTACGTGGCCGATGGTCCCGGCGGATTGAAACGCGTGAACATCTCCGACCCCGAACTTCCCTACCACCTTGACGGTGAAAACTTGGACAGCGCCATCGGCACTGCCGAGGAAATAAGTTTCCGGGCTGGTGATATCTACATGACCCTGGGCGGTGAAGGTTTGGGTATCTACGCAGGTGGCGATCCTGCAGCCCGGAGAGTTATTCCATTGGATGGCTGCGCGGAATCCCTCGCATGGATCGGCGACTATCTTGCCGTGGGTGTCACGGGCGGAGTGGTCGTGCTCGACCTAGACCCCACTATCGAAGTGGTCGCTGAAGAGACGGCCCATCGCCGCGGACCGAACGCCGAATTGCGCCTCACTTCAAACGTCACAGCGGCCTCCGGCGATCGTCTTCTCTGCGCCAACTGGGACTACCTGGATGTCTACCAACTCAAAGAATTCGCCCAAGGTAACCAACCCGACATTCAGTGCGACCACCAGCGCATTCGTTTCGCCCCCGTCGGCGGTAGCGAGACGGTGACGCTGAGCAATGCCGGTGCGCAGACCCTGGTGATCAGTTCGGTCGCAACTTCACCGTTTTCCTTCGTGGCCGATTATGCGGGCGGAACTTTGGAGCCGGGAGAAAGTGTGTCCTTCGACGTTTCCTATGCCGGCTCGCCGGCACCGGGGGAGGGCACCGTACTTTTCTACTCCAACGATCCCGACGAATCGCCCCTACCCATTCAAGTTTTTGGCGAGACCGATTACCTGGATCCCGGCGAAGAATCAATCAACTTCACCTTACCCCTGTTTACCGTGAATCCCGACACGGGCGAAATGGAAGGCGAGGACTTCACACTGACAGATCATTTGGGGAAGGTGGTCTGGTTCCAAGTCTTCGGCACATGGTGACCCGCCTGCACGCCCGCGGTCGCGGACATGCAGAATACCATCGTCAAGGAATTCGAGGACAACCCCAACGTGGTCACCGCGGTATTTGAGCAGGGTGGTTCTCACGGAGAGACCGGCGACTGGGTGCAGATTTTCTGGGATAACTACTACCTGCGCGGCGGCCTGCTATGGGACGCCACCGGCTCCGTGGCCGGAAACATATACGGGCAACCCAACACGCACCTACCCTTTGGCCGCGGTTTCATCATCGACCAGGATGGTTTCGTTGCGCTTCCCTATTTCGGGCATCAACCGCAGATGGCCATTGCCAAGATCTATGAATTGCTTGGTGGAACCGATGCGGTGGAGCCTGCTCCGTCCGCGCGGCTTTCCGCTTGGCCGAACCCTTTCAACCCCAAGGTAACATTGGAGTACGCGCTACCTGAAAACATGGATAGCGAACTCTCCATCTACGACCTGCAAGGTCGCCGTCTGCGCAGTTTCAGCGTTCGCGGCAGTGGCAGCCTGAGCTGGGATGGCCGCAACAACGCAGGCCGTGAACTACCCTCGGGTATTTACTTCGCGCGAATTTCCGAAGCGGCCAAGCCGGTGAAGTTGGTGCTGCTCCGCTAGAGCCTGAACTCCTCGAACCCCGCCTCACAAGGCGGCCCATCGGTAATCCATAGGCTGCCCGAACCCGGCTCCATGATGGCTCCACAAACCGTGTGCACGCGCTGCTCCTCGGGCAGCTCCGCGTCGGGATGGCGACAAACCGAGTTGGGGTGCCCGTCATGATCCCGCAGCAACTCCATTAGCGTCTCACGATTCAGCGGCGCCGCAGTGCGAAGAATTTCCTCCAGCCGCGCATGGCGATGCTCGCTGAGATGCCGACGGGGATTGGACGGTTCTTCCACACCCGCAGCGATCTGGTCCACGAAGTGATTTGCATGGACGAGCACGCCGTCCTCGGCCGAGAGTTCGCGATGAGTTTTCGGACCAAGCTCCATGTCGGCGACCTCATTGGGCAAGGCCGAGAGCAGGAAATTCACCGCGCAGGCGCGAGGCGTTCCCGCCACTGCACTGCGAGCTTCGTCGAGACTGCGCGCACGCAATGCATCGTGACAGCGCAGATGAAAGGGACGCTCGGGGCGCCCGCCGTCATCGTCCACCGTGAGCATTCCGTTCACGGTCAGGCTGACGGCCGCCGCGTTCAGGCCCAGCTTCACACCGAAGATACCCGCTTCGGTGAATCCAAGCAGATCCGGCGCGCCCTCGCGCTTAACGCGAAGCACGGCGCCCTGCACCTCGGGAATCCAATCCCAATTTTGGCCCGAGAGCAGACGCCCGCTCTTCACCACTTCGGGCATGAGCACGAAGCCCGTGCAACCGTCGCGCTTGGCTTCGGCCATCATGCGTTTACCCACACCGTCATAGAGGATTTCATAACGCACATTGAGCGCCACCACTTCCTCAAGCGACATGTGCGCACCCTCGGCGATGCCCTCCATGCCCGCCACATAGGTGGGACTGGAATCACGCATGACCGCAAGATGAGCGCGAGCGCGGGAGAGAGCATCCTCCCGCGCCACGCCCGCGTCCGTCTCAAAACGCTCGAAGTAGACATCGCGATTCTGCCGCGCACGATCGCGCAGAGCCTCACCGTGGCCACGCCCTTGCAGGCGTTCGTTGCCGAACAGGTCGACAAGGGGAAAACTCATGCCTCCTCCTTGAGAACCTTGTCGAAGCCCATCCAGGATGGGTAATCCTGGAAGCCGAGAACTTTGTTGATGCAGATCATACCGACGTTGTTTTCTTCGTTGTCGGTCATAACCCAGGGATGCCCCTGGCTCTTGGCAAAGCTGAGCGCTTTCACTTTAAGGCCCATGGCGATGCCGCGGCGACGATGCGTACACGAAGTTCCCGTAAGCGCCGTGGCCAGATGATTGCCGGCCTTCTGCTTCCACAAAGCGCTCAAGCCCACGGGCATGTCCTCATCCACGGCGAACCAAGCGGCTTCGGGATACAGGTTCGGCGACTCTAGTACGTGCCGCTTGAACCATTCGAAACCAGGGTCCGTGTGCGGATCGGGAAGTGGAATATCCTTCCAGATTCCCTGCTCCATCTCGTAGATGCGCCGGTCCCAATCGGGCCACATCTCGCGCAGCTCAAGCATGTTCATCATGCGGATGCCCTGCTCTTCCACGCGCGTCACCGCGCCCAGGAAAGGCGTGGGATCCCAATCAGTGAGCGTGAGTTTGGAATCCCAAACCTTCATACCTCCCACGAATCCGCGTTTTTCAAGGAAGGGTACCGTTGTCGGCACCTTCTCCGGGCAGGTCCATGAACTCAGCTTGATGGGATCAAAAGGCATCACTTCGTCGATCAGATGAGCGAAGAGCTTCCCTCCTATTCCTCGGTTTTGGAAATCCGGATGCACAGCCGCCCAAACCTCGAACTTCCGAGGATGGAACATGAAAGAGCTTTGCCCATAGCTACCGAAAGCCATGACCTTGCCGTCCTCCTCCCAAACGAAGCGCTTCCACTTGATGGGCTGAACGGGATCTTTCATGTCCTTGATGCGCTGCTTGTCCGAATGCGCGATCTCCTCGGCCGTCTCCGGAAATTCCGGGAAGAGGGCATTATGGATTTCTACGATCGCCTGGTAATCGTTCTCGCTAGGGAGCCGTATTTTCGTCGCAGCATCCTTCATTGTCTCTTCCTCCTTGATGATCTTCGCGCACGTGAACCAAGCAGGCAGAATTTCAAACCCCAGCCGCTCGTTGATCCCGCGCATTCCCGCGTTCTGCTGGGCGTTCCAGGTTCTCGTTCCCAGGATGCCGGCCCCCTTGGCCCACTCCAAGGCGACGACCTTGAGCGACGTGGCGATGCCGCGTCCGCGATACTCGCGCAGCACTCCGGTGAGGCCTGTCCACAGGTCGGGGATGGCCTCCGAGTTCCAGAGATTGCTCATGCCTATGTAGCCCTCGCCGTCCAGGGCGATCACGTAGCCCTCGGGCAACAGGTTTGGATTTGCGAGCATGCGTCTCGACCAGACTTCGTAGTCCGGCTTGGTGTAGGGATCGGGCCAGGGCACGTCCACTTCGATGGTCGTAACCAGGTCGTAGAGCTTGTGCATATGATCTTCTCGATGCGAAAGCTCTCCGTGCGATCGAAACACGATTCCCTGCTCCATGGTCTTTTGAACGCTGTCGCCGAACTCTCCCGGCTCGAAGCTCGTTAGATCCAAACGAGATTCGATTTCCTCGATCTCCTTCTCGAATCCATGCTTCGCCGCGAACTCGATTCCCGCAGGATGAATCTCACCGGTCTCCGTCTGGAGCTTGATGGGATCGAAAGGCTCAAGCTCCCGCTGGAGGTGCTCCCACAGAGTTGTTCCGATTCCCCGTTTCTGGAAATCCGGATGTACCTCCACCTGCACCCAGAAGCGCTGCGGGTGGAATGAGTAAGCCTCTTGGCTGAAATCAGCCCCCGCCACAATGCAATCATCCTCCAGCCAAACCCAGCGACGCCAGGTAACCTTGGGATCCTAGTGCTCATCGCTAAAGCGCATCTCGGAAACACTGGAAGCATGATCCGGATAGAGCGCACGATCCAGTTCGGCCATACCCTCGTAGTGCTCGGCTTCAAATGCGCGTATGCGTTTATCACTTACTTTCAGATTGGTAGACATAAAGAACTCCCTCGGCCATTGGAATAATGGTCGGAATAGCACTTGTCGGTGAGTGGAAAAGGGTCGCCTAAAAGGCTGTGCGTATGAGGTCTAGTTGATATTGATCAATTGGCTAGGGACCTCCTCGAGGGACGGAAAAACTGTCTGCTTTCGCTTGGGCCGCACACAATGGGCTTTTGTGTGCGAAAATTCAAGAGATAAGTTTCAGTTTATTGCGCTCATGGCAAACTAAGATTGCATCCGGATGAGAGACTCACCGAGTCTACATGTCCTACCATGGGTTCATCACCGGGTAGAAAGGCGTGCAGGTGAAGGCGCTGACCATGATGCGTTAGGATGCCCGGCTCACCTTCGTAGTAGAAACCAAAGAGGGTGCCAACGGTATTTCGGCTAGCGAACCTATAGGGTTCGGGCGCGCCCTCCTCTTGCCGATAGGGACATGCGCCGTTGATCACATGCAAACTCAGATCCGAAAACTCTCCTTCGATAAGGAAAGGTACGGGATCCTTGGTATTGAGGTCAGAGGCATGCACTGCCCGACCAATCTTGTCTTCGAGTTCTCCCCAGGCCAGCGGCTCGGCCCATGTTCGACTTTGCCAGTCTGGGACGTTGGCCACAACAAGCAGCGCCGCTTGAAGCCCAGCATCGACGTGATCGTTTGTGACCAAGCCGTTGGAATCTGCTTGCGCATGCCAGACACTGCCATCCAAAACTATGATTTCGCCGGCCAAGCCCTCCAGGGCTCCCAATCCATAAGCGTTTGGCCTACCCTGGATTTCCTTGAGTGCGATCCGGCCCTGGTCTTGCCCCATCATCACAACCGGTTTCAATTCACCCCACTGCTCCACCTCGAGTTTTCGTTCTCCATTTGTGCATGACAGCAAAGCCAGCAGTGCAAAGCAGATCGGAAACTTAATCTTCATGAGGATGTCCACGAAACTCAGGGGAAAACTCATAGCGGCCTCCAGCTAGGATTTCTTTTCGGCGCTCGCGGAATCGGAAAGTTCCGGCGCTTGCAATTCGCGGGTGGAGAGATCCACTTGCTTGAGTTCAGAAACCCCGCCTTCTTCGCCCACCGACAATTCGGGGAACTTGCGCGCGGCCGTGAGAACGCGAGTCTCAAGAGATCCCACCGCGGAGTTGTAATGCTCCACGGATTTGTCCAGGCTCTTGCCCAGGTTGCCGAAGTGTTTGGACAGGGTGCCCAGCCTCGAATAAAGATCGCGACCCAGCTCGCTGATTCGCTGGGCATTCTCTGCAAGCGACTCCTGCTGCCATCCATAGGCCACGGTGCGAAGCAATGCGATTAGTGTAGTGGGTGTGGCCAGGATCACTTTCTGGGCTACGCCCTCCTCGATCAAAGCGGGGTCCTGCTCCAAGGCAGCGTAGAAGATGCTTTCGCTGGGCAGAAACATGACCACGAATTCCGGCGTGGCCTCGAATTGCTCCCAGTAAGCCTTCTTACTCAAGGCGCTGATATGTGTTCGTAAATGCCGGGCATGTCGAACAAGCTCTTCCTTGCGGCGAGTTTCATCTTCGATGTCCAGGGCGTCGAGATAAGCATCCAGTGGAGTCTTGGCATCGACCACAACGATCTTTTTGCCGGGCAGTTTCACAATGAGGTCGGGGCGAAGCTGTCCTGGCGAATCGGTTTGGGCCTGAGTTTGAAAATCGCAGCGATCGAGCATGCCGGCCATTTCCACCACGCGCTTGAGCTGCATCTCGCCCCACTGCCCACGCACACTCGGTTTACGCAGGGCTGTGACCAGCTGCGCGGTCTCTGCGCGCAATTTTTCCTGGTCTTCGCTGAAGCGCTTGAGCTGCTCGTTCAGGCCGCCGGTGGTTTCCTTGCGTTCCTTCTCCACTTCCTGAATCTGCTTCTTCACTTCTTCAAGGCTCTTGCCGATGGGATCCACCAGATTCTTGACGGCCTGCTCGCGCTTCTCGAGTTCACCCTTGGCCTCGATTTGCTTCTTTTCCAATTCACGCTGGGCCAAAGCCAGAAAGTCTTCTCGATTGGATTTAAGCGCCTCGGCGCTGAGAGCCTTGAAGGCGTTCTGCAATTCCTCGCCGGACTTTTTCAGCAACTCTTCGCGTTCCTGGAAACGCTCACGTTGCTGTTCCAGCTTGCTACGCAGAAGGGCGAGGTCGCGCTCGGCCTTCGAGCCCCGTCCACGGGAACGCAATAGGAAGAAGATGGCAGCCACTGCGACAACAAGCAGCAGAATTGTGAATAGGTTGTTCATGTCCATGGCAAACTCCCGGGAAGGAACCCGCCCAGACTAATCCATCGGAGGTATAATTCACAAGGGGCAGCTTAGTCCTCATATCGCTGGCGCAAAGGGGGTGCCAAGCGCAGCATGAGCAACATGCGCTCGAAGATGTCGAGCCATTCGGCGCGTTCTGCCACAAGATCGTCGGCCGAAGGCGGCAGAATGCCCGCATCGCAAGCCTCCCCCAGCTCCCGTCCTGCTTTGCGGCGATATGTGTGAAGCAGGCGATCGCCGAAGCGACCGATCTCGTGGAAATCCTCGCTCAGGAAAACCACGATGGGTACCCTGAGCGCGCCAATCACGCGAAGTTCATCCTGAAGTTCTTCACTGATTTCACGATCGATGAAACGAAGTTCGGTTTTTTCGCAGGCATCTGCCAACTGACGGAAAATGGGGCCTTGGCGAACACAATCTCCGCACCAGGCGCCACCATAGACCATCACCTTCATTTCGCGGCCAAATCCTCTCAGTCGCTCGGCACTGCTCTCGGGCAACGCAGGAAGAGCCGCGGCCATGGTTTCCCATTTTTCCTCATAAGCTGGTTCTGCGGCCAGATAGAGATCGTAGGGACGAGCCTTCTTCCAATACTTCAGCCAAAAATGCGCTCGTCTATCGTAGTATTTGGCTTTCTCGCTCATGCTCGTCTTCCTTTCCTTGAGCCCAGATGATGCTATTGGGCGTCCGCGATCTCACCCCGGGCTGGATCCCAGGCAGGCAGATGCCCCGAAGATATGCGCAACAAGGGCAGGACCGTATGGCCCTCGCCAGTCAGGTCGCGCGTAATCGCGCTGCCAACAAATCCGCTGGCGCCGCTGACGAGGATTCGCATGGGATCTCCCTCCGGTACATTATGGATGGGGTTTTGTGCAAATGCACGCGGTTTTGGTTTGACCCTCGCCTCCCGGCGACTATGCTGAGCGCGAAGGAGGGTGAAAATGAATGAAGTGCTCCGCGGCTTGCCCGGCATCCGCGACCTAAGCGACGGTTTTTACATGCTATTGGGTGCGGTGGCGATCATCCTGTTGGCCTGGCTGGTGGATCTGCTCACACGGCGCATCCTGTTGGCGGTTTTGCGTAGGATTATTCGCCGCACCAAAACACGATGGGATGACGCCCTCCTCGATCGCAAATTTTTACATCGCGTGGCTCACCTGGCCCCCGCTCTTGTGGTGAGCCTGGCGGCGCCCGTGGTTTTCGGCGGCATGGAAATGACCATGCTAGTCATCAACAAAGCCGTATCCCTCTACATCGCGCTGATTGGCCTGCTCGCCTTTTTCTCATTCCTCGACGGTCTACTCGATATTTACCGAACCTACGAGGTGTCCAGAAATAGGCCCATCAAGGGATACCTGCAGGTGGTGAAGATCATCGTGGGTATTGCGGTGTCCATCTACATCATCAGCGCGCTCATGGGACGTTCGCCAGTGGTGCTGCTCGGCGGGCTCGGCGCGATGACCGCCGTGCTGCTACTGATTTTCAAAGACACCATTCTCGGCTTCGTGGCCAGCATTCAGCTGACCGGCAACGACATGATCCGCATGGGCGACTGGATCAGCATGCCCCAGTACGGTGCCGACGGAGATGTCATCGACCTCACCCTCACCACGGTGAAGGTTCAAAACTGGGACAAGACCATCACCACCATTCCCACTTACGCACTTGTTTCGAGTTCCTTTCAGAACTGGCGGGGCATGGATGAGTCGGGTGGGCGGCGCATCAAGCGCGCCGTGAACATCGACATGACAAGCATCGAATTTTGCACCGATGAAATGATCGATCGCTTCCGTCGCTTCCGAATCTTAGGCGAATACATTGCCAGCAAAGAAAAGGAAATCAGCGAGTGGAACAGCGCTCAAGCCGTGAGCGAGGAAGAGCTGGTTAACGGCAGGCGCATGACCAACGTGGGCACCTTCCGCGCCTACGTCACCGAATACCTTCGTAACCATCCCATGTTGAAGCAGGACATGACATGCATGGTGCGCCAGCTCAAACCCGGCGAAGGTGGCCTGCCCATCGAAATCTATGCCTTTTCAAGCGATCAACGCTGGGTTGAGTACGAGGGCATTCAGGCTGACATCTTTGATCACATCCTGGCGGTGCTTCCGCAATTTGGCCTGCGAATTTTCCAGAATCCCACAGGCGCGGATTTCCGGAAGCTGTAAAAAATACGCTTCAAAGGCCGGTGGGGAAGATAATGGCCGGAAGAATCCTGTATCTGCTCTCGCAGCGCCCCGGTAGGACCGGAAGTGGCGTAACTTTGGATTCCCAGGTTCGGTTTTCGTCCACATTCGGATGGAAGGCGGCAGTTGTCCTGGGAAGTCCTGCTTCCGACCCCAGTCCCTACATCGGCGGATTGGATTCGGCGAGCATCCACCCGCTGCTTTTCGAAAGAACTCCTCTGGATTTTTCGGTACCCGGCATGAGCGATGTCATGCCCTACTCAAGCACCCGCTTCTCCCACATGTCGGCGGGTATGCTCGACAGCTATCGCCGCGCCTGGCGGGATCACTTGAAGTGCATCATCGATGAGTTCAAACCCGACATCATCCATAGCCATCACATCTGGTTGCTAAGCTCAATGGTCAAAGACTCCGCCCCCGACATTCCACAAGTCATACAGTGCCACGCTACGGGACTTCGCCAAATGAGCCTCTGCCCGCATTTGGCGGACGAGGTAAAAGAGGGCTGTGCACGAGCCGATCGCTTTCAGGTGCTTAGGGCCGAGCACGCCATGCAATTGTCGGATGGTTTAGGTGTGAGTCTGGATCGTGTGCATGTGGTTTCGTCCGGCTATCGCGAGGATTTTTTCCATCGGAAAGGGCGAAGGGGAGACGGTTCGGGGCACATCGTTTATGTGGGGAAATTGAGCCACGCCAAAGGCCTCCCCTGGCTGCTTGACGCCTTCGATCGTCTACGCGAGGAGAAGCGTAGTATCGAACTTCATGTGGCGGGAAGCGGCGGCGACGCTGAAGCAAAAAAACTGGAGCGGCGATTGAGTGGGATGGGAGGCACCACTTACCACGGCATGCTCGATCAGGCCTCGCTCGGTGCGCTTCTTCGC
Organism: uncultured bacterium; assembly: GCA_964440095.1. GTDB lineage: Bacteria > Krumholzibacteriota > Krumholzibacteriia > JACNKJ01 > JACNKJ01 > JACNKJ01. The sequence goes on along the minus strand of CAYTPZ010000025.1, from coordinate 18,639 downwards.
AAGGCCGAAATTCTAGCTCTACCCTCATTCTATGAAGGCGTGCCTCTGGTTTTGGTGGAAGCTCTTGCCTGTGGTTGCAAACTAGTATCCACTGATTTGCCCGGCATACGCGATCGTATTGCACCAGCGGCGGGAGCAGCTCTCACCACGCTTCCCCTACCTAGTCTTCGCAGCATTGACGAACCCGTTGAGGATGATCTTCCAGCTTTCGTGGAGAACCTTAGGAGAGCGCTTTCGGACAGCCTGGACGACGCTTCACCGGAACCGATGAATCTCAGCACATTCGGCTGGGAAGCGGTATTTCGAAAGACGGAATCGATCTATCGGGAATTGTTAGGCAAGTCCAACTGAAAAAACTCCGCCCTAGCCCTCCCAGTGACGGAAATAGTCCAGCGCCTCGGGATTAGCCAATGCATCAGTGTTGACCACCTCGCGGCCGTGGATCACATCGCGTACCGCGATTTCCGAAATCTTGCCGCTGCGCGTGCGCGGGATGTCTTCAACTTGTGCGATGACGGCCGGAACGTGGCGCGGGGTGGTGTTATCGCGGATCTGCCGCTTGATGCGCGCCACCAGCACTTCGTCGAGCACAACATCCTCGCGAAGGCGCAGGAAAAGCAGCACGCGTTCATCGCCATCCCACTGCTGACCCACCACGATAGCCTCCACCACTTCTTCGAGCTTCTCCACCTGCCGATAGATCTCGGCGGTGCCGATGCGAACGCCGCCCGGGTTCAAAGTGGCATCGCTGCGACCGTAAATAACGACACCGCCGTTTTCAGTCAGCTCCACCAAATCGCCGTGGTGCCAGATGTTCGCGTACTTCTCAAAGTAGGCGCCGCGGTAGCGTGATCCGTCGGTATCACCCCAGAAGCCAACCGGCATGGAGGGCGCAGGCTTGCTACAAACCAATTCGCCAGGGCGCTCGGTCACATGTCTACCCGTCTCGTCGAAGACTTCCACGGCCATGCCGAGTCCACGAGCTTGAATTTCTCCGCGCCAGACGGGCAAGATGGGGCATCCCAACATGAAGCAACTTACGATGTCCGTGCCCCCGGCAATGGAGGCCAACTGCACATCGCTCTTCACCTGTTGATAGACATAGTCGAAGGATTCGGGTGCCAAGGGCGACCCCGTGGAGCATATCACCCGTAGGTTCGTTAGATCATGCGTCCTCGCGGGATGCACTCCCGCCTTCTTGCATGCGTCGATGTACTTGGCGCTGGTGCCGAAGATATCGAGCTTTTCCTCTTCGGCCATGTCCCAGAGGGCTTCGGGTCCAGGATAGAATGGATTGCCGTCGAAGAGCACCAGGGTAGCGCCCGAGGCCAGTCCGCTGACCAGCCAGTTCCACATCATCCAACCGGTGGTCGTGAAGTAGAAGAAGCGGTCGCCGGGTGCGAGGTCCGTGTGCAGTTGATGTTCCTTCAGGTGCTGCAACAGCGTGCCGCCCGCGCCGTGGGTGATGCACTTGGGCTTGCCCGTGGTTCCAGAGCTGAAAAGAATGTAGATCGCTTGATCGAAGGGAAAGCGTGGAAATTCCATATCGCCAAGAGGGCAACTAGCGATGAAGTTGCGGAAGTTCTGTGTGTTCTCGAACTCGCTGAAGTCGGGTTCGTCCTCGGTATAGGAAATGACCAGGGTGCGCTCCACCGTGGGCAAACCGTCTAGAACGCCGCGCAGCTTTTCCTTGGATGAAAAGATTCTGTTCTTGTAGCGGTAACCGTCGGCCACAAGAAGGAACTTGGGTTCGATCTGCCCGAAGCGATCCACCACACCATCGATGCCGAAATCCGGGGACGCCGATGACCAGATGGCTCCCAGCGAAGTCACAGCCAGCATGGCGCTGATGGCCTCGGGAATGTTCGGCACAAAGGCGGCCACGCGATCGCCCTCGCGCAGGCCAGCTTGCTTGAAGGCTGATTGCAGGCGCGAAACTTCGTCGTAGAGTTCGCGGAATGAAATTTCCCGGCGGAGTCCATCTTCCCGGCGCAGGATGATGGCCGGTGCATCGTCGCGACGCTGCAGCAGGTTCTCGGCGAAGTTGAGTTTGGCGTCAGGAAACCAGCGCGCGCCGGGCATGCGGTCGGCATCTTCCAGCACGCGATCACCGGACTCGCCGATGACACCGGTGAAATCCCAGACCGCCGGCCAGAACGCTTTGGGCTCGTCGATGGACCACTGGTAGAGCTCGTCATAGTTGCCCTTGCCGACCTTGTTCATGAAGGCGGTGATGCGTGCGCCGGCTACGCGGGCGGGATCGGGTGTCCAGAGAGGTCGGTCCATGATTTCCTTATTAGACGGGCCTGCGCCTTTCGAACCAGATTTTCAGTGTTAAAAGCAACCCCGCCCCCACAAGTGCAATGAGCATACTAAACCAGATTAGACCGCGCGCGCTCCGCTGCACTCGCATTTTTTCACCCAGCTCGAGTTTGAGCATGGCCAGGTCGACCTCTTCCTCGGCCACTCCCAGTTCCGCAGCTCGCCCCAGAGACAGTTCGGCGGCATCCCAATCGCCGGACTTGGCGAGAAACTGTCCGTGGAAAAAATGTGGCGCGCCGAACTCAGGCGCAATTTTCACCATGCGGGCACTGGCCGCCTTGAGCGCTTCCACGTCACCTACGCGGTGAGCGGCTAGAAACAGGGAATAGTTGGGCCAAAGTCCATCGGGCATTTCATCCGGTGCAGTCAGAACCAGGTTTAGCGCTTCGCGATTGCGATCCTCTTCGCCGAAGGCAAGCAGCACAAAGGCCAGCTGCGCACGGTTTTCCATGGACTCGCGAATACCCAGCGCCTTGCGCGCCCAAGCCTCGGCGCCCTCGAAGTTGTCCCAAAGATATTCCACCCGGGCCAGACCGCGCATGGCATCGTCGGCGGCAGGTGCCTGATCGAGCACATCCTTGAAGGCCAGCTTGGCGAAGAAGAGGTTGCCTTCTTCCAGGGCTTCGGCCGCATCCACATAGAGCGCGGCCGCCTCTTCGCTCTGGGACGCCACCCGTGAGTAGGCCTGAAGCTGGAATGTTTCGTCGCGTCCCGCCCACTCGCCCTGGGCGAGGGCTATGGCAGGAGCGAGAAGGGCCAGTAGTACAAGCAGGCGGAAGCTCATGGATCTCCTTCGAGACCTTGAAGTTAGCGGTCTGAAGCCTCTGAGCCAATGAAAAACCCGGCTGCCGAAGCAGCCGGGCGCTCAAGGAGGTTTCTGACGATGTGGGCGGGGGTAAGGTATTCGTCCGACCTTTTAGCGTTTGGTGGTGGTGGCAAGCCGGTCGGTCTCAAATCACCACATCAGATTGGACACAGATCCACTAACCACTGCGGCGGCCATGAGTTCCAGATTTTTGATGCCCTTCCGCCTTTTGCCCGATAGACTGATCCCATGGCCAGCCACCTACTCATCGTGAATCCCGCCGCCGGGCGCGGCCTGGGCGCCAAGCTCGACCAGGAGGCCCGCCGCCGTTTGACCGAAGCCGGCATCGACTTCGAGGCCTGCGTCACCGAGCGGCCCGGCCACGCGAGGGAAATCGCCCGCGTAGAAGCCGAGCGCTTCCAGGTGATCGCCATTCTCGGCGGCGATGGCAGCATCCAGGAAACTGCGGGCGGACTCGTACAGGCGCGCATGGACGCCGGGCCCGATCCTCACCTTAAACCCTTCGCGTCCCTGGGAATACTGCCGGCGGGAACGGGCAACGACCTGATCAAGGCGCTGCAATATCCCACCGATCTCGGACATGCGGTGGATGCCATCGCGCGCGGAAAGACCCGCGACATGGACGTGGGCCGCTTGCGTTATCGCATCGCCGAGGACAACGTGGAACGCGAACGATTTTTCGTGAACAACGTGGGCCTGGGCTTTGAGGGACAGGTTGGCGTGGAGGCGGCGCGCATCACCATTCCCCTACGCGGCACGGCGCTATACGGGCTGGCCTTGGCCAAGGTGCTCCGGCGATTGGCCAATCCCATGATGAATGTGAAGCTCGCCGGTGGGGCCGACCTGGGCCGGGAAAAACGTTTGCTCGTGAGCATCGGCAACGGCAACACCTGCGGCGGCGGGTTTCGGCTGACACCCGATGCCGATCCATTCGACGGGAAACTTGATATCTGCATCGTCGAAGCCAAGCAGGCCCGGAGGATTCCGCGCTTCATTCCCGCCGCCATGAAGGGCTGTCACGTTTCACTGCCCGGCGTGCAGATGCATCGGGAAACCGGCATCGAGGTGGAGGGCGCCGAAGGATTTCACGGCCACGCCGACGGCGAACTGCTGGGCGAACGCATCACCTGGGCCCGCGCAGAGATTCTGCCTGCAAGACTACCTGTCCTACTGTAAAGGAAGCCATGGCCAAGCTCGACGAACTCCGCAAAACCATCGCCCGGCTGGACGGCGAAATCCTCGACCTCATCGGTCAGCGCCTGGAAGCCGCCAGGCAGGTGGGTGAGATCAAAAGCGAGATGGAAGTGCCCATCCGCGATTTTCCCGTGGAAGCTCGCGTGAAGGATCGTCTTGTCAGCGCTTGCGAGGAACGCGGCGTAGAGCCCGAACTGGGCCGCGAGTTAGCCGTGCTGCTCATCGAACACGCCGTGCGTCTGCAGACGGGCTTTCGCGACCTATCCACCAAGAAGGGTTCGGGGCGTGCGCTGATCTTGGGCGGCTTGGGCAAGATGGGCGCATGGATGGCCGCCTACCTGCACGCCACCGGACATCAGGTACAAATCTACGACGAAGCATCCGGTGCCAGCGATTTTGAAATCGTGGAGGATCTATCCGCCGCCCATGGCGCCGACATTGTGGTGCTGGCCCTTCCCATGCCCGCCATCGCACCGGCGCTGGAAGCCCTGGATCCCGCCAAGGTCACGGGTCTGGTTTTCGACATCGCCTCCTTGAAAACGCCGCTAGTGGGCGCACTGCGTCATGCCGCCGCAGGTGGTCTGCGCGTGGCTTCCGTGCATCCCATGTTCGGACCCGATGCCGAGCACCTCATCGGCCGCAACTTGATTTTCTGCGAGTGCGGAGCCGATGGCGCGGCCAGCGAAGCACGCGCGCTCTTCGAGGATGTTGGCGCGAATCTGGTGGAGCTGTCCCTGGAAGAACACGATCGTCAGATGGGATACGTACTTGGTCTCGCCCACCTAATTAGTATTCTCTATGCCCAGGTCTTGGCTGGAAGCGGCCTGGATTTCGGGCAACTGGGGCGCGTGGCATCCACGACATTCGGCAAGCAAAACGCCACGGCCCTGGACGTCATGCGGGAAAACCCGGATCTCTATTTCGACATTCAGCATCACAATGCGGCCAGCCCGGAGTTGGCGGCACGACTGCGCGAAGGGCTGGATGAAATTCTCGACGCCATTGCCGACGGCGACCGCGAACGCTTTCGCGAAATCATGTCCGCCGGTCGCGCCTATTTTCTGGACTGACATTCCCCGTTAGCAAGTACGCCTGCGTCTGTCCACAGCCTTGACAGTCGCTTGCAGGTGAAGTCCCAAAGTCTGGGATTCATCATCCGGCACACACTCTGCTGATTCGTCATCGCCTCCTCCCGAACACAAACGGAGGCGAAACATGACAAAAACTCTCTTCATTATTGGAACGATTCTCTTGATGCTCGGCGCGCCGGCCCTGGCCGGACAGACCAGCGAAATGGACTGGGGCCGCGTGAAGACTCTTTATGGCGGCGAAGGCGACGATGTCCAATACGAGCGCAGCGGGGGCGGCAACTACGGAACCCTTTGGCCCGTAAGTCCCACACTCGAATACACCGAACACCAGGTGCTATTCGTTTTCGAAATGCTACAGGAGGCTCAGCGACAGCGACCGGAATTGGAGATCTGGCGCGACCCCGAGCTTCAGGAATTGATGGCCGGTGGTGACCGAGGGGTCGGCGATTGGTTCAAGAAAGTATTCGGATGGGTGCGCGAGCATGTGCAGTTTTCGATGGATCCATCGGGGTTCAATATCCTGGTGATAACCGACAATGGCTGTCTCGGATTTGGATTCCCCTGGATCGGTAACTGGAGCTTCGGACCTTGTGTGTAATTCTTCAGCATGCAGTGCGGGGAGGCCCTCCAAGGGGGGCCTCCTTTTCATGATTAGGCAAGATACCGGGAGTTAAATATGAAAACAAAACTCATCTTTGGATTACTGCTTGGCTTGGCTTTGCTCGAATCGACACCGGCTATTTGTGCCGAATGCCTCAGCTACGACTTGAATCCAGCGAGCGTGAATCTGGGCGACGAGGAAATCCATCGCCTGTCGGGTTTGATTTCCCAATTTGATAACGCATGGTCCGAGATGCCCAGTGATTCACTGTGGCCGCTTCTGGATACAGGTCCCGGCGCGAAATTCTGGACCGTCATGCGCCGCGACAGTCTGCGCTATTCCGATTGCTTTCGCAGCGCCCTGGCCGATTCCGGCACTTATCGAGAATTTCAACAATCGGTGTGGGTGAAACTTCGCTCGCGCTTGCATGACCTTCTGGATTTTCATCCCCGCAGGGCATCGCTCGTTCGAAGCGGCGATGGGGTCAGTAAGCTTGTCTTTCTGGATAAGTTCAGCCTTTTGGGTCGAGTTGAAAACATGGAAAAGCATGCGGACCATCCTCAGCTGAACGAGATTCTCATTCTCTCACTACTCACACCTATCGATTGGCAGGACCCGCTCTTCGCGCCCTGGCGAGAGGCCGAAGCTCGGCAAGACGGCATTCCATGGCAGGATTTCGCACCTGGGCGGCAAGACGGCATGAACATGCTACCTAAGCTGCGCGACAAAAAAGGCGTGGAGGCTCAGGTGGATTCTCTGTTTCGAGCGGATGGGCGATTGAAAAGCCTTGGCTGGCTCAAGAAACGATTCGTCAAAAAGGCCATGAAAATGGCGATGATGGAAATGCTCAGTATGGAAGCGGCATGGGAGGAAATTAGACGCCAGGAAGATGGATTGCTCGGCGACGCTCCGGCCTGCCCTCTCGTGGGCAAAACCGTCATGCGTTTTGTTTTCCTTCGCAAGAATTCCTTTTCGCGCCACTGGAGTCTGGCCCTTTGCTTTCCCAGTTCGGTACAAACGGCCAATCAGGTTCCCCTCAGTTGTGAACCAGGATTTGCCGACTGGTATGAGCGCTTCAAAAAGTGGCGAAAGGAAAGCAGTTAGAAATAGAGCTGAGCACCTTCATCATTGAGCCAGCGACGCTGCGTGGCGTAGTCGGGAAGATACTGCTCCACCAGCGCCCAGTAGGCGGGCGAATGATCCAAGTGCACGAAGTGGCAGAGTTCGTGGACAACCACATAATCCAGTGCCTCGGGTGGTGCCATGATCAGTTTCCAATTGAAGGATAGATTGCCCGTGCTACTGCAACTGCCCCAGCGGCTTTGGGTATCGCGCAAGGTCACGCGGCGTGCGCGCTTGCCGATTCGGGTACTCCAATGATTCACGCGGGCCAAGACAATGCGGCGTGCAAGACGGCGCATCCACGCTTCGAGTACCGATCGGGCATCGGCGCTTCGGGATAGATCCACGCGAATAACACCGTCCTTCGCCTGAATCTGTGCGCGCTTTCTCAGCGGGTCGCGATGGATTTCCAGTGTCCACTCTTCGCCGAGCAAAAGAAGTGTCTCGCCGTTGACGAAGCGTCGCTCGGGATGTTCGGCCAGCCAATTCTTGCGCCAGAGGAGTTTGTCGCGAATCCAATCTTCTTCACTCCGCAGGGTTTCCTCAATTTCGCGCAGGGGAAAGCGTGGAGGTGTGCGCAGAATCAGACCCTGCCGCGGATCTACGAAAATGCCCACCTTCCGACGGCCTTTTCGCCTCTCCAGACGAAAGGGAATATCCTGCCCGTCCAGTTCAAATACGCCTTCTCGAATATCCAGACTCATGCCCTAACATTAGCTAGAAGCAGGCAGCTTGTCAGGCGAAGATCGCAGAGTTAGACTGCCCGAGGAGGTGACCATGCGTATTTTCCTGCTATTGATCTGTATTCCCATGATGGCCGGTGCCGTCGATTGCGACTCCCTGATGGCAGCTTTCAACAACGAAGCCGCACTGGAGTGCTACCGGGACAGGCTGGCGCAGGATCCCGAAAACGTGGATCTTCAGATTGCCGTCCTGCGCGCACTCATCGACACCGGCGAGGATGCCTCGGGTAATGCGGCGCTGCCCTACTTCGAGCAAGCGGTGGAAAGCTCGAAACGCTTCAGCCGGAATCATCCCCAGAGTGCGGAGGGCTACTACTATCTGGCTGTGGCTCTGGGACGGCAGGCGCAGTTTCTGGGCGGCAAGGACAAGGTCTCCTTGGCCAAGGAAATTCGCACAAATGTGGATCGCGCCCTGGCACTGGACGATCAACATGCCGAGGCCTACCTGACGCGTGGCATCTATTTCTTTGAACTGGCCACTCTGAACAAGGCTCTACGGTTCTTCGCCAAGGTGCTCTACGGCGGTCTACCCGAGGGGGGTCTTGATGATGCGAAGGCCGACTTGAAGGCCGCGCTCAGTATTGAGCCCGACAACACCAACACCCTCTACCATCTGGCGCTTGTTGCCGAGAAGCGTAAAGAATACAAGGAGTGCGCACGCTATTGCGAATTGGCTATGTCGCAGGCCCATTCCGATCACCTGGACAGCCACAATCAGGCCATGGCGCGTGAACTGTTGGCGGACATTTCAAGGAAGTTGAAAAAGCAGGAATCGCGGCCCTAGCCGGCTAGAAGAGTCATCAACTCGGTGGCGGTGCCGCGCAAGCTGTGCGCATAGAGTGAGGAGAGCGGCGTCTCCTCGGGATTGATCTCGATGGTCAGTGCTCCCCCACGCATGGCGATAATCGGCATTTCCGCCGCAGGATAAACCACCCCCGACGTGCCGATGCTCACCAGACAATCACAGTCCTCAATGGCCGACACGGCGGCCTCGATCACGGGCATGTCGAGCATGTCCTCGAACCAGACCAGATCGGGTCGCCACCAATTGCCACAATCGCAATGCTTGGGCTCAAGGGGCAGGTCGAAGTTCTCGCGCCGGGATCCACAGGCCTCGCAGCGGACGCGCCAGAGACTGCCGTGCAACTCGATCACATCCACGGCTCCCGCGCGTTGATGCAGTCCGTCGATGTTCTGAGTGATCACCTGGATTCCAGGGCCTTGCCCCTGAATATTTGCAATCAATTCATGGGCGATGTTCGGAAGGCTCCCTGCAATGGCCGCGCGGCGTTCATCATGCCAAATCCAAACCTTGGCGGGATCGCGATCGAAGGCGCGCTGGCAGGCATACTCGCGGTAGTCGTACTTACCCCAAACTCCCCCATCACCGCGATAGGTTGGAATGCCGCTTTCCGCGCTCAAGCCGGCGCCCGTGAAAAACACCACTCGCTCGAACTCGCTCAAGTGTGGGATGTCATGGTCCATGAACCTTCTCCTCCCCGCGAGTCTCGGGTGACGGCGGAGACTCTCGCCAGATCCAGTGCCAGGGCTCCCGGGGAAAACGCCGCGAAGGATCCAGCGGATAGGTCTCCACAAAACCAAACTCCCAGGCGTGGCGAGACATCCATTGATATGCGGGATTCTTGGCGTAGGCACCGCCCAGAGTCAGATCCACCGTGGTACCGAGCATGTGCTCGGAGTATCCCGGTGGCGCCACGCCCCAGGTGATTTCTTTGAACACACGGCCTGCGTCAAGGCGTTTCTGAATGAGTCCACGCTGGGTTTCCACACTGCGATAGGCCGAGTTGGCCAGAATGCGAATACCATCGCGATGGGCGGCCTCGGCCAGAGCCACCAAGGCCTCCGCCGCAGGCCGGCGCAGATATAGCACTCGCCCTTCTTGGCAAAGGCTGTCGGGCAGGGCAATGAGATCGTCAGGTTGAGGCGCATCGGCCGGACCTTGGCGCAGGCCGCGCCACTGCAAGGGAACGGCATAGGTTTTCTCACCCACACGCACACTGTCAGGCCAGGCCGTGGCCAGCGCGGCAGTGGCGATCAGCAACAAGGCCAGGGTCAGGTCAAGGGCGGGTTTCTTCAAAACCCCCCTCACCCTGGTGCTTTCAGGTGATATGATCGAATTGCGGGACACGGATCCTCCTACCTTTCGGGAAGAATGCTTGATTCGCCTCTCCGAGTGAATCAGAATTCCACATCATGGAATGTTATCGGGAATATCCGCGAGCCGTGGGTGCCCTGACGGGCATCCTTGCAGTGGTTTATCTACTGGCCGGGCTAACCTTGTTGCTCGGGCTCAACCGATGGGCCGCCTTGGGCTTCGCGGTGCTCTTCTTTGCCGTCCACCTTTGGGACTACCCCCACCACGCCTGCAAGAACTGCTACTACCGCGGTCGGCTTTGCATTTCATTCAAGGGAAAATGGGCGGCGATCGTTTTGGGCCGCGGCGATGAGGCGGCATTCCCAAAGGGTATGAAGCGCGCCATGAAGGGCGTTTACGTGGTTTGGATCTATCCCTTCGTCACACTCATCATCGCGCAAATCTATTGGCAACCGGTCAAACTCAACGATTTGCTGCTGGCGGCCATTCTCATTGCCCTCATGCTCATGCGCCAACTCATGCGCAAAAGCCTGGGATGCAGAAGTTGCATGATGCGGGAAGTATGTCCCAACGTCGGACCCGACCGTCGCCGCGGCGTAAAGGTGAGCGCAGAGTCGCCGGCGGGCAGCCGCTAGGGCTCTCGACGCACTCGCCAGTCCGCCGAGTTTCGCAGAGCCTCGAAGAACCCCCCCGTTTCGAATTGTTCATAGGTGGCCAGTCGCCGCTCAAGGCAGATTTCCATCCATTGACCCGCCTCCTCCGTACGTTCGGCCATGGAGTAGCTGGCTGCGGTGAAAAAGGCCGCGCCGGCGTATCCGTTGTCCAATTCGAAGACCCGGGCGAAAACATCGCCCGCCTCGCTGAATCGCTCCAAGCGAGCCAAAGCCGTAGCCAGGTTGTTCAGGTAGACGGTCGAACCCGGATCCAGCTCCGCCGCACGCTCGAAAAAGTCCAATGACTCTTCATACCGACCGCGGTCGGACATGAGCCTTCCCTCCAAGGACCAGCCCCGCGCATCGTCCGGGTAATCCTTTCGGAAGTCGAAGAGGTCGACCTCCATCTCGGTGATGCGGTCCATGTCGCGCAGGGTGATGATGCGGTTGTATCGAATGTTCAAATCGTGGGGCGCATCCGTCAGCGCACGATCGAATAGGTCCAAGGCTTCCATATATCGACCTTCATCGCGGCGTTGCAGTCCCAGCTGCACGAGGGAATTCACGTCACCGCTGTTATCGACGATCTCCTCGAGGGTCGAACTCATTTGATCCAAAGCGCTCAGGAGAAAGGACAGCCTGGGATCTCCCGGCACGGCGGTCAGGCCTTCCTCGAAGGATGCACGTCCACTGTTCAGGCGGGCAACACCACCACCGGCCGCGTAGCCCTCCAACAATTTGTCTGTGACAAGACGCGCATCGCCCAGACGTCCCGGCACGAAGGCACCCTGCACGGGCAAGCCGCCCCTCCATCGCTGGTTGTTGAGCCAGCGCAGATTTTCATCCTCATGGCTACTTCGGCTCTTCAGGCGGAACTCGCGCACGGTACTGAATTCCAAAATGGGACGAGCCCAGGAGTTCACCGGGCCCTCGCCCAGGGACTTGGCCAGGGCGTCGTTTCCGGACACGAAGAGAGAGGCCATCACGTAAGGGTCGTCCAACATCATGGCGGCCAGATCGGCGCGGATACGTTCATCCTTCAGAGAGCTCTCGACACGGTCCAGGTGATAGGTCAGCGGCGAAGAGCTTCCCACGAGAATGATGTTGTAGGGATCCAGCCAGAAGATACCCGTGTGCGGAAAGGCGGCCATGAAGCTGCGCGTAACCGTTTTCACTTCGCTGGCGGGCAAGTGTGTGGCCAACCATTGCACCATGACGCCTTCATCGCTCAGGCGATCGTGGCAGAGTTTGTAATAATCCTGTGAGAGCAGTGCGGCGTTGCCCGAGTACTCGGGGTTGAGCTTGGAATCGCTGCTGATCAGATCGAACTCACCTTCCTCGGTGAGCAGGAACTGAACACCGTCGCCCACCTTCATTATCGTGCGCGGATCGTCGAGCACGTGGAAGTTTGGAGCGGCAAAGAGCCGAGCGCCTTCCACCACGCCGGGCACGATTTCCACACAGACAAGTTCCTGAATTTCCTCGTAAAGAGACAGGGTGCCCAAGGTCACGCCACTGCCAAGACCCACGCTGAGTGTGCGCTTGGCTTCGGGCACGAGGGCCATGGGAAGATGAGCGAGGATCTTCTCCTTGCGCATGATGCTGGGTTCGGTGCCGCCGATGTGATGGCCGTCCACCGACATGTGCATGGCGCCGCTTTTCTTCACATAAACCCTTGTTTCCGCCGTGGGATCTTCCATGTCGAAGAGCACGCGGTCTTCAGCCACCTGGCTGTCAGACATGAGATTGCGACCGAAGTCGAGCATGAAGGGCGAGCCCGCGGCCATGGCCATGACCAGGGCGCCTGCGATCCAGGGTTCCAGGCGCCCGCGACTACGGTTGGACAGATGGGCGGCGAGTCCGATGAAAGCACCCAGAAGCGAGGTGCCGATGATCGCACCCTTGGCTCCGAGAAAGGGAAGCAACGCAAAGCCCGCGAACAGGGAGCCTGCGATGGATCCCAGAGTGTTGGCAAAGTAGAGGCGCCCAATGCCCCAACCAAGACGCGAAAGGCCGCGAATGCCGATGCGGTTGACCAGGGGGAAGGTCATGCCCAGCAGCAAGGCGGGAAGAGCCATGATGAGCAGAGCGAGGAGAAAACGCCGCATGAGATAGGCGTTCCAGTTGAGAGATGCGCTGCTGAACAGAGCGCTCTCCTCCATGCGCGGCAGAACCTCCCAAATAAGCGGTACCGTGGCCAGAGCCGTGAGGGCCGCCAAGATCTGTACCCGGCCTAGCCAGACTGCCGGTGATTTGACGCGGTCGGCAATGCGTCCGCCAATCCATCCGCCTGCCGACAGTCCAAGAAGGAAGGTGGTCAGCATGGTTGAGAAGGCATAGGTGGAATTGCCCAGGAAGTGATCGAGGGCGCGTGTCCAGTAGAGCTCATAGCCCATGGCGGCGAATCCGCTGGCGGCGAAGAGGAAGGCCAGCATGCCGGGATGAATTTCAACGGGCGAATCATTCGCTTCTACCGAGTCCATGGAGTTAGGCGCGGCGAAATCCAGTTCAGGTTGTCCGCGATCGATGAGGAGAATGAGCAGCGCGATGGCCAGATTCAAGGCGGCGCCGAGCAAGGTGCAATAGAGCAGACCCAGCGTGGGAATGAAAACGAAGCCCGCCAGGAATACGCCCATCACGGCGCCGAAGGTGTTCACCGCGTAGAGCAGGCCCAGGCCACGGCCCAATCGTTCGGAGCTGCGCACGATATAGCGGCCTAGCACGGGCAGCGTGCCACCCATGAAGAATGTGGGTGGCAGCAGTATGAGCAGGGCCACAACCACGCGCAGAAAGGAAAGGGATCCTTCGGGAAGTAATTGCGCCAGAACCACATAGGATGGCTTCAGAAATACGATGGCCGCATGAACGCCCAGTCCGAGGATCGCGATGGCGATTTCCAACATGGCATAGAGGCGTAGGGGTCGCCCGGTGGCGTCGGCGCGGGGGCCGAAGAAACGGCTGCCGAAGGCCAGGCCGCCCATAAAGGCCGCCAGCACGGCGCTGATGGCGAAGGTGGTGCCGCCGAGCAGCTGGCTGAGCAGACGAATCCAGACCAGTTCGTAAACAAGTCCGCTCACTCCCGAAAGGGTGAAGAGGATAAGTACCAGCGGCGTTGCGCGTTTCATAGTTACCTTGCTGTGGGCTACAGGCCTCTTGCTCGGGACTCGAGACTCGAGACTCGAGACTTGCCGTTCGGGCGCAGTTTCGCCACGCGGCGCGTCTGCGTCAAGGCGGGAAAGGACTGGCTCGGCGCCTTCGGCTGGGCTAGATTCAGCATTCCAGGAGGCGCCGTGTCAGAATTTACATGCAAAGTGAAGGTTCGCTACGCCGAGACCGATCAGATGAAGGTCTTGCACCATTCCCTTTGGCCCGTCTATTGGGAGGTCGCCCGCGGCGCTTTTATGGAATCGCTGGGCTTTCCCTATGGTGAACTGGAAAAAGAGCAGGGCATCTACTTCCCGGTGATATCCGTGGGCGCAGAAATCCAATCCCCCGCCTATTACGATGATGAAATCGAGCTTCGCTGCAAAGTCGCCGAACTCGGGCGTGTGAAACTGCGCTTCCACTATGAAGGATGGCGCGGCGAGACCCTGCTCGCCCGCGGGCACAGTCAGCATGGCGTCATCGATCTGGATTGGAAAGTGGTTAAGTTGCCTACTGAAGTGCGTGGCGCTCTCGACTCAATTTAGGATGCTCGTTTCCGACTGGAGACTGGCGACTGGTGACTGGAGACCCAATGTCCGACTTCGAATGCGAACTCCCCCAGCATCGCGGCAGCCCCGAAGATCCCCCTTGATCCCAGCTCTCTTTCACGCTGGCGCAAGCGCGTAGGTCCGGAGGGGATCGAATCTCTACTGCGAGAAACCTTGGCGACCGCGCAGCGCACGAAGCTGCTTCGCAAGTCGCATTTGAAACGGGTCAACGTGGACACGACGGTTCAGGAGAAGGCGATCGCTTTTCCCACCGATGCCCGCCTTTACGAGAAGATGCGTCGCCGCCTGGATCGGGAGGTGGAGCAGCGCGGAATCAAGCTACGTCAGAGCTATCGGCGCTTGGGCAAACGTGCCCTGCAGAAGCAGAGCGCTTACGCCCATGCTCGTCAGATAGAGGTGGTCCTACTTTCTTGGACAGCTAGGCGGCCTTGCTAAGGTGGACTCCAGGGGTTTCATCATGCCGCCATCCGCCGATAATAGGTGACACCAAGGATCTGGGCATAGAGTTCTTTGTCTCGCATGCCCGAAAGGATAGCGGATCAAGAGACGGTTACCCACACGAAAACCTGAAGCGCCTACTGTCCTTTACAACAATGGTATAATATGTCTGATTGCCAATCTGGATAGAATTGTGGACACCTGCTGTCTGATCAACAGAGAAGTAGTCCGCCACTTTGTGGGCAATCTGCTCACCAACTTGGGGATCTTCATGAATGACTGCATCCACGAAGGTCTCTACTTTACTCCATCCCCAATCGTCCTCCTGGGGATCAGCCAGATCCCAGTCTTCATCCACATACAGATCAATAATCAGTGGAAATACAGCATTGAATTGTGCGATCGTGCTGGGATCCACTCGCACAGTTCCGCCTGTTGGCACATTGCGCAAACTATCTGGTTGCTCATCCCCCACCCCACATGGCCCAGACCAGGCAGAGGCTGAGAGTGGTCCTATGATCGAAAGAAAGAAAAAGCAAGAGAGGAAATTGACCGATTTCTTAATCATCATCCCCCTTTGCAGACACTGCGTCACTGTCGGCTGCTGAGTCGCAAGATGCTCAGAAGGAGAATATCTGGCGTAACAAGGCACATCAAAACTTGATTAATGATATTATCAAGCTTCCAGACATAATTGTCAAGCTTTGCTCGAATATAGGAACGCTGTGATCGTCTCGGAATTCGAAGATTACGACACGACTCGTTGCAGTCCAAGATACTTTATCTGAGTAGCTATAGCCAATGCCATTGCTGACAGCTATCTTGCTTTGGTCATCGCTGTCACTTTCTCCCAAGGAAACCCCATGCCCGATCCCAACTGCGAACTCCCCCAGCACCACAACACTCCCGATGAGATCCGCGAGATTCTCGAGAATTACAAAGTGATCGCCGTCGTGGGGATGTCCAACAAACCGGTTCGGCCAAGCTACCGCGTGGCCGAGTACATGATGAACGCTGGTTACACCATTATACCTGTGCATCCCGCGGCCGACGAGATTCTCGGCAAGAAGTGCTACGCCAAGCTCACCGACATTCCCGCCGAGATGGGCGTGGAGGTTGTGGACGTCTTTCGCCGTCCTGACATGGTGATGCCGCACGTGGACGAGGCCATCGCCATCGGCGCCAAGGCCGTCTGGTTTCAGGAGGGAATCATCAACAACGAGGCCGCGGATAAGGCCAAGGCGGCGGGGCTCAAGGTCGTGCAGAATCTCTGCATGTTGAAGGAGCACAGGGCATTGTAAGTAACTAGAAACAGGTAACCATGGCAGGAAACCAAGAACACTGTCAGTTTTCTGCTACCGTTACCCGCTATAGTTGAATCAACTCTGGCAATCACGCTGCTATCATCCTATGTTCTGCCAAATTTATTCCAACCCACCGGAGGCCTCCATGAGTGAGCCGCACTTTAGAACCGGACTCACCTACGACGACGTCATACTCCAGCCTCGCCACAGCGCCATCCATCCTCGCGACGCCCAGCTAGGCACCCGCCTGACCCGCAAGATCACCTTGAACATTCCCATCTTGAGCTCGGCCATGGACACGGTCACCGAAGCCGAGATGGCCATTGCCCTGGCACGCGAAGGCGGCATTGGAATTATCCACAAGAATCTGTCGCCCGAACGGCAGGCCGAGCAGGTCGACCAGGTGAAGCGCTCGGAGAGCGGCATGATCACCCGGCCCATTACCCTTTCGCCCAAGGCTCTCGTGGCAGAGGCCATGGAGCTTATGCGGCGCTTTCGCATTAGCGGCGTGCCCATTACCGAGGGCGGCAAGCTGGTGGGTATCCTCACCAACCGCGATCTACGCTTCAATGAACGGCCGAACATTCCGGTGAGCGAACTCATGACGCGCGAGAACCTGGTCACGGTGAAAGAGGGCACGACCCTGGCCGAGGCCAAGGCCATCTTGCACGAGCATCGCATCGAGAAACTGCCGGTGGTTGATGCCTCGGGCGAATTGCGCGGCTTGATTACGGTGAAGGACATCCAGAAGAAAATCGATTACCCCGCCGCCAACAGTGACGATGACGGCCGCCTGCGCGTGGGCGCGGCGGTGGGCGTTGGTGATGACTTAGAGCGGCGCATCCATCTTCTGGCCGACAGCCATGTGGATGTCATCGTCATCGATACCGCACACGGGCACAGCGCCAACGTGATCGACGCGGTCAAACGCGCCAAAGAACTCTACCCCGAGATGCAGGTGATTGCCGGCAACATCGCCACGGCACAAGCGGCCGAAGCGATCATTGAAGCGGGAGTGGACGGCGTGAAGGTTGGCATCGGGCCAGGCACCATCTGCACCACACGCGTGATTAGCGGCGTCGGCGTGCCCCAGATCACCGCCATCCTCGATGTGGCCGGCGTGGCACGCGCCGCGAACATTCCCGTGATCGCCGACGGCGGAATCAAGTACAGCGGAGATATTACCAAGGCACTGGCCGCCGGCGCAGACGCAGTGATGATCGGCAGCCTCTTTGCCGGTACCGGTGAAAGTCCGGGCGAAACCATCCTCTATGAAGGTCGCAGCTACAAAGTCTACCGCGGTATGGGCAGCCTGGACGCCATGAAGGAAGGTTCGGGCGATCGCTACTCGCAGGAGGGCCTCGAGGAGTCGAAGCTGGTACCCGAGGGCATCGTGTCGCGCGTGGCCTTCAAGGGCCCCGTGAAGAACACAATCTATCAGTTGGTGGGCGGGCTTCGGTCGGGCATGGGTTACCTGGGGTCGAGTAGCCTGGATATGCTTCGCGATCGTGCCGAGTTTGTGAGGGTGACGGTCTCAGGTTTGCGCGAGGCGCACCCTCATGATGTGGCCATCATCAAGGAGGCTCCCAACTATCAAATTCCATAATGGAAACTGAAGGCATTCGCGGCTGGCTCATCGACGTTGAGGGCACGCTGGTCGTGGACAAGTCCTACCGGCCGATCCCGGGCGCCGTCGAGTGGCTGGCCTCGCTCAACGATCGGCGCATTCCCTTCGCAATCCTCACGAACAACACCACGATGACCCGCGCCGAACTGGGTGCGCGCCTGCGCGAAGTGGGTTTCAACCTTGAGAACAAGCGCATCATCGGCTGTCAGGGACGGGCGGTGCAGATTCTTCACGAACACGGCTCGCCCGAGTGCTGGGTTCTGGGATCGGACGCGCTCATACGCACCCTGGAGGCCGGCGGCCTGCGCGTCTTCAACCTCGCTCGCGAAATTCCCGGCGAGGACGACCTTCCTCGTGCGCTGGTCCTCGGCTGGATGGATAATCCCGATGCGCACCTGCTCTCGCGAGCCGTCGAACTGCTGCAGCGTCCGCTCGTCACCTTCTTGACGCTTCACAAAAATCGCCTCTTCCGCAACGCGGGACGCCGCGAGCCGGGCCTCGGCGCCTGGGCCGTCGCATTGGAATACGCCGCCAGCCGCGAGGCCATCGTGGCGGGGAAACCGTCGCTCGACTTATTCCGCGCCGGCGCGCGCGCGCTTCAACTTATTCCCGAGCAGATAGCCATGGTCGGCGACGATCCCCAGGCCGATCTCGCCCCCGCCGCCGAACTCGGCATGAAAACCGTCTTCGTGCTATCGGGAAAATACGGCGACACGAATGTGCTCAAGCGCCTGCCGATGGAATTCCGGCCGGAGTTTGTCGCGGGAAGCGTGGCGGAGTTGAGGAAGACGGATAAGCGAAAAGGCTGACGGAGCTTGTAACCCAATGGCATTAGGGCGTGTAACATCTCTTCTGTAAATTCTGATCTTCTTCTCTGATCCGAGCTTAG
>CAYTPZ010000024.1:0-29707 GCA_964440095.1 uncultured bacterium | reverse complement strand
GTCGGGGTTTTCAGGGCCGAGCCAGACCGGCGGGTTTGTGTCCCAGGCGGAGTCCCAATAGAAGCGATAGACTTCGGCTTCACCGATGGAGATGTATGCCACGGGAAGCTTGCCGCTGTTCTTGATTTGCTCGATGTCGGCGGCGGACCATTCGCCGCTTTCGCCGCCGTTCGCGGAGTAGTCCATGACGATGAGGTCGAAAGTGTTGTTGCCCACGATCTCGCTGATGGAGATGTCTTGCAACTGATAGGCCCAGCTGTGGACTTCCGACATATTAGAAGATGGGTAATCAGTGGTGTCTGCGAGGGAAATGTACGAAAAGGTCATGGATAGTGCGGCCAGCAATAATTTCATAATCCCCCCTTGATAGATTCTGCGAGTATATCAGAATTAATATGTTCTTGTACGCGTGTACAGTTCCTTCCCAAGTGAGGCGGTTTAGGGTACTGATTATCAGCGAAAGGGGTCTCATGAAAGCCATCCGCATACATAACCACGGAGACTACGACACCCTCCGCATCGAAAACATTCCGCGCCCAGCACCCGACGCAGGCGAAATTCTGCTGGAAATGCGTTATTCCGCGCTGAACCATTTGGACACCTGGGTGCGCCGCGGCGTGCCCGGACACAAGTTCCCCTTGCCTATTACGCCGGGCTCCGACGGGTCGGGCATCATTGCCGAGTTGGGCGAAGGCGTGGAAGGCTTCGAATTAGGCGAACCCATAGCTATCGCGCCGGGCTACTCCTGCGGCGAGTGCCCTGCCTGCCTCGAAGGCAATGATCACTACTGTCGCCGCTATGGCATCTATGGCGAATCCACCGACGGATGCCAATGCGAGTACTTCGTATTGCCTGTATCCAATGCGCTGAAAATTCCCGAAGGGCTATCCCTGGAAGCGGCCGCGGCCATTCCGCTTGTCTTCCTCACCGCATGGGAAATGCTCGAGGCCAAGGCACGCATCCGCGAAGGTGACACCATACTCGTGCATGCCGCGGGCAGCGGTGTGGGCAGCGCGGCCATACAGATTGCGCGACACTTCGGCGCGCGTGTCATCGCCACGGCGGGCAGCGAAGCCAAGCTTGAAGCCGCTCGCGAACTCGGCGCACACGAAACCATCAACTACGTCGATGCCGACTTTGCGAAAGAAGTTCGCCGCATCACCGAGAAGCGCGGAGTAGATATTGTGGTCGAGCACACGGGCGCAGCCACTTTCTCGGGCAGCCTGCGATCGGTCGGCGGCGGCGGACGCATCGTCACCTGCGGCGCCACCAGCGGCTCGGAGATCACGGTTGACCTGCGCCCCATCTTCTTCAAGAACCTCGCGATTCTCGGCAGCACCATGGGGCGCCGCGACACGCTTCCCGAGATCCTGCGCCTTGCGGCCGAAGGCACTTTCCAGGCAGTCATCGATCGCGTGCTGCCTATGGAAGAAATCGCCGAGGCCCATCGCACCATCGCCGAGCGGGCGCAAACAGGGAAGGTGATTCTAAAGATAGGATAAGTACAAAAATCAAGCCTATTCGCTTGATTCGCAGACAGTTTTCGAAAGTGCCTCCGACCCGCCAACTGTACACGTGTACAAAAAACCCCGCCCAAACAGGCGGGGTCTTTTCTGGCTGTTAGCGGTCAGCGCTATTCCGCAGCCGGCACTGGATGCGCAATTTCCTTCACGCGCGCCTCGAAATCGAACTCCTTGTAAGTGGGGCTCTCTTCATTGTGGCAGGCCGTGCAGGTCTCGGCGGTGATCTTGGTCAGGCCAAGAGTCGTGCCGTCCATTTCACCGGCGAAGATGGCCTTCATGGTCTTCTTCTTGTAGTAGGCGCTACCGGCGCCGTGGCAGGATTCGCAACCCACACCGTTCTCCTGCAGAACATTGAGCGCCAGATCGCCGGCACCGTGTCCGGTGACATGGCACTTCAGGCATTCATCCGCTTCCTGCGGATTGTCGATGCCCATCCCCTTGGCGATTTCCATGGACTGCTCGGTGGCCAGCGTGGCGAAAGCGCTCGCGTGGGCCCCTTCCGACCAGAGCTTGAACTGCTCGCCGGCCAAAGGTTTCTTGTGGCACATTTTGCACTTCTTGACGCCCATGTAGCTATTGTCCTCAGCCGCAGCCGTGAACGCAATGCCGGCGATGAGTGCCAGCGCAGCCAGCATGATGACGGTTCTTTTCATGATCCTCTCCCTGTTACGGGTTCTTCTCCATTGACCGCTAGAACAGCTTCAGCTTCTTATGCTTGGTCAGCGAGTAGCTAAGGCTCTCCAACGCGATCGCCAGATTGACGTTCCTGATGTAAACGGGTTCGGGCACATTCAACTTCGCCGGAGAGAAGTTGAGAATACCCTCAACACCCGCCGCGACCAACTGGTCCGCAACCTCCTGCCCCGATTTGGCCGGTACTGTAACGACACCGATTCGTGCTCCAGTGTCACGTACAATTTCACTCAACCGGTCCATACTATGGACGCTCACACCCTCCCAATTCGTACCCACCTTGGCGAGATTATGATCGAAGATAGCACAAATGTGAAAGCCCTGCCGGTGGAATTCCTCGTATTGAAACAAGGCGTGTCCAAGGTTTCCTGCCCCCACCAGCACCACTTTCCAACTGCGGTCGATACCGAGAATCTTCCCGATGCTCCCCCGCAAGTGATCGACATTGTATCCAAGTCCACGGCGACCGAAGCTGCCGAAGTTGGAAAAATCTTTGCGCACCTGCGCGCTGGTTATGCCGCAGCGCTGCGCGAGACGTTCGCTGGAGATGGTCTCATCGCCCTCTCCCTCGACGTCTCCTAAAATGCGAAAATAGTTGGACAGCCGACGCACCGTAGCTTCGCTGACACCCGCCTTGATATTTCCCTTGCTTTCGTCGCGCATCGGTCTCCTTAGGCGGTTTCGCCGCCGTTCTCGGCACTGTCACTGGCGTAAATCAGGGCCACGGAAACCACTCCATCGCCCTCATCCAACTGTACCATTTTCACGCCGGCGGTGTTTCGACCAATTTGAGATATACCCTCCACACCCTGGCGAATCAAAATACCGCCGCGGGTGATCAGGATGATCTCATCCTCCAGATGCACGGGTAAGGTGGTGACGACCTTGCCGTTGCGCTCGGTGGTCTTGATATCGATGATGCCCAGACCACCTCGACCCTTCACCGGATAATCTTCAAGGTTCGTGCGCTTTCCGTAGCCATTTTCCGTGACGGTGAGCAGGGCCGATTCACCGCTGAGTACAACCATGGCCACCACTTCTTCGTCGCCGCGAATAGTCACTCCGCGAACACCGCGGGCACTGCGTCCCATGGGGCGAATTTGATCCACCGAGAAGCGAATGCTGCGACCGCCCGACTTGGCCAGAAGGATATCTTCATCGGGGCCGACAATGGCGGCACTGATAAGCGTGTCGCCGTCCTTCATGCCCTGGGCCACCACGCCACCGCGGCGGCGGCGAGCGAAGTCGGACAAGGGCGTGCGCTTCACCTGGCCCGACGCCGTGGCCATGACAACGAAGCGATCGGATTCCATGAAGTCCTTCACCGTCACCACGGCCGCCGCCTTCTCTCCCGACTGCAGGCCGAGCAAATTCACGAAGGCCTTGCCGCGGGCGGTGCGTCCGCCGGCGGGTATTTCCCAGACCTTGAGCTGGTGAACGCGACCCATGTTGGTGAAGACGAGGATGGTGTCCACCGTTGAGGCCACACGCACCTGCACCACGAAATCCTCATCCTTGGATTTCATGCCCGCCACGCCACGACCGCCGCGACGCTGGCGGCGATAGGTGTCCAGCGGCGTGCGCTTCACATAGCCTTCCTGCGTGATGGTAATGGCCATCTGTTCGTCGGCGATTAGATCTTCCGCTTCGAAGTCGTCCAACCCCGGCGCGATTTCCGTGCGCCGAGGTTCAGGGTAGCGATCTTTCAGGCCGGCAAGATCTTCTCGGATGATATTCAGCACCATATTGCGATCGGCGAGAATCGCCTTGAGTCGCGCGATGGTTCCCTGCAGTTCCTTGTACTCGGCCTCAAGCTTCTCGCGTTCCAGGCCGGTGAGTCGCGCAAGGCGCATATCGAGAATGGCCTGAGCCTGGAGTTCGCTCAGGGTGAAGACGGCCATGAGCTGGGCGCGGGCCTCGTCGGGGTCGGCGCTGCCCTTGATGATTTTCACAACCTCGTCGATGTTGCCCACGGCGATCAGAAGACCCTGCACAATATGCGCGCGATCTTCGGCCTTTTTTAGATCGTACTTCGTGCGGCGCACGATCACGTCTTCACGATGTTCGAGGAAGGCGTCCATCATGTCTTTGAGATTGCACTGCTTGGGCTGGCCCTTTACCAGGGCAAGCATGTTCGCGCTGAAAGACTGCTGCAGCTGCGTCATCTTGTAGAGCTGGTTGAGTACCACCTGGCTCTGGGCGTCCTTCTTCAGCTCGACCACTACGCGCATGCCCGTGCGATCGGACTCGTCACGAATGTCGCGAATGCCGGTGATCTTCCCATCCTTCACCAGTTCGGCGATTTTCTCGATCATGGTGGACTTGTTCACCTGATAGGGAATCTCGCTGATGATGATCCAGTCGCGCCCGCCCTTGACCTCGGGTTCGATTTCCGCTCGCCCTCGCACGAGAATGCGACCGCGGCCGGTTTCGAAGGCGCGGCGAATTCCCTCGGTGCCGAAAATGATGGCGCCGGTGGGAAAGTCGGGGCCCTTGATGAAGGTCATCAATTCGGACACGCTGATTTCCGGCTCGTCCATGTAGGCGAGCATGGCGTCGACGATTTCGGTGAGGTTATGCGGCGGAATGTTCGTGGCCATACCCACGCCGATACCCGTGCTGCCGTTCATCAGCATGTTGGGCACCAGACCCGGCAGAACCGAAGGCATCTGGCGGCTTTCGTCGTAATTGGGAACGAAGTCCACCGTTTCCTTGTCCAGGTCCTGCAGCATGTCTGCGGCAACCTGGGTCATGCGCGCCTCGGTATATCGTTCGGCCGCGGCGGAGTCGCCGTCCACGCTACCGAAGTTTCCCTGACCATCGACCAACGGGTAGCGCAGCGAAAAATTTTGGGCCATGCGAACCATGGTGTCGTAAACGGCCATGGTCCCATGCGGGTGATAGTTACCCGTGGTGTCGCCCGTAATCTTCGCGCTCTTCCTATAAGGACGCCCCGGCCTGAGACCCAGGTCGTTCATGGCCGTAAGGATGCGCCGCTGCACAGGCTTGAGCCCGTCGCGCGCATCGGGGATGGCTCGCGAAATGTTGACCGACATCGAGTAGGCCAGATAGGAGCGTTTCATCTCCTGTTCGATGTCCATGGGGAATATTTGTTCGCCGGTCGCCATGAAATCCCTTCGGGGTGCTTGGCGCTGGCCGCTTACAGCCTACCGCCAGAGAACGTTCTGGCGGCTAGCGGTCAGCGGTCAGCGATTAAACATCTAAACCTTGAACACTGTCCGCGTGCATTTCGATGAACTGCCGCCGGCTCTCCACCTCATCACCCATAAGGATGGTGAAGATGCGGTCGGCTTCCACCGCGTCGTCCAAGCGCACCTGGATCAGGTTGCGATTGGAGGGGTCCATGGTAGTTTCCCAGAGCTGTTCCGGATTCATTTCACCCAGACCCTTGTAGCGCTGCATGTAAATCTGTTTCGAGGATCCGCCCATCTGTTCCATCTTCCCCTCGAGATCTTCCTCGCCGTAAACGTAAACCTCTACCTTGCCCTTCTTCAGGCGATAGAGCGGCGGCTGCGCGATGTAGACAAGCCCCGCCTCGAGCAACTGCGGCATCTTCCTGAAAAAGAAGGTGAGGAGCAGCGTGCGAATGTGCGCACCGTCCACGTCGGCATCTGTCATGATGATGATCTTGCCGTAGCGCTTCTTCTCCATGTTGAATTCCGCATCGATGCTCGTGCCGATGGCAGAGATGATCGTGCGTATTTCTTCGTTGGAGAAAACCTTGTTGGCCGCGGCCTTTTCCACATTCAAGGGCTTACCCTTGAGCGCCAGGATGGCCTGGAATCCCCTATCGCGACCCTGCTTGGCACTGCCGCCCGCACTGTCACCCTCAACCAGGTAGAGTTCCGTCTTTTCGGGATCGCGTTCGCTACAGTCGGCCAGTTTGCCGGGAAGGGATCCGCTGTCCAAAGCGCTCTTGCGGCGAGCCATGTCGCGCGCCTTGCGCATGGCTTCCCGGGTGCGCGCCGTGGAAACGCACTTATCGATGATAGACTTGGCGGGCGCGGGGCTCTCTTCGAGCCACTCGCTGAACTTGCCGCCGAGCAGGCCCTCCACGATGCCGCGCACTTCGCTGTTGCCCAGCTTCGATTTGGTCTGTCCCTCGAACTGCGGTTCGGGAATGCGCACGCTCACTACGGCCGTGAGCCCTTCGCGCACGTCGTCGCCACTCAGGTTCGTACTGCTTTTTCCGTTCTTTCCATTTTTGCTCTGGCTCTGGACGAAATTGTTCAGGGTACGCGTAATGGCCGCGCGAAAACCGGCCAGATGTGTGCCGCCTTCCAGGGTGTGGATGTTGTTGGCGAAACTCAGAACGTTGTAGTTGTAACCCTCATTATACTGGATGGCCACTTCCACCATGACACCGTCACGACTGGCCAGTAGATAGAACGGTTCTTCGTGCAGCGGGTGCTTACCCTGGTTCATGAACTGCACGAACTCAACGATGCCGCCTTCGTAAAAGTACTCTTTGCGATCGCTGCTGCGTTCATGGAACAAAATGATCTTCAGGCCCTTGTTCAGAAAGGCCAGTTCGCGCAGGCGACGGCTAAGCACCGCGAAGTCGAACTCCACGGTATCGAAAATGTCAGGATCGGGTTTGAACTGAATGGTCGTGCCCGATTTCTCGATAAGCTCTCCCGCGGAAATTTCGCGCACGTCGAGTTCGGGGGCTCCCCGCTTGTACTCCTGAAAGTAGGCTTTTCCCTCGCGCTTGACGGTGGCACTCATATAGATGGACAAGGCATTCACCACACTCACGCCGACGCCGTGGAGTCCGCCGGAAACCTTGTAACTGTCGCTGTCGAACTTGCCGCCCGCGTGCAGGGTGGTCATGACCACTTCAAGACTGTTCTTGCCTTCACCTTCGTGCATGTCCACAGGAATGCCGCGACCGTTGTCGGTCACTTTCACCGATCCGTCGTCGAGTATCTCCACGAGGATCTCATCGCAGACGCCCGCCATGGCTTCGTCCACGGAGTTATCCACGACTTCGTAAACAAGATGGTGCAGTCCATCGGGACCCGTACCGCCGATGTACATAGCGGGACGCTTGCGCACGGCCTCAAGCCCCTTAAGAACCTGAATATTTTGAGCTCCGTATTCCTGTGCTGCCATGGTGCCTTGGTCTTCCCGGGCTTATCGCCCCGTAATCCTGATATCCGTTACCAGTCCCGAACCGAAGTGTTCGTTTACACGCGCAATAATCTGCGGCTTGAGAAACTGAAGCTCCTGGCCCCAAACAGCGCTCTGCACTTTCAGATAAAGAATTCCCCTAACCACGCGCAGTGCCTCGCTGAATCGAGCGATATCGGGACCTGCCAGTTCAGCCCAACTCTCCACAACTCGTCGTTCTTGAAGGCGTTTCTCCAGACCCATCCCGCGCATGACTCCCGCAAGGACATCACCAACGGGCACAAAGGCCTCTTCCTTTTTGGCGTCGGGTTTTGCGCTCAAGGGATCCTCACTCCGGAGTTACGCGGCCGGCCTTAACCGTAAAAACACGCGATGCGGGAAAGAGCCCGGCGAGAGCGCTATCCGGCCTGGGGGTAGCAAGAAAGGTCTGGTATTGCCGTCCCACAAGGGCACAGAGGCGTTCACGACGACCTGGATCCAGCTCGCTGAATACATCGTCCAGAACCACCACAGGGCGGTCTCGCCTGAGCTGGTCCAGGAGTTCGGCCTGGGCCAGTTTCAGGGCTATGGCCACCGAGCGCTTCTGTCCCTGTGAAGCATATTTTCGGGCATTTCGACCGTTAATGTCAATACGCATATCGTCTCTATGGGGACCTGCTAACGTGTTTCTTTTCAACGACTCAGAGAAGGCCAAGTCTTCCAGAGAGCTTCGGAAGGAGGCCTGAGCCGAGGCCTCATCATTTCCCGAAATCGAAGATCTATAAGTCAAATAAAAGGGCCCGTCCTCGTCGCTCATTTCCTTGTAGTAGCTGCCGGCGTGGCGCGCGAGCACCTCTAAATGACGGACCCGCTCCAGGTGAATTTTCGCACCGAATTCCACCAGTTGGTTGGTCCAGGCCTCGAGTTCGCTGGGCGATCCTCCCGCGCGGAGCAGGCTGTTTCTTTGGCGAAGCACCCGTTTGTATGAAAGGAGGTCGCGCAGGTAGTTTGGATCGATCTTGGACAGGGTGTAATCGAGGAAGCGGCGCCTGAGCTCCGGCAGACCGCCCACAAGTTCCACGTCGCGTGGGCCGAAGACCACCGTGCCCACCAAACTCATAAGTTCGGCGAGCTTCATGAGCTCCTGGCCGTCGCGTTTGAGACGCTTGCCCTCTTCGCGCGACCAGGCCGCCGTGAGTTCCAAAGATTCGCCGGTGTCGTCTTCCAAAATTGCAGCCATAAAGAACAACTCGGCGTCGAAACCTAGCGCCTCTTCATC
The DNA here is from genome assembly GCA_964440095.1 of uncultured bacterium. Lineage (GTDB taxonomy): Bacteria > Krumholzibacteriota > Krumholzibacteriia > JACNKJ01 > JACNKJ01 > JACNKJ01. The sequence continues at coordinate 21,079 of CAYTPZ010000024.1, read as the reverse complement.
TCGAGCGCGGCGATGACTGCGTCCGGTAACAGGATAAAGAAGCGCCTCGAGCAGATTGGTCTTTCCCTGCCCGTTATCCCCGTGAATCCAGTTGATCTCGGGATGCGGTTCAATCTCCAGCGGGGCCAGGTTGCGAAAGCCCTCCGCCCGTAGGCGCCGGAAGATCACGGCGCGCCGTCCCTACTCGCTCAGCTTGAGCGGCATGAGCAGGCAGAAATATTCTTCGCCCTCGCTACCATCGGCCGGTTCGAGGATGCCCGCATTGTCGGGACGATCCAGGCGGAAGCGCACGCGTTCCGATCCGATGTTCTTGAGCGCGTCGAGCAGATACACGGCATTGTAGCCAATGTTCATGCTGTCGCCCTGAAAGTCGCTTTCCACTTCCTCGTAGGCCTTACCGTAGTCGGGACTGGCAACTTCCAGGCCCACTTTGTTCTCGGAGAAGGACAACTTGATCTGCTTGGTGCTCAGGTTCGTAGCCAGCGTGGATACGCGGTCGGTGGCCACCAGCATGCTGTCCGTGTCCACTTCCATTTCCTTGTCGTTACTGGCCGGAATGACCTGCTTGTAGTTAGGGAATGGACCATCCACAAGACGCGTGAAGAGGGTAACTCCCTCCATCTGGAAGAAGGCCTGCTTCTCGGTGAAGCCAAGCTGAATGTTGCTTTCCTCGGGCAGAAGGCGCAGTAGTTGATCGAGAGCCTTGCTGGGAAGAATAGCTTCGAGCTTTTCGCTCACGGCCATGGTCTCTTTGCGTGCGATGGACGCAAGTCGATGTCCGTCGGTGGCCACCATGCTCACACGATCCTTGGCTATTTCTAGAAGCACCCCGTTCATGGAGGGACGCGCCAAGTCGGTGCTCGCGGCGTAGCGGGTGCGGCGGATCATGTCTTTGAATAAACTTGCCGGAGCGGGAAAGGCTTCGAAACCTTTGGCGTCGGGAAGGCTGGGAAAGTCGGACGAGTCCTGTACGGGAATCACAAAGTGACTCTTCCCGCAATCCACGGTCAAACTTTCGCCCTTGAGTTCGAGAACCACATCTACCGAGTCCAGCTTGCGCACTATCTCCGAGAACTTCTTGGCGGAAATCGCAACCTTACCGGGAGCCTGCACGTCGGCTTCGCAGGATAGCGTGATCGAAAGATCCAGGTCCGTGGCCGAAAGAGAGATGAATCCTTCCGATGCCTCCAGTAACATGGAGGACAGAATGGGAAGAGTGGATTTTCCGGGAACCACGTTTCCCGCCAGTGAGGCGATGCGGTTCAGCTCGGGCTGGGACAAGGAAATCTTCACGCCTTACCTCCTGGTCCGCGAGTTACCAACACCGTCGGACCTGTCTTCTTCTTTTTATTTAGAGAAAGAGCAGTAGCAGTAGGGTCTGTGCACAATGTGTAAGACTTGCACGTGAAATGTTCAAGACCCTGTTTTTGCAGGCTGTATCCGCTGTTCACAGCCCCCGCCTCTCTGTGGAAATCCCGTGGATAATCGACTCTCTTTTCCACCGCCTGCCGCCATTTTCGCTTCACTTCGCTCTTTCCACGAGATTTACACACATCATGTGGAAAGTTCTAAACCTGCACCAGACTGAACTTCTGACGAATCTCCGTCACCTGCCGCTGAAGCTCAGGTTTCTCGTTAATGAGCTTCTCGATCTTCTTGCAGGCGTGCATCACGGTGGTGTGATCGCGCCCGCCAAAGAGCCTTCCCACCTCGACCAGGCTCTTGTCGGTGAGCTGACGGCTCAGATAGATGGCCACCTGCCGCGGCAAGACCACCCGACTGCTGCGCTTCTCGGATTTCATCAGTTCCACGCTGATTTCGAACTTCTCGGCCACGGCCTTCTGAATATCGGCCACCGAGGAGCTTCGCCGGCCCGCAGCCATGAAGTCACGCAGCGATTCCTTTGCCAAATTCGTATTGATCTCTCCGCCGGTGAGATTGGCGAAGGCCAGCAATCGAATGAGGCTGCCCTCCAACTCACGAATACTGCTGCTCACATTTTCCGCTATGAGTATGAGCACGTCTTCGGGAATGGGTAGATTGTCCTTGGCCGCCTTATTCTTCAGGATGGCCAGGCGCGTTTCGATGTCGGGCTTCTGAATATCGGTGATCAAACCCCATTCGAAGCGGCTTATCAGCCTTTCTTCCAGGTCTTTGATCTCCTTGGGCGGCCGGTCGCTGGTGACCACTATCTGCTTGTTGTTGTCGTAGAGCGCGTTGAAGGTGTGGAAGAACTCCTCCTGGGTGCTCTCGCGGCCGGCCAGGAACTGGATGTCATCGATGATGAGCAGGTCCATATTCCGGTACTTGTTCTTGAACTCGAGATTTTTGCCCTGCCTGATGGCGAAAATGAGCTCGTTCATGAAGGTTTCGCTGGAACTGTAGAAGACCCTCGCCTTGCGCTTACTGGACAAGACAAAATGCCCGATGGCCTGGGCCAGGTGTGTTTTGCCCAGACCCACGCCTCCATAGATGAAAAGCGGGTTGTAGACCCGGGCCGGATTCTCAGCCACCGCCAATGAGGCTGCGTGGGCCATGCGATTGCTGGCCCCCACGATGAACTCCTCGAAGGTGTAGCGGCCGTTGAGCATCTTGTTGGCCCGCGGATCGTGGGTATATCGCCTTAGGAAATTCTGGCGACGACCCGAAGGATCGAATGGCGTGCGCCCGTCGCTGGGCCGATAGGTGAGCTCGATACCGGGACGGAATCCCAGCACCTTTTCGCCAGCATCGCGCAGGGTGCCCAGATGATGCTGGGTCAGCCAATCGATGAAGAACTGGTTAGGCCCCTCGATGGTCATGCGTTCGCCGTCATAGCGAACCATGCGTGTGGGGACAATCCAGGTCTCGTAGGCCGGGCTCGGCACGAAATCTCGCATAATTGCCGTGATCTGGGACCAGATCCCCTGGCTTTCCTTTTCCTTTGCGGACAAGGACGAAACCTCCCCGAAAGCTTCACAAATGTGGAAAACTCGTTAACAAAATTAAAATCAACGACTTAATTCACTTATCCCACAGTTATGGGCATGGTTATCCACAGAGGAAATTGCCCCTTCGGTAACAGATACATTGCCTCTATGGGAATTTGAGTGAAGCTTCGAGGCCTCGAAGTCCCCTTGCATCAAGGGAAAGCGAAGCTAACACAGGGCGGGGGCCCTTTCAAGAGCAAAGCAAAAAATTGTGGAAAAATGTTCTAACAGCACTGTTTTGAGGGTGTTATAGCGGTCAACCTTGCTCAAAACACCCCTAATTAAAGGCGATTGGTATGAAATTGTGGAAAATTAAGAAGGGTGCTTGACTTTGGGGAGGGGAACATCTAGCTTAAGTGACTCTCAAATAAGGAGGTTAGCTTTGAAGAGGACCTTCCAGCCCAGCAATCTCAAGCGCAAACGCAAGCACGGCTTCCGCAAGCGCATGAGCACCAAGGCCGGACGAGCTGTGTTAAGCGCCCGTCGCGCCAAGGGCCGCAAACGGCTGTCAGTCTAATTAGTACGCATGGAAATCCTATGGGTGGCCCACCTGGTTCCCAGCGCCGATTTAATAAGGTCCCCTCTGGGGATTTCCAGTCCCATTACCGCACCGGCCGGAAAGCTGCGGGCAAACAGCTCGTTCTAATTTTCCAAGAGCACGAAACTCGTTTTTCATTTGCCGTCGTGGCAAGCCGGAGAGTTGGGAACGCGGTTCAGAGGAACCGCGCCAAGAGGTTACTGAGGGAGGCGTTTCGAAGTTGCGCACTTCGTTTGGAGAAGCCTGGAGCCTATGTGCTTGTGGCGCGCGCAACGTTGAGAGACCAGAAGCTTTCTCCGGTTATCGGGGAACTCACGAATCTGCTGACCCGCCTGAACCTGATATCGGATCCTTAGCCTAGAGCTAAGAGAGAAGGAAAATGGCCGCGAAGCTTTTGCTGATGCTTATCAGTGCTTATCGCAGGTTGATTTCACCGTTCTTGCCCGATACCTGCCGGTACCATCCAAGCTGCTCCGCCTATGCGGAGGAAGCGGTGTGCCGGCATGGGTTCTTCCGGGGCTTTTGGCTTTCCACAAAACGTGTCCTTCGCTGCCATCCGTTCCACCCGGGTGGGCACGACCCCGTGCCTGAAAAACCGGAATAGGTTTACCTGCCTGGATCGGCGCGAGGACTGAATGGATCGACAAACAAAGATCGCCTTCGGGCTGATCTTCATATTACTGATTGGTTACTACGCCTGGTTGTCTCGTTTTGGACCCGATCCAGCAGAGACGCCCACTGAAACCCCCATCGAGCAGGTGGAGGAGACACCGGTCTCCAGCCACCCGGCTCCAGTCGCAAGTGACCCTTTAGCAGATGCCGCTGAAGTGCCAGCGGTCAGCGATCTGCCCATCTCCGACATCGATACCGCCGCGGCACCTCGCCGTGAGATCATCGTGGAGACGCCCCTGGCGCGCTACCACATGGACTCGCGCGGCGCGCTCATTACAGCCATCGAACTGATCCAGTTCGACGGTTATAATGAAGATGGCGACATCGACGGCGTGGTTCAGCTTGTTGAGTCGGGTGATCCCCACCCCGGCCTGGGTCTTCTGAACCTCGACCTGAATCGCGGCAGCGAGCGGCTCAGAAGCGGCGACTGGCATTTCGCTTGCGACCTGCCCCCGGGACACGACCTTCTGCAGCTGACCAGCGACCAATCGATCAGCTTCCGCTTTTCCGATGGTAGCGGCGGCGACATCACCAAAACCTACACCTTCCACCCCGACAGCTATCAGTTGGAGCTTCACGTTTCCGGTAGCCTCGGCGGTGCTCTGGCGGGTGTGGGAAGTTTCGGCCTGGGTATGGAGCAGGGCATCCTCTCCACGGAGAAGAATCGCAAGGACGATGTTGGATCCTTCAAAAACTTCTTCAAACTCGGCGACAAGGACGAGAAGAAGGGCCTGGGCAGTTTCAAGAACGGCGACACGGTCAACTCGCCCGAAGGAACCGTTCAGTGGGCGGCCACCAAGAACAAGTACTTCACCCTTGCCATGATTCCCGAAGCGCCGCTACTGGGTAGCGCCACACTTTCGGGTAGCAAGGACGCCGAGTACCTGGGATTTGTCGCCGAGTTCCCCCTACGCGGCGGGCGCACGAACATCGACGAGACCTTCCAGGTTTATGCGGGTCCCATCATTCGCGAGACCCTACAGGGTTACGAGCGCGGTTTGGAAAACGTGCAGGACCTGGGTTGGGTTTGGATCAGGCCCATCTCCGTGGGAATCAAGTGGCTGATGCTTTGGCTCTACAACTTCATTCCCAACTATGGCGTCGTGATTATCCTGCTGTCGATTTTCACGAAGGTGCTTTTCTATCGCCTGAGCCACAAGAGCTTCAAGTCCATGAAGGATATGCAGAGCATCCAGCCGGAGCTGCAGAAACTTCAGGCCAAGTACAAGGACAACAAACAGAAGCTCAACGAAGAAACCATGAAGCTCTACAAGGAACACGGGGTGAATCCCCTGGGTGGTTGTTTGCCGCTGCTCCTGCAGATGCCGGTTTTCTTCGCGCTCTTCAGCGTGCTGCGCAGCGCCGTGCAGCTTCGTGGCGCCGGCTTCGTAGGATGGATCCACGACCTGTCGTACATGGATGTTCTCTACACGCTGCCCTTTGAAATTCCCGTACTGGGCGGCTTCATCAACAACTCCATCAGTCTGCTGCCGATTCTCATGGGTCTGTCCATGTGGTTCCAGACCAAGATGGGCGGAACGGGAATGGGTATGAGCACCGGGCCGAGCCAGGCGGGAGCGCAGGCGGCCATGATGAACAAGATCATGCCCTTCTTCATGACCTTCATCTTCTACCGTATGCCGTCGGGGCTGGTTCTTTACTGGCTGGTTAACAATATCCTGACCGCGGTACAGCAATATTACATCCACAAGGGCCAGGACCAGGACGGCAAAGTCGTCTCGTCCTCGGCATGAGGTAAGCAAAATGGATCAAGTCACTACGAGTGGAAAAACAAAAAAGGAAGCCATCGAAAAAGCCCTGGGCGAGCTGGGGATGCGTCGTTCCGACGTGCGCGTGGAAGTATTGGAAGAAGGGTCGCGCGGTTTTCTTGGGCTGGGAAGCAAGAACGTCAAGGTGCGGGTGAGTAAGTCTGATGGCGAGGGCCCCCTGCCCGAAAACCTGGACGCAGAAAAGGTGACCCGCGGAATCTTGGATCCCCTGGGCATCGACTACAAACTGAACGTTCGGCGCGAGGAAGACAGCTTCTTCGTGAAGATCACCAGCAAGAAGGACGAGGGCCTGCTCATCGGCCGTCGCGGTCAGACACTGGACGCCATCAAGCATCTGGTACAGCGCATTCTCACATCCCAGGCGGGCCAGGCCGTGGCCGTGAATCTGGAGGTGGGCGACTATCGTGAACGTCGAGAGGAAGCGCTTCAGGAAAAGGCCGATGCCGTGGCGCAGAAGGTGCTCGAATCCGGCAAGAGCCTGTCGCTGGAGCCCATGACCGCGCAGGATAGGCGCATCGTGCATCTTGCCCTGGCCGATCGCGAAGATCTTCGCACCTACACGGCAGGCGAAGGTTCGCGCCGGCGTGTGATCGTGGCCCTGGATAGCGAAGAGGCTTCGCCGCGGAACGATCGCGAGCCGGTCTCTCCTTACGAGGACGTTCCCGATCCCAGCTTCCGCTCCGCTTCGATTTCCAGCATGGCGCAGCCGCGGGAAGAACGCGAGGAAAGGCGCCGCGAGCGTCGTCCCCGCCGAAATCGTGAGGATCGCGACGATAGTCCCCGACGCTCCCGCGATGACAATCGGGAAACGCGAAGCAATGACGAGCGTCCCCGCCACCGCAATAAAGAACAGGGTGATGGCAACCGCGAAGCCCGAGGTGGAGCCCGCGGAGGTTCCCGTCGTCGAGGTCGCGGCGGAGATCGTCATAGGGAAGAAGGCGGCACGCGCATTCGCAAGACCTTCCGCAAGGATGAAAACGAAAAGGCCGGCGGCAACGAAAAGCCGGCCCGGCACGAGGAGAGTCGCGAGGAAGTTCGCGAGCCTCGCAGGGAGTTTGCGGAAGTGCGGCCCGAAGCCAAACCGGAACGCGCGGAACCGGTGGAAGTACCGGTGCAGATATCGAATGAGCCGGTGGATGAAGCCCAGGCCGAACGCAGGGATCGACGCGCCGCGCGCAGTGAGGCTCGCGCCCAGGGTCGCGGTGGACGCAGGGAAAGCGGCTCTTCGAGTCCCGACAATGGGCCGGAAGAGAAACCCTTCTCCAGCGATCTGGCACGTTCGGTTCTCGGCCTTGATGAAAGCAGCGAAGGCGGCAAGCCTCCGAAGAAGAAGCGTTACCGCTAGCCATGCATTCGCTAGACGAAACGATCGCTGCCCTGGCGACCCCTCCCGGAGAGGGCGCCCTGGCGATCATCCGCATCAGCGGCCCGCGTTCGCGCGAGTCGCTGTTGTCGTTGTTGGCAGACGCTCCCGACCCCTTGCGCGAGCGCTATCTGCATCGTGTGAATCTAGTGGACGAACACCGTCGCCCACTGGATGAAGCCACCGCGCTCTGGATGCCGGGTCCCGGCACCTTCACCGGCGAGGACAGCGTGGAGTTCATTGTGCATGGCGGTCCTTTGACCGTGCGTCGAATTCTCGCTGCGCTCTTCGCCCAGGGTCTTAAGCAGGCCGAGCCCGGCGAGTTCAGCTATAGGGCCACGATCAATGGGCGTATGGACCTGATGCAAGCCGAAGCCGTGGCGGAACTGATTCACAGCCGCAGCGAGGCCGAGCAGCGACTTGCCCTTTCGCAGCTGCGCGGAAGTCTAAGCCAGCGCCTTTCGCCTCTTCGCGATCAGCTCATCGCCTTGCTTCGAGATCTGGAAGCCGGACTTGATTTTTCCGAAGAGGATATCGATTTCGTTTCCAGAGACAGCCTGGACCAGGCTGTTTCGAATCTTCGGACGGCCGCCGCTAAACTATTGGCCGGCTCCGAGCAAGGCAGACTTATTCGCGAAGGCTTGCGTGTGGTCATCGCCGGCGAGCCGAATGTTGGAAAGAGCTCGCTCTTCAACGCTTTATTGGAAGAAGAGCGCGCCATTGTTACCGCAGCCCCAGGCACTACGCGAGACACATTGCGCGAGTCTCTGAACATCGGCGGCTTGCTGTTTCATCTGCACGACACGGCCGGACTTCGCGAAGGCCTTGAAGAGGCTGAACGCTTGGGAGTGGCTCGAAGCGAATCTCTGTTGGACGAAGCCCAGCTCACGCTTTGGTTGCTCGACGGTACGCGTTCCCCATCGAAGGATGATCTTCAGCGCTTGGCCGGTCTGAATGAATCGCGCGCCCTTATAGTTTTCAGCAAGTGCGACGATACCGCATTCAATGTACCCAAGCTCGATACTTCGCTGCAGGGCATCACATTGTCAGCCAAGAGCGGTGAAGGTTTACCGGCCCTGAGAGAAGCGCTTTTTGAAATGGCCACGGGCGAGAAAGGCGCCGAAGTTTTGGAAGTGGAAGCGGCCTTGAACCGCCGGCAGGAATCAAGATTGCGCGCACTCTTCGAGATTCTCGAGGAGTTAGATTCGTCGACACTCGCTGAACTTGAATCGGACCTCTTGGCCAGTCGCCTTCGCGACGCACTCACCGAACTGGATGAACTCAGCGGCGACCGTGTTGGTGAAACGGTGCTCTCGGAAATCTTCTCGAACTTCTGCGTGGGCAAGTGAGATGCCGAGTTACGACCTGATCGTAGTCGGCGCTGGACACGCCGGTGCCGAGGCGGCACTGACTTCGGCTCGTCGCGGATTCTCTACCTTGCTCGTAACCTTGTCGGTGGATGGCGCTGGCCGCATGAGTTGCAATCCGGCCATCGGCGGGCTCGGCAAGGGACAACTCGTTCGCGAGATCGATGCCCTTGGCGGCGAGATGGGTCGACACATCGATGAACACGGAATTCAGTTTCGTGTTTTGAACATGCGGAAAGGTCCCGCCGTCCGCGCGCCGCGCGCGCAAGCCGACAAGGCCACTTACAACTCCGGCATGGTCGACAAACTTCGTAACACTCCCGGACTCGATCTTCTTGAAGATGAAGCCATGGAAATCCTTCACGAGGATGGAAGGTTGAGCGGCCTACTTTGCAAGCAAAGCGGCATCATTCAAAGTCGCGCGCTCATTCTTACCACGGGTACCTTCCTGCGCGGTCTTCTACATACGGGTTCATCGCAGGTGGAGGGTGGGCGTGTGGGAGAAGGTGCCGCGTCGAGCATGAGCGATTCGCTTCGTGAACTCGGCCTGTCGCTTCACCGGCTCAAGACCGGCACACCCCCGCGCATTCATCGGGACAGCATCGATTTTGACCAGTGCAGGCCGCAGGCGGGAGATGAGCCCCCGGTTCCATTCTCGCATTTCACCGAGGCGATCACAGGGCCGCAGGTTCTATGTCACCTCACACAGACCAATATCCAAGGGCATCAGCTCATTCTGGATAATCTCCACGCCAGTCCCCTATTCAATGGAACCATTGCGGGCATGGGGCCACGTTACTGCCCGAGTATCGAGGACAAGGTCACGCGCTTTGCGGAGAGGGACAATCACACCCTCTTCCTGGAACCCGAGGGGCTGTCAACGGCCAGTTATTATATTAACGGCCTATCTACAAGCCTACCGGAAGATCTGCAACTTCAAATATTACATAGTATTAAAGGGCTTCAAAATTCAGAAATGCTGCAGCCGGGCTATGCTGTTGAGTATGACGCCATAGATCCAAGAGTTCTACACCCTACCCTTGAGTATCGAAACCTCGATGGGCTCTACTTTGCAGGACAGATCAACGGCACAACAGGCTACGAAGAAGCTGCCGCGCAGGGTCTATTGGCCGGGCTGAATGCCACCCTTAAGATTGATGACCAGCCAAACTGGGTTCCTGATCGATCCGAAGCCTATCTTGGGATACTCGTCGACGACCTAGTTACCAAAGGCGCCGATGAACCGTATCGCATGTTTACATCCAGAGCTGAGCACCGCCTTTTACTCAGGTGGGACAATGCCGATGAGCGCTTGATGGCCAAGGGCTTCGAGTATGGTCTGGTTGATGGCGATGACTTTGCAAAGGTCTCTGAGTCACTCAAAAGAGTGGAAAGGGTTTATCATCAGATCGGAAAGCTTAACCTGGGTGAATCAGATGCGCGGAAGCTTTCTGAGACTTTGCCCGGAGAAGCTGCATTGCCTGGGCTGACGGCAGCGCAAATATTGAAACGTCCAGGTGTCTTGTGGTCGGACCTCGCCCCCATTTGGTCACTCTCAGAACCTCTTGTGCCACAAGAACTTTCCCGGCTTGAGACACGTGTAAAATATGAGGGGTATATTGATCGCGAGAAGAAGTCCGTGGAAAAGGCCAAGAAGCTGGAAGGCCTTTCTATTCCATCTGATCTTGATTACTCTGAAATTCCCGGGCTGAGTACCGAGGCAATGCAGCGCTGGAACCGTGTGCGACCGGAAACTCTAGGCCAAGCAGGAAGGGTTCCCGGGGTCAGAATGAGCGATGTCTCGGTGTTGATGATCTATATCCAGGGACTTAGGAAGAGAACTCAAAAAAACAAGAAGTGATGCCATGTCTTCGATTCTTAGTAGAAAGAAGATTCAAGAGGCTTGGGAAATCTCAGTGGATCACCACCGAGCTAGTCACCTCGGCTCTGTTTCACGTGAAACAAGCCTTGGTGATGAGTTTCTAGGAGCCCTTCCCGATAGAGTCTGGGAAAGGCTCGAGTTGTTTGCCCACAGGGTCCTCGATGCAAACAGCAGGGTTAATCTAGTGTCGCGGAAGGACCCCGAGCGCCAGATACTTGACAACATTCTCGACAGCATCTTTCTGGGTATCGTGCTCAAGCCTGTTTCACGTGAAACGAAGAAGCCATGTCTAGTTCTGGATGCAGGTTCAGGGTCGGGAGTGCCGGGAATCCCGGTTAAGATTATTCAAGAGGAAGACCAAGTATCAGGCGGGCTAGTCCTTATAGATTCGCTTAAGAAAAAGGCACGCGTCCTATCGGGTTTTGTTTCAGAGCTAGCCCTACAGGGTACCGATGTATTCGGAGATCGCTATGAAAGCCCCGGGCTACCTAACCTTTGCCAATATCTAGGACCGAATTACGATTGGATTTTGTGCTCTAAGGCATTTGCGAGCACCGAGAAGACACTTGCCTGGTCGGAACACTTGAAGCCAAGACTGAAAGCCGCATACTTGGTTAAAGGGCCCGCTGGCCTTGATGAAATCCACGAGGGTGTTCCCGAGAAGCTTGGATGGAGAATCGGTAGAATAATTAGCTTCCGATTCCCACATCGCGAGAGCTTCGTCATTGAATTAGCGCCCCAGATCAGTTAGAAACTGTTTCACGTGGAACATTCCGTTGACAGTACCCCAACTCCCCGTTAAACCGAATCATACTCATCCTCCACACGAAAGGGGATGCCTTGGCACGCATCATCGCCATCGCCAACCAAAAGGGGGGCGTGGGCAAGACAACGACGGCCGTCAACCTAAGTGCAAGCTTGGCCTCAGCTGGTGCCCGAACTCTACTTGTGGATATGGACCCCCAGGGTAACGCAAGCAGCGGAGTCGGAGTAGACTCCAGATCGCTGGACAAAACCCTCTACGACGTAATCGTAGGAAATGTTGACCCTGGACAAATACTTGAAAATACAGACGTTAAGGGACTTGATCTGCTTCCCTCAAACCAGGGGCTCAGCGGCCTTGAGGTAGAACTGGTGGGCCAGCAGGGCCGGTCATTCTATTTAAAGAAAGCGCTCGAGGCATTTGTCGACGAGTACGAGTTCATTCTTGTGGACTCTCCGCCCAGCCTGGGCCTGCTCACGGTCAATGTTCTCTGCGGAGCCCAGTCGGTCATGATTCCCATTCAGTGTGAGTACTACGCCCTCGAAGGCCTGGGCCAGTTGCTCAATGTTGTGACTCGAGTGAGGGAGGGGCTCAATCCCGAACTCGCCATTGAAGGAATCCTGCTGACGATGTACGACCGCCGCCTCAACCTTTCGAGGCAGGTGGCGCAGGAGGCGGTCCGCTACTTCGAAGATAAGGTTTATAAGACCGTCATTCCACGGAACGTCAAACTTTCGGAGGCCCCGTCCTTCGGCAAACCTGTACTGCTCTACGATCTCGAATCGCAGGGCGCGCAGAGCTACATAAAGTTAGCTCAGGAGGTGATCCATGCCGAAAAAGGCATTGGGCAGGGGGCTTAACGCCATTCTTGAGGAAGCACCCGAGGAATCGAAACCCAAAGGCGAGGCAGGCAGCGCTCCCGCGCCAGCGAAAGAGGAGCCCGAAGCCCTCGCAGGTCGGCGGGTTGTCGATATTGCTCTAGATAAGATCGACCCGAATCCGCGCCAGCCTCGGAGGCACTTCAACGAAGCCAAGTTGGAGGAACTCGCAACGTCCATTCGCCAAGAGGGCGTTCTCATGCCGGTGCTTCTGGTTGAGCGCGGCGAACGCTACGAACTCATCGCGGGCGAGCGTCGTTATCGCGCGAGCATCATGGCGGGCATGAAAACCCTGCCGGCGCTCATCACCGAGAGCGACAGTCGCGAAAGCCTCAAACTTGCGCTAGTAGAAAACCTTCAGCGCGATGACCTCGACCCCATTGAAGAGGCGCGTGCGTTTCAGGTGATGATCTATGAGTTCGGATGGACCCACGAAGAACTCGGCAACTACCTTGGCCGCGATCGCTCCACCGTGTCCAACACCCTTCGCCTCTTACAGCTGCCCGAGCCCGTGCAGGACCAGGTGGCCCAGGGCGGTATCAGCGCGGGTCATGTGCGCGCGCTCATAAATCTGGAAGAGCCCGATTGCATTCGTCTAGCAAAAACCATTGAGCGCGGACAGCTCTCTGTGCGCCAGGCCGAACGCATGGCGAAAAAACTCAAGGGTGGTACACCCAAGACGAAGAGTGAAACGCTGCCGGGAGATCCAGTCTTGCTCGCCATCCGCGAGCGTATGGAGGGGCGCGTTGGCCTTCCCGTGCAACTTGACTATCGCAAGGGTCGCGGCAAGGTAACGGTTCGCTTCAAGAGCGATCGCGAACTCGAGCGCCTTATGGACGCTCTCCAGGTGTCACTGGACTCGGACACCTAGGCCGCGCATGCCTATCTGGAAATGGCTCTGGCCGCGCAAGGACGCGCCGCGCAAGATCCGCATCCACTTGGTGCCGGATTCCGGGGATGAACCGTTCAGCGTCGAAATGCCTTTGGGTGTTTTGCGTTTTCTTGCGCTGCTCATTGTCGGCGGCATTCTGGCCATTCTTGTGCTGATCTTCTCATCCAGTTCCTTGATTCTTGAGAAGCAAAAGAATCGAGTACTCGAACGACAACTGGAAGAGAGCACCGCGCAACTCAGTCGGATGAACACTCTTGAGCGCGAACTCGAGGAGAGCGCGGTTCTGCTCTATCGGATGCAAACACTCTTCGGCGAAGGCACACTTCCACCGGACTCCTTGATTCCGGAGCAGATTCGGCGCGAGCGCGCCTTGGCTGATGGTCTGCCTCAGCGCGAGAACTTGTTGCAACGCGGAGAGCAGCAAGTACTCAGCGCCATGCCCAGCAGCTGGCCTCTGCGCGGCTGGATCACCCAGGAGTTTCATGGTCAGCATGGACACGACTATCACGCGGGCATGGACATTGCCGCCGAACCCGGAACGCCGGTGCGCGCGGCGGGAGACGGCGTGGTTCTGGTGGCGGGATGGAACGACGAGTACGGAAATTTCGTATTGCTCGATCATGGTTTCGGCGTGACCAGCCTTTACGGTCACAACAGTCACCTGGGTGTTCGCAAAGAGGACCGCGTGGAACGAGGAGACATCCTCGGCTACGTGGGTAGCACGGGTCGTAGCACGGCCCCGCACTTGCATTTCGAGATCCGTAGAAATGGAATTCCCGAAGACCCCAAGAGCTATCTACTGGATTAGTTTGTTTTTCCGCGGGGCACTGGATTTCTCGCGGCGCATGCACTAGGCTGAGACTGTCAAAGGATTGGCCATCAGAATCCGCCAGCGGTCGCAGCGGAATTGGAAGGAGTCGGACATGTTCGGACGCGAAGACGAAAACGGTCCCGCAAGCGTCGGCGGCGCCGGCGGCAACGCCTCGATCCTGGGGGCGGGCAGTCACTTCAACGGCAACACCACGGTTCAGGGCAACCTGCGAATCGACGGTGAGTTCGAAGGTGACATTAATTGTCGCGAAACCCTTGAAGTTGGCAAGAGCGGCATCCTCAAGGGCACCCTCAGTGTAAAAAACGCCTCCATCTCCGGACGGGTTTTCGGCAACATCACCGCCACTGAGCGCATTGAGCTCAAGGCCGGTAGCCACCTTGAAGGCGATATCGTGACCAAGCGCCTGGTCATCGACGAAGGCGTTTTCTTCGAGGGAAATTGCCGCATGGGTGAGAAGCAGCCCCAGCGCCGCGAGCCCATGGTGGAAGCCCGTAAGAATGAAGTTACACCCAAGGAGCTCCTCCGGCCCTAGGCCGGTTTCCAGCCCAGCCTCAATAACCACAGGGGGCTTGTGGAAAACCTGCCCATATTGTGGAAACCCCTTTAACCCCTTTCTTTGGAAGGGGTTTGCTCGTATGGCTGATGGGGAAGAAGGGCAGTTGTCCACATGCGGTTGAAAAAAGGTATCTTACATAAAGGTCCGAAAATAGGCCCCAAGATCTAGTATTCCGGGAGAAACCAAACCCCAAATAGAGTCATCCCATTCCCGCAATTTGGGCTCCGCCCTGGCCGCTCTTGCGGCGGGCCCTCCCCCGCGATAGATTGCGTCGTTGCCGTCAGAGAAACACACACTGGAGCGTGATCATGGATGTGAGGAATGTCATCGTCATTGGAACTGGCCCCGCGGGACTCACGGCCGCCATCTACGCGGCTCGCGCTGAGCTGAAACCCCTGGTCATCGAAGGTCTCCAGGCGGGTGGCCAGCTGACCATCACCACCGATGTGGAAAATTTCCCCGGCTTCCCCGAGGGAATCATGGGCCCTGAGCTCATGGACAACATGCGCAAGCAGGCCGAGCGCTTCGCCACCGAGTTCGTGTCCGGCGACGTCAGTAAGGTTGACCTATCCCAGCGTCCCTTCAAGGTTTGGGTGGGGGACGACGAGTATCGGGCCAAGACCGTCATTATTTCCACCGGCGCCAAAGCTCGCCTACTCGGCCTCGACAACGAGCTGCGCCTCATGGGCCGTGGCGTCAGCGCCTGCGCCACCTGCGACGGATTCTTCTACAAAGACAAGGAAATAGTGGTCGTGGGCGGCGGCGATTCCGCCATGGAAGAAGCCGTCTTCCTGACTAAATTCGGCAAGCGCGTGCGCGTGGTACATCGCCGCGACGAGCTGCGCGCCAGCAAGATCATGCAGGAGCGCGCATTGGCCAACGACAAGATCGAATTCGTCTGGAACGCCTCACCCGTCGACGTTCTCGGCGATGAAACCGTCACCGGGCTTCGCGTTAAAGACACTAAGACCGGCGAAGAATCTGACCTCGAATGTGACGGCGTCTTCATGGCCATCGGCCATACGCCCAACACGCAGATCTTCGAAGGGCAGATCGACCTGGACGAAAGCGGATACATCGACGCCACCGACACCAAGACCAATGTGACGGGCGTTTTCGCCTGCGGCGATGTGCAGGACACGGTGTACAAGCAGGCCATTACCGCCGCCGGAAGTGGTTGCCAGGCCGCGCTGGAGGCCGAGAAACTGCTGGAAGAGGAAGGCGACTAGTCGCCAGCCACCAGTCGCCAGTCACCAATTTCCGCCCTTCCTCGCTTTCGGGGGAGGGTATTTTTCTGGAGACTGGCGACTTTCTTTGAACCTTTCCGGATCCTCGACGCATCTAATGGATGAAATTGACCTTGCCAGTACGGTTGCCCTCTGATTAGCTAATACCATGCTTCTAACAGTTTTCTGGACCATGGACGAGCAGGGGCGAAAGAAGCCCCAGATTGAGGCGACGCTCAGCGAGGCCGAGGCCAAGCTGGTGGAACGGCTTGCCCAAAAGGACGAGTCTGCCCTCCGGGAAGTTCTGTCCGGTCATCGCGATCGAATCTATAACCTTGCCCTGCGCATCACAGGCAGTGTGGAGGACGCGGAGGAGGTTACCCAAGATACCTTCCTTCGCATGATGGACAAGATCGAGCAGTTTGAAGGTCGATCCACGCTGGGTACTTGGGTCTATCGCATGGGCACGAACTTGGCCTTGATGAAACGACGCTCTTCCACGCGAAGGCCCGAGCAGAGTTGGGAAGATCCCATGGAAGCCTTTACCGAAGAGGGCTTGCACGTGGCGCCCATTCGCAAATGGCGGGGCTCGGTTCTGGACATCCAGAAGGAAGAGACCGGGCGGGCCGTGCGAGATGCGATAGATAAGTTGCCCGATGAATACCGCACCGTGGTGGTGCTCGCAGATCTTGAAGGACAAAGCCGCCAGGAAATTGCCGATGCGCTTGAGCTCAGCATCCCGGCCGTGAAAAGCCGCCTGCATCGAGCGCGTTTGGCTCTGCGAAAAATGCTGGCCGCCGACTTTGAAGAAGCCTGAGAAAGCGTGACGCCATGTACGAATACAACCCAGCCATGAAGATGATGCGCAAGATGATGGCCTGGATGTTCGGCAAGAAGATCATGGGCATGCGCATGATCAGCTGCCGCGACGTCTCGCAGATCTTGCAGGATTATATCGAAGACGAACTTCCCGATTCGGAACGAAGAAGCATCGACATGCACCTGGCGCTCTGCAAGGAGTGCCGTGTTTTTCTGAGCACCTATAAAGAAACAGTACACTTGGTTGGGAGGATTCCCGACACGCCCATGCCCAAGGAATTTTCCGATCACCTAGTAGTCCTGCTGCGCAAGCGCTGGGCGCACTAGCCCCAATTTCTCCGAGCCGGGCGTCTTCGGTGGCGAGCCTATATTCAACATATTGATACCTGAAAATTATCTGGATGGTTGACAGCGATTATCCTTGTTTGGTATATTCAAGTTATTCTGAATATGGGTGCAACTCGTTCCCGGAGATGACGATGAAGACGATCCCGACTACCTTGACCCTCGCAATCTTGATCTGCTCCTGCTTCACCATGTCCTGGGCCGATTTACCCGAGGGGTGGGCTTGGACCTACTACCGGCCGACGAACACGGGCATCCAAGGCGATAACAGCGACGCCCTCTGGATCGATCCCGGCGGCGACCCCTACATCGCGGCCTACAATCCCATCTGGGGGGAAGGCGGCTTCGCCCGCTTCATCCAGGAGGAGAAGCGTTGGGAAAACGTGTCCAATGTCGACTACCCGATCATCGGCGATCCGGAGGTCGGGGGTTCCGCGCGCATCGTTGAGTTCCTTCCCGACGGCGCTGGCAGGCTCTGGATGATCAGCGGGAATGTCCTGTTTTCCTACCGCCCCGATATCGGCCCCGGCTCGCTCAAGCGCTTCGATGCCTCGAGCAGCCCGATGCCGCAGGGATCCATACATGACCTCGCGCGCGCATCCGACGGCAGCCTATGGATCGCCCTCGACGGCAACGGCTGGGGAGGCGGCCTGGTACGCTATGAGCCCTCGAGCGGCGCCTGGACCGCCTGGGAGGGTACCGCGGGCGCCGACGGCTGGCCGGGCTGGACATTCATCGACCGCGTCAACGTCCAGGAACTGCCAGGGGGCGACTACCGAGTCTGGGTCGAGGACGGATTCTACGGCCGCGTGGTCTTCGACAGCCGACCCAGCTCTTCAGCCCCGTTGCGAACAACGATCAGCCCGGCGACATCGCCCGCCTGATCCGGAACGCTGCCGACGAGGTCGGCAACGTTTGGATGTTCCGCGAGATGGAGGGTAGCGCGGGTTGGACCCTGGATTACCGACGCCCCGATGGCAGCTGGGTTTCGCCGCCCCCAGCCTATCCCGCATACTACGGGCTCTCGACCTTCCACGCCTACGGCGACGCCCAGGCCTTGATGGTCGCGGCTGGCGCACAGGTTTGGCATTTTGACGGGACGAACTGGAACAGCCTGGGCGATTGGCCTGCGGGCACCAGCACGGTAGGCGGCATGGCCATGGACGCCGCCGGGAACCTGTGGGTGTCGGGCACCGGCGGCGCCGCTCGCCGAGACGGCAAGACGGGTGAATGGCAGCGATATCGTGTAACTAACACATCCCAGATCGACATGTTCGTCCGCGACATCAGCTTCGGTGTAAATGGCGAGGTATGGACCACTGGCAACGCGGCCCCGGGCGTTGGTGGCATCGCCAGGTTTGACGGTCTGCGCTGGTACAATTACAATGTCTACACCTACGGGCTCGGCGGTGACTGGCCCTACCCCTGCGACAACGCGGACGCCATCTGCTTTCGGCCCTCCAATGGGCGCACAGCCTTCAACCCCTACAACAACGGCATCCGCGAGGTGGACGGGGACAGCTTCTTCACGCTCGAGACCGGGTCGAAGTCCGACGGCCTCGCCGAGGACTCCTTCGGGCGGCTGTGGACGATCGGCAATTACTTCAGCCTGCGCTACAACGATGGCAATGGCTTCACGGACATTCCCATCGCCGGCTGGGGCGCCAATATTATGCCGGACCCCGACCGTCCGGGCACGGTCTGGGCCTGCGCCAATCTCGAAGTGCTGCGCACCGACGGAAACTACCGCTACTCGCGTGAGAACGTCGACCTGCCCGAGCTCAACGCCCTTCATGACACATTCATGGGCGTTGTCGCAGACCGGGACGGCATCGGCTGGCTTGGCACCACCGAGGGGATCTTCCGCCTCGACACGAACACGGGCACACATCAGTGGTGGCATTCCAGCAACTCGGCCATGCCGGGCGACCAGATGACACCCCTGGCCGCCGCACCCGACGGTCGAATCTGGTTCACCAATTTCAAGTATAACAACGAATTCGAGCGCGCCATCGTTTGGTTCGATGGCGAGCAGTTCGGAACCGTCACACGCGAAGACGGCTTGCCCCATGAACAGATATACGACGCGGAAATCCGGGACCTGGGAGACTCATATGAGCTTTGGCTGGCCTGCGCCAGCCGAGGCCTGGCTGTCCTTACCGTGCCCTATTACGATCCGACCGCTGTCGAGGGGCCTGACTCGCACATGGGCCTGAAGATTCTGAACGGCGAGCCGAATCCTTTCAGCGATCGAACAACAATACGCTACTCGCTGCGAGAGTCCGGGCCGGTCAGCCTCGAGATCTTTGATCTGCAGGGGCGGCGAGTTCGCCAGCTCCTTGAAGCTTCGCACTCCGCAGGCAAGCAGCATGTGGTTTGGGATGGCCGAAACGACCAGTCCCGCCAGGTTGCCAGCGGCATGTATTTCGTCAGGTTGCGTGCGGGCGGAGAAGAGGCACGGGGGCGGCTTGTCTTCCTGCGCTAGGTTTTCAACCCATAGATACCCAAGGAGCAAGAAAATGGTCAACGGATACGGAAGGGCACGGAATGCACCGCTTCTCCTACTTGTCGTCTTGTGGGCGATTGCGACAACGCCTGCTATCGGAGATGTGATCTTCGAGGATCTCAAACTCCAGGCGAGTGACGCGGATGTAGGAGACATGTTCGGCAACGCGGTCGCTATTGCAGGTGGGATCATCGCGGTGGGGTCGCCGGGCGATGACGACATGGGAGCCAACTCGGGAGCCGCCTACCTCCTCAACGGGGCAACGGGAATGGAGCTATTCAAGTTGACTCCTGACGACGGAGCGACCGGAGACAGACTCGGTTACTCCATCGCCATGGCGGGGGGCATCGTCGCGGTCGGCGCGCCCGGCAGAAGCGATAGCGGCAGCGCTTCGGGCGCGGCCTATCTCTTCGACGCCTCCACGGGCGCCCAACTGGCCAAGCTCACAGCCGACGACGCAGAGGCGGGCGACGAGTTCGGCAACTCCATCGCCATCGACAACGGCATCGTTGCCGTCGGAGCCTGGCGGGCTGACGACTTTGGCGACGGCTCCGGCGCGGCCTATCTTTTCGATGCGTCAACGGGCAATCAGCTGGAAAAACTACTACCGGACGCGGGCAACAACTATCAAACCTTCGGCGTGTCCATCGCCATGGACGCAGGGATCGTAGCCGTCGGTTCACGCACCTTCTTCGTCCTCGGTGATGGCTTCACCTGGGCCAAGGCGCATCTGTACGACGTGTCTACGGGAAACTTGCTCCGCGAGCTTCAGCCGGACATAAGCAACTACAACGGAGATCAGGGCGGCCACTTCGCCGACGCCATCGCCATGAGTGACGGCCTGGTCGTCGTGGGGGCCCCGTCAAGAAGCATCTTCTACGATTTCTCCGGCGCGGCCTACGTCTTCGACGCCGCGACCGGAGCGCAACTCCAATTCATCTACCCCGCGGACGGGCATGACCGAGATCATTTCGGCAGGTCTGTCTCCATCGACGCCGGCCTTATCGCGATCGGCGCGGACGAAGAAGATGACAGCGCATGGTCAGCTGGAGCTGCGTATCTCTACGATGCCGGCGACTTCACCCTTATCGACAAGCTTCTTGTCAGTGATGGAGCTGCTTTCGATCATTTCGGCTACTCCATCGCCATCGAAGGCGGAGTCTTGGCGTCTGGAGCCATCGGATATGGTTCCAGCGGCACGCAGACGGGCTACGTGGCCGTTTTCGGCAGCGGCTCACAAACTGGCGTCGAGTCCGATCTTCCCTTTGCTGATACGGCACGGATACGGTCCTACCCGAACCCCTTCAATCCCAAAACAACCATTCGCTTCGAACTTGCAGAAGCGGGCGAAGCGCGTCTTGATATCTTTGACGCGTTGGGACGCCGGATCAGCACCTTGTTGTACGAGGACCTTCCCGCCGGGCAGCACAACGTTTCCTGGAACGGGAAGGATGATGCTGGTCGAACATTGCCTTCAGGTCTGTATTTCGCCAAACTGAAAACTCCTGAGTATGAGAGCGCAACAAAACTGCTTTTGTCCAAGTAGAGTGTTGAACAGGTTCTCCCCCCTCCGGATAGATTTGGAGGGGGGAGTTTACATTTGCGTGATAATCTGAATTTATAGGTCGATGTCGATACCGGTGAGTTTGCCACCTTCCACGAGACGAACATCTCCGCTGTC
>CAYTPZ010000023.1:0-30754 GCA_964440095.1 uncultured bacterium | reverse complement strand
GACCGCTGACCGCTGACCGCTGACCGCTGACCGCTGACCGCTGACCGCGAAGATAATCCTTTGGCTTACTTCAACAAGACCAGCTTGCGGCTTTCCAGGTGCCGACCGTCCAGTCCCATGCTTGCAAAGTAGAGTCCGCTGGGTAGCGGCCTTCCTGCGTCGTCGCGCCCATCCCAAACCAGAGCGCCTTCACCACGCTCGCGATGGGCATTCCAGAGCGTGCGAAGCTTGCGTCCCGAAGCATCGTGGATGCTCAAGCTCAATATACCTGGCTCATCGAGCACGAAGCTCAGGTGAATCGAAGGATTGAAAGGATTGGGATGCGGATTGAACAACTTTCCATTCACGGGACGCGGCAGGTTGTCGATGGCGGTTCCACCGAAGCCGGCGTTCTCGAGCACCTCCCAAATGGTGGGACCGTCCACCATGGGATCGGCGGGCGTTCCGGGCTCGTGGCCGTTGAACATGTATTCCTCGATACTGTCCACGGCGATGGATCCCCAGGTGCCGCCGAAGAGATCGGCAATGACCATGTAGACCTGCGTGCCCATGAGCGTTTCCGTTTTCCAGATGTGGCTGATCAACATGTCGCTGTTGTTGCCGGTCTGGCTGAAATAGAGCTGATGCGTATTCGCATCGACCATGGCAACGAAGCAGGTGTCGGGATGCGCGCCGCCGCCGACCAACATGCTGAAGCGATCGTTCTCGATGGTGAAGTAGTCGGTCTTGATCATCCCCACCGGGCCGTTACCCTGAATCCAACCCGGCACATTATAACCCGGCCAGGGGAAGCGTTCGTAGGTGGCGATGTAACTGTTACCCTCCATGCGACTCTTCACGCTGCCGCGTTCGTAGGGGTTGTCTCCCCAGGTGGGCTGATAGTCGAAGGCCGTACCGAAGACCTTGTGCCAATGATCCTGAAGACCCTGCAGGCTGAGAATGTCGGGCTCGTTGTCGCCGGTATCAATGTCGACATTGTCGAAGCGCAGGTAGGACTGTGGTCCATCCAACATGGGCACGGTGTTGAAGCCGCTGAATAACCACTCGTCGTCGATACGAGTTAGCTCGACTCCGCGACGCTTTCCGACATAGGTGCCGTTGGCCATGTCCCATCCATTCAGGAAGGACGTGCTGGTCTGGTGGTAGGTGCCGTCGGATTCTTCCTCATGATAGAAGAAATGGAAGAGTCCCGATTCGTCCTCCACCATGCATGAGCTTTCAATTTGCAGGCTGTCGTCATTGGCCAGAAAGGGCAATCCGGAATCTTCCCAGACCAGGGCATCCGGACTTGTGCCGAGTCCCAAGGCTCCCTGGTTGAATGTGGTCGTGGCGGTGCTGAGCATGTAGTAGGTGGAATTGCCCTCATCGAAATAGACCTCGGGATCGCGGCAATTGGACCACTCTCCCAATTCCCACTCCGCCCATCGGCCGGGCCTATAGATGGGATTCACCGGGTGGCGTACCCAGGTATAGAGGTCGGAACTGAAGGCTAAGCCGATCTGCTGGCAGACATCTTCATCGGCGCCGGTGTAGTACATCCACCAACCCGGACCCACGGGGTTTTCAATGATTTTCGGCGCCCAAATGAATTTACTTTCCCAGGTATCGGGAACCACAGGCAGGATGCTGTCCTGTGCGGTCCAGTGGCGAAGATCCGAACTGGTGATATGCCCCAGCCAGCGCTCGGTGCGTTCGTATTCGCCGTATTCTTGGGGTAGACTTTGGATAAAGAAGACATGATAGACACCCTCGTGCTTGACCACAGCGTGGTCCTTCACGAAGACGGAGTCTCGCTCTAGGTAGTAAGGCTGCTCGAAATCTAGCAGCACCTCGCCCTGACCAACTCCCGCCGCGAGAGTAAGAAAGAGGACGAGAATCGGAAGGGCCCGAGTACCGAATCTCCTCACAGGTATTCCTTTCACGCCTGATTGAAGGCGTAATCATATCACATGAATAGACATGAATCCAAGATGGTGATTGGGATCAATCGTGAAGCAAGTAACTTAAATCTGCAAAGGGCTCCATATGATAGATAATCCTTGCTAATCGCACCTCATCGGGGCTCGGAGCATCGAGGAGATTATTTTTGTTCATGCAATGTTCCGGGTCGTGACTGTGCATCCAAAAGCCAATGGCGTGCCCAGCTTCATGGAAAACCACCTGATACAGCCCGTATGCGAAATCCGGCGTGGCCGTACTCTTGATGGTGATTTCCATTTTGAGGGGCGTGAAGGTGGAGAAATCCCATTCCAGAATTTTAGTGATACCCACAATGGAAGTCGTGTCGTTGTAAACGAAAACCAAGGCCGCATCTTCCGGGTCTTCAACTCTGACAAAGAAGTCCAACTCCGTTTCCGTTTCCCAGATATCCAATCCCTCCAAGATAACCGTGGGATAGTCGAGACCCTCGTTTACGTGCTCGGGAATGTAGGTCGTTATGGGATACATGGGCCGGATCAGATGGAAGGTGGCCGGCGGCGGCCGGAGAACATGAATGAAATACTCCAGAAAATCGCTGTACCAGGTAGACAGGAAGGGTTGAGTGGGAAAAGTGCCCATTTGATAGACGAGTGAATCGCTCACCGCGCGCGAATCGATAAGGTCGAACCACTGGCCTATTCCGCTGCCTTCCTCGTCGTAGTAGCTGCCCGGGAAATCCCAGGCGCCACCCTCTTCGAAGAGAGGAACGTCGCCGCAATAGAAATGACCATCGGCATCGGTGACAGAGAGAACGTCTCCGTAGCTGACATTCAGTCCTTCCAGCGGCTCCCCCGTTTCGTAATTGATGACAGTTCCCTGAACCGTATAGCCCGCCACGGTGCCGAGAACCGGATCACACCACTCCGAGGTGTTGCCGCTAACTCCCACACTGCGCACCCGCACGTATAGGGTCATGCCCGCTTCCGGGCCTTCCAGGTCGAAGCGCTCCTCTTCGGCGCCGGGCGTCACATCTTCGAAGCCCACCAGATACGCCGACTCCCACTGCTCATCATCGATCAGATAGGGAAAGGCCCGAATCTCGAAACTGTGCACCGGTTCGCGCAAACCCTCTTCAGGAGGATAAAATGCCACGGCCATGCGCCCAGGCTCACTACCGGGGCCAGCCCTAAGCCCCGTAACCGTTTCGGGAGGATCCACAGGCTCATCGGGCTGAACTTCCACCGTCCAATGCCGGAGCCATTCGTGTTCTCCGGCACTGACACGGCCGGTAACTTCATAATTTCCAACGGTTAGGGCATGAAAATAGAAAAACTCTCCACTGGACCCCACAAGCTCGCCATCCACAAAAAACTGGTATTCGGGGCTCAGCCCCCCCGCCTCCAGACCCAGCTGGAACATCAAAGTTTGCCCAATTACGTTTACCAACTCGCTGCTTTCGGGAAATGAGGTGAATCCCCAAAGGATCTTCACATCCCAGCTATGACTCATGGTTTCGACGCTGTCCTGAAGGGTAACTTCCAAGGTCAGGTAGTCATCCGGGTGCTGGGCCTGTAGGTCCAAGTGCTCCCATGCTCGAAAAGTAAAGCTATCCATAGCACAGAGATACACGTCCTCAAGGTAGACTTCGGCGTTCACACCACCAGCCCCCTGGGCCCGCAGGACGAAGGCCAGGGAATCACCTTCGGCCAGGTTCAAGCTGTCGACATTCGGGCTGGAATAGAGAATCTCCAGAGGAACGGGATCCTCCAGCATAGTAGTCGTATTCTGGCAACCGGCGATAAGAGCCAGTGCTACCAGCAGCAGGAGTATTGTGGATTTCATTTTTTCTTTATGTTTTAGGGACAGCACCGTAAATATAGTCCCGCGAAATTCCTTAGGCAAAACGAATTGAGGCATTCCTGTGCATGGGATGCCTTGAACGGACAAATGGGCTCGGGTATATTGCCGAGGCTGAATCCGAAAGGATCCTTCTCAAACCCTTCATCGGGAGATTTACCATGAAACGTAGTGCATTGCTCCTGTCGGCACTGATCACCCTTCTTATTCTCGCGCCGGCGAGCTTCGCCCAAGACACGCAGCAGGCTGAACTGGATACATCCACAGGCTGGGAGTTCTTCGAAGCCGGTCAATTCGAAGATGCCGTCTCAGAGTTTGAGAGTGCCCTGGGGAATGATCCCGCCCATTTCAGCGCCGGGAATGGACTAGGTGAGGCAGCAATCAAGATTCAAAATTGGCCCAAGGCCAAGCGAGGTTTTGAAATAGCTCACAAAGCACAGCCCGAGAATTGCACCGTCAAAGCCAAATTGGCATACGTAGAGATGCGGCTGAAACATCGCGCGCGGGCTCGAGATCTTTATGAAGAAGTAGTCGGCTCAACCGGCTGCAACCCTAACGATAACTATTCGCGAATGCAGCTTGGTATCATCTACTCTAAGGCAAAAACTGAGGAAGAGAAAGATCGGGCTATTCAGCTCTTCAACCAAATTCTTAACTCGGACGAAAATGATGAATCCATACTTTTTCAGGCAAACTCACATCAAGGACGCCTCTATAAGCAACGAAAGAGTTACGACCGAGCTATTGAGTTTTATGAAGCAGCATTCCTGCTTCATCCTGAGAAATCTGGAGGTAGATACGACCTGGGTTGGATCTATTTCAATAAGGGAGAATTCGACAAGGCTCTGGAGCACCTGAAAGTCGCATACGAATCCAAGGGAAACGACTTCAATGTGAACCTAATGCTGGGTCTTTGCTACATGGAGAAGAGCAATTCTGAAGATAAGGCTATGACTTATCTTCAGAAAGCCGTCAACCTGGTCAAGCTCATGAAACCGGCGGAACGTCCCAACAAGAATCTTCCGCACAAGCACCTGGCCGATCTCTATCGGGGAAACGGGGATCCACGTAAGGCCATTAAGACTGCTGATGCCGGTTTACGCATAACCAAGGACGAAGACACCAAGGCCGGTCTCATTTGCAGCAAGGCCAAGGCTCTCGAAGATCAGGGCAAGTTTGAAGATGCAATGGAGCTATTCGAGACGGTCATGGCAAACAAGACTTGGGGGAGCTATGCGCGCCAACAAGCCGAGCGTCAGGAAGACCTCATGACGAGGCAGGCCGCCGGTCAGTAGCCCCCGGAGGACGCTTTGCGTCTGAGCTTCTATCTGGCATTGCGCCACCTAATCAGCCCCCGGAGGAGCCGGGCCCTCGCTATGACGGCCCTGGTTGCTGCCGGGGGTATTTTCACAGGCGTGATGGCCCTCACGCTGATTCTCTCGGTGATGAACGGTATGGAGGCCGAGCTAGCTTCTCTGCTCCATGACGGCGAGGCGCATCTGCGCCTTGAACCCGCGGGCCCAGACGGCCTGCAGGATCTTTCCGCCCTCATGGCCGATCTGGAAACTCTGCCGGGGGTTGCGGCCGTAGCCCCCTATGCCGAATCGGAAGTGCTGCTGGTCCGTCGTGTGGCCGGAGCATCCACTCGAATGCAGACAGCTTCCCTTCGCGGCGTGGATCCCGTGCGCGAGCGCGCGCTGAACGGCTTGCTGAATCCCGGCTTCGAAAACTTCCAGACCGACGTGGAGTGGGTGTTGCCCGATGGCGAGGAAGTGCGCGAGGGCTTAGTGCTCGGCGTCGAACTCGCGCACAATCTCGGCGTGGGACGCGGCGACATCGTGCGGGTGGTGGTTCCCGATGTGAGTTCCACCCAAGGCGGCAAAGACATCGGCGGCCGCGAGGAAGCCCGCGTGGTGATCGACCTTTTCGATTCGGGCCTCTACGAAATCAACGCCACACTGGCCCTGGGTGGGCTTCCCGCCACGGCCCGTTTTCTGAAAGTGGATGGAGAGGCCGCCGCACTGGCACTGTCCTGCCACATTCCCGAAAACGCGGCAGAGGTGGCCGAGGCAACTCTGGCTCTGGACCGTTTCCAAGACTTCCGCGCTGAAACCTGGCAGGAGCGCAACCACCTGCTCTTCGAAGCCATGGCCCGCGAAAAACTGCTCATGTATCTCTTTCTGCTTCTCACCGTCACCGTGGCCAGCCTGGGCATCGTGGGATCCATGACCCTCATGGTCAGCGAAAAGCGCGGCGAAATCGGCATCCTGCGCACCCTGGGCATGAGCCGCCGCTCGGTGATGAGCATGGTGGTGCTCGAAGGTTGGGTCGTTGGACTCGGCGGTGTGGCCCTGGGTTTGCTAGCGGGATGGGGACTCGGCGCACTTCTCATGCGACATCCCTTGACCATCCCATGGGATCTGTTCATCGTGGAGAAGATTCCGGTGCTGATGATCCCCGCCGACTTCGCGTGGGTGGCGGCCATCACGCTGCTGGTAAGTCTGGCAGCGACACTGTATCCCGGCTGGGAGGCTGCCCGGCTGGATCCGGTGGAGGCGATCCGGGATTCCTAACCGGATGCTGATAACACAATCGATAAGGATTACCCTTGGGCATCGACTACGTGCTACCGCACCCATGCGAAAATCGCGAGGAATTGGGTGAAGACGGCATTCGCCGCTGGACCTTTCTCTACATGGTCCACAAGTATCTGCGCGCCAATCCCGACATGCCCGGCGCCGTGAGCGAGCGCTGGAAGATGCCCGTCACCCGCGGCCTGTCCCAGGAACGCCAGGAGTTCGGGCGGGGCGATGTGGACAAAGTGGGCAGGCAGATCGGAACGCTTATCAATCGCTGTGCGGATTGCGCTGCCAACCTCGACCCCAAGGCCGACGAGTTCGGTTGCGTGGGTAGGATCAATTATCCCATTCAGTCGCGCTTCGAAGAATTCATGGCCGACGCGATTCAGAAAATCATGGATCGCCTGGAAGCCGAAGAGTGGCCCACGCTGCTGGCACTTATCATGCGGCGCGATGGACCCTTCGACGGCAAGCCCGTGGCGCGCCTGCGCCTGCTCGCCTCGGCCGGTCGCGGCAAGGTGCTTGAGCGGGATGAGGCCGTGGCCTTTCATCGTGTCGGCGATGGCCTGAGCACCGATGCCGTGATTCACGCGCTCATGGGTCTTCCCCACACGCGCAAGGACACCACCTACGGCCGCGAGATTCCTCGCGAAATGGTGCCGGTTTATCAGGAGTTTTTTGGGGGTCTGCTATATGGATCCCTGGCGGATGAAAAGATCTCGAGCTTCTCGCGCAGCAGTTCCACCTACCTTCAATTCCGTTGGCTCCATCAGGCGCTTAAGCTTGCTGCAAAGCTGGAGCTTCCCCTATGGATGAGTTGAAGGCCTAGATTTCGTGGGGCATGAATTCCATGGGACTGCGCAAGTAACGATCGGGCGGATAGTGCAGGAAGTTGCTCACCCGCGAAGTGTAGACGCAGGCGTAGTCGCGAATTTGCGCGGCGAAGAGACTGATTTCATTGTCCACCTTGCAGAGCGAACCCCAGTACTCGTTGAAGCGGCGAATGGCGCGCTCCTCCGCGCTCTTGATGAGCAGCAGGTTGCCGGTTAGCTGCTCTTCCAGCTCGCGTTCCTCGCGATTGCTAAGTTCGATCTGCCTATCCAGATCTGTCAGCTGGTCCCCGTTGAGCACGCGATACTGCGATAGCTTCCGATCGCGCAGGTCCTGGTGCCGCCGCCTCACCACATCCAACTTTTGCAGCAGACTGCCGTTGGCGTCTTGAAGACCGTCGAGCTTCTGGCGGATCTCCTCATTGGCGCTCGTGGCGCGAATCTCGTGGTCAAGTTCTTCAACTATGAGGCAGGTGCGCCAGCCGCTGGCCTTCTTCGAGCGAAGGATGTCGCCGAAAATATGATCACCCACATAGAGGATGCGGTCGCCCAGGGCGCCGATCTGCTGCTCGAGAATGCGGAAGTTGCCGCCGGAAAAAGTGGGCACCTCGTGTTCCTTGGGCTCCAAGGTTTTCCATCGCAGGCGGCGGTGGAAGAAGTCGGGCTTTTGGGAGTCCACCACGATCAGTTCGAAATACTCCCACCAGTTTTTCGATCCCATGCTGCCGAGCACGTAGCTGAGCACCTTGTCGGTGTAAGCGTAGTCGGAGTTGGTGAGCAGGAAGAGTTTTTGTCCGGCCCGGCGGAAACGCTCGAGAGTGCCGGGCAGGGAGGGATCCACCAGGAAGCATTCGCTGAGGCGTTCGAGAATGATGCGCTTGAGCGAACCGTCGCGATGGACCAGATCCACCGAATGGCGAATGTCGTCGAAGAGCTTCCAGGTGTCGAATTCCTCGCCGGCGTTTTCCAGCACCTCCACGGCGCTGGCGTAGAGCGACACCTCGGGCAGGCCGAAGAGTGTATCGCTGGTCCAGTAGCGCTCGTCCGACAGAGTCAGGGTGCGCGGGCTATAGATACCTTTTCGCTTCTCGCGATCCATCACATTCTTGCCGTGATAGGCCTGCGCCACGTAACTGAATTGATCCATCTTGAGGATGTTGCCGCGGGTCTTGTCCACCACCAGGCCGCGAATACCGAAGGCGGGGTCGTAGCGCGCATCGCGCAGAGCCTCGGTGTAGCCGCGCTCGCGAATGAGGGCTTCCCGCGCCAGATCGAAGGCCAGGGCCTCGATGAAGTTGCGATTGTAGAGGGCCAGGGTGTGGTCCATGTCGAAGCCGATCCAGTGGATGGAGTCCATCTTGAGATTCCGGTTCACGAAGATCCGGCTCTCATGGGAGATGTACTGCTCATACCGGTGGATGGGTACCGGTCCGGTCTCCTGGCGATTTTCGGGCTTCTGGCTCATAAACACCGTAGTGACAATGGTTTTCTCTGGCCCGAGACTCAGAGCTCGAGACCTACAGCCCCTCAAGCATGCAACTCCCCTGCCAGGACGGCAAGGGCATTATGAGGAATCATGGGAAAGATCAGGACTCGGAAGATTCCTTGGCCACATCCTGGAAACCGCCGCCCCAGAGGCGCTTGCCTAGTTTCCATCGGCGTCCGAAGATGAACAGCGCCAGCACGCCCAGCAGCACGGCGAACCAGAGCGTGGCGATTCTCACCACCAGCGTGGCCGCCATGGCGGTACCGCCGTCCAGACCCACACGATTGCTGAGCATGAGGGCCATGCTGCCTTCGGTGAGTCCCAGTCCGCCGGGCAGGAATGCCAGCGCACCCACCAGGGTGGACAGCGAGTAGATGAAGACCTGTTCGGACAGGGGCATGGTGCCGCCGAAGGCGTTGAGCGTGAATCCCAGAGCCCAGCATTCCCAGAACCAGGAAATTGCGCTGAGCAGGGTGAGCCATGGCAGACTGCGCGGACGCAGCAGTTCCTGGGTGCTGTCCATGGCCCGCTCGGCGCTGGCCGCCTTCTTGGCGAGCACGGGCACGCGGCCCATGAGCAAAACGATCTTGTGGCGAAGCCATTTTGAGGCGGCCATGAGGTAGAGCATCACCAAGAGGGCCACGCCGATAAGCAAGATGTTCACGCCGAAGCCGCTGCCGTAAACTCCGGCCGAAGCCAGCACGATGAGCCCCGCCAAGTCGGTGTAGCGCTCGGCCACGATCACCGGCGCCACACGCGAGAAGGGCGCGCCGTTGATTTCCTTCACCAGCCAGGCCTTGAACAGCTCGCCGAGTTTGCCCGGTGTCACCGACAGCACGAAGCCGCCCAGGAAAATGCCCAGGCTGTCGCGCCAGTTAAGACGCACGCCCAGCACGCGCAGGAAGTATTCCCACTTGAGGAAGCGTGTTCCGTAGTTAAGCAGCGAAAGACCGAGAAGAACCGGCCACCAGATGTGCAGCATGCCGGCCAGGGCCGTGGTGGTTTCCTTCAGATCGGCCACCAGCGATAGCGCCACCATGACCACCAGGCCGAAGATGAGGCTAATGACGAGTGTGGTTTTGAGGGAGCGGCTACGCATCGTCCTCCACCGTGAAATCCGCGGGCCTGCCCGTCTTGAAGAAAAAGTGCGAGATGGCCGCGGCAATGCGCTCGCTGGCCTTGCCATCGCCGTAGGGATTCACCGCCGCCGCCATGCTGGCATGATAATCCGCGTCGGTGAGCAGGCGATGGGCCTCGCCAATGATCTTCGCAGGATCCGTGCCCACCAGCTTCACCGTGCCCGCGCCCACGGCCTCGGGCCGCTCGGTCACGGGCCGCAGCACCAGCACCGGCACGCCCAGACTCGGCGCCTCTTCCTGAATGCCGCCGCTGTCGGTGAGCACCAGGGTGGCCCGCTTCATGAGGCTCACGAAGGGCGCATAGTCCATGGGCTCGAGCAATATGATGTTCCCGCTCGCGCTCAGGTTGTCCTTGGCCGCCTTCTGCACCTTAGGATTGGGATGCACCGGATAGACGATCTGCGCCTCCGGGTGCATTTCGGCCAGCTCCGCCAAGGCCTTGAAGGCCCGCTCCAGCGGCGCGCCGAAGGATTCCCGGCGATGGGCCGTCACGAGAATGAGCGGCTTGTCCGGATCCACGCCCGCCGGCAGCGGCGCCTCTTCGCGGTCCGCCACATCCAGCAAGGCATCGATGACCGTGTTGCCGGTAATGGTGATCTGCGATTCGTCGTATCCCTCATGGCGCAAATTCCAGGCAGCCTTGCTCGTGGGCGCGAAGTGCAGATCGGTGAGCACGCCGGTGAGGTGGCGATTGATTTCCTCGGGGAAGGGGCTGTAGCGCTGCTCGGTGCGCAGGCCGGCCTCTACGTGGGCCACGGGAATCTGATGGTAGAAGGCCGCGAGCGCGCCAGCGAAAACGCTGGTGGTGTCGCCCTGCACGACGACCAGGTCGGGCTTGATTTTGGCGAAGGCCTCGCCGAGTCCCGCCAAGGCCTTTTGCGTGACGCCAAAGAGATCCTGATCGGCGCGCATGATGTCCAGGTCCACATCGGTTTCGATTTCGAAAAGTGCCAGCACGCGGTCGAGTAGTTCGCGATGCTGCGCGGTGGCCACGACTTTCACATCGAAGCGTGCATCGCCTTTCAATTCGCGGATAACCGGCGCCAGCTTGATGGCCTCGGGGCGGGTCCCGATCACCACGGCGATGGTCTTGCGGTCTTCGGGCATATTCACCGTCCCTGGGCTACTTTTTCCGTTGCGGGCGTTTCACCATTTTGCGCGGGAAGCGTTTCTTCAGATATGCGTCCACTTCAGCCATGCTGCGAAGTTCAAGGTCGAACTCGCCGTCCAGGAAGTAATCGCACTCGCCGAACTTGTGATTCCGGCACACGTCCGGGCGATTTTCATAGGTCGTGCAGAGAGAATCTTCTCCCAGATATTCGCAGGGCGAGTCGAAGGCGACGTACCACTCGTCGTCGTCCATAAAGACCCAGACGTTCTTGTGCGCGGCGTACCAGCGAATGTTCTGAAAATCGTCGAAATCCTCGGGCTCATCTATTTCGATGGCCACGTAGGTGCAACACTTGCCCTTGCAAAGCTGGCAAATCTTGGCCATCTCCTCCGGATTATCTCGGAGGTGTCGGATCTCGTCCGGTCCCGGCTTTTCCATTTCATTCCCAATCTAGCAATTTGATAAGACCGCGGGCCTAGGGCTCCGGCGGACTTGGCGACTCCGGATTCTCGGGGGTCTTGAGCGGGAAGGTCATGCCCGGCAGCTTTTTTTCTCCGCGGGCGGCCTGCTCGAGATTGCGCGCGATCAGACTCTTCTTCCACTTGAGCCTGAAGGCTTCGCGCTCCCCATCGGGACCATAGCTGAAATGGTGGCAGTAATGGAAGATCTCCCTCACATCGGAGGGCTTGAGATTTTTCCCCAGCTTGGAATGAAGACAGTAGCCCCGCGAGCCATTGCTCATGTCGCGGGCCATACCGGAGAAGAGAAAGTAGGAGCAATTCGCGCAGGAGTGAATGCGTGCCTTGCCCTTGGCCAGTTGTTTTTGAAGTTCACGAAAGCTCGCGTAGTGGTCGTAGCCTTCACCTTCGGCGAGAACCTTCCCATCCACCATGAGAATGGATGAAATGTCGAAGTTGCTCAGCTCCAGCAGCACACGCCCGCCCTTACCCGGCAACTCCGCCTCGCGCCGCTTCTTCATGAGATAGGGCGAGTAGTAGGACACGGTGCCCTCGATCTCCTCGCCTGCGAGGTCGACCCGGACCATCTTCTCTCGGATCATTGTGGGACAGCCCTCCCGGATGAGATCCTCGGCTCGGTGCGGCTCGAGCCGCGACCCTTATGCCCCGAAGGAGAAATCCTGGCAAGATTTTTCTTCAAGCTAGAGCTTCAATTCGTTGAATTTTATTTATTTAAGCATTAGGGCTACGAGATATTGGGGGCCGAAATGCGCCTCTACCTCATCCGGTGGCGCCTCAAAGTGACTTTGACTGGCCACCCCTTGCCGATTAATACGATGCTGGTAAGAATCGGAAGTCTGGATAGAATGTCGGCGATCCTCAGGAGGATCCGAATGCGCAATCTACTTATGACAAGTCTCGTCAGCCTTTTCATGGCCACTTTCGCGATTGCCGAAACCCACGTCGTCGATGTGGGCGGCAGCGGCGACTACACCACGATTCAACCGGCACTGGATGCGGCGGCCGAGGGCGACACGGTTCTGGTTCTTCCGGGCACCTACGCGGGCGCGGAGAATCGCGATCTGGATTTCGTTGGAAAAAACCTGGTGCTCAGGTCGAACAACTTCAATCAGACTTCGATCATCGACTGCGAATTCCTCGGCCGGGCCATTTTCCTCAATAGTGCCCAGACTCGTTCCACCATCATCGAAGGTCTAGCCTTTCGCAACGGCCTGCACGCCATTTCGGGCGGAGCCATCTATTGCTTCGGCGCTTCGCCTTCGGTGAGATACTGCTACTTCACCGAAAACTATGCCGTACAGGGCGGCTGCATTTACGCCCTGGGATCGGGCGAAGTGGGCATGCTCATCGAGAATTGCCACTTCGATGATAATAACGGCGACTACGGCGCCGGTATTTTCGCCCACGGCCTTCTTGCCCCCTCGATCACGCAATGCCTGTTCACCCACAATGTCAGCGACCTCAAAGGCGGCGGGATCTACTGCACCACCTCCTCATCGGGATCCATTACCGACTGTGACTTCATTCAAAACAACTCTTTGAACGGCGGGGCCATCGCGCTGAACATCGGTTCGTCCCCCATTATTGATGGATGCTTCTTCGACGACAACGGCGCCAATGACGGCGGTGCCATCGGGACTTTCGACACCTGCGAGCCCGAAATTGTCAACTGTACCTTCGTGCACAACTCCGCCGCAGACGGTAGCTCACTGCACTTCGACTCTTTCTCCAATGCCACGGTGCACGAATGCATTCTGGCCTTTGGAACCACCGGCAACGTCATGGGCTGCGGATCGAGCACCCCCGAGATCTATCACAACCTGATCTGGTCCAACGGCGGCGGCAATATTCTCTGCGGCAACAGCCATGACAACATCTATTTCAATCCCGAGTTCTGCGGCACGACCAATATGGGCCCCTACACCCTGCAGAGCGACTCACCGGCGGCAGCGGCCAACAACGCCTACGGCATACTCATGGGCGCCTTCCCCGTGGACTGCGGCGAGAGCGCGGCCCTTGGCAGCACCTGGAGCCAGCTCAAGCAGCGCGACTAGCTCGAATGCGATCCCGACAAGCGCCCCCGCCTTGCGGGGATGTTTTTTGCTCTGGCGTACCGGTAGGTATTGCTTAGTTTCACTCTCCTGAAACTGGGAGGCTCGCCGTGGATATTCTCACCATCCTCGCCGGATTCACCGCCGGCGCTTTGCACGTTTTCATGGGACCGGACCACCTGGCCGCCGTAGCTCCCCTAACTGCCGATGCTCCTAGCCGCTCCTGGCGCTTGGGTCTGCGCTGGGGGCTGGGGCACGCCGCGGGCGTGGCACTTATTGCAGCCGTCGCGTTCCTGCTGCGCCGATTCATCCACATGGAGACCCTGTCCCACTGGAGCGAGCGCATGGTGGGACTGGTGCTCATCGGCGTGGGAATCTGGGGACTCAGCCGCATTCGGCGCTTCCACATTCACAGCCATGGGCATCTGCACGATGAGGGCGGCGATCACGAGCACATCCACTTTCATGATCACTCGGCGGCCCATGCTCCCGATACCGCCGCCTCCAAGCATCGCCACAGCCACGCCGCTTTTGCCGTGGGCGCTTTCCACGGGGCAGCGGGGAGCCACCATGTGGTAAGCCTGCTGCCCGCCCTGGCCCTGCCCAGCACTCTTCTAGCAGCGCTCTATCTGGCGGCCTTCGCCCTGGGAAACATTTTGGGAATGACCCTTTTTGCCGGACTCATCGGCGCCATCTTCCTTCGTCTTCGCGATTCGGGCAATTCTGTCTACCGTTGGATTCTCGGCCTCACCTCGACGGCGGCCATCGGCATAGGCATCTGGTGGCTGGGCCTCGCTTAGCTCTACCTTGTTCAAACGGAAAGAAATTTGCTATGGTTCACGGCTTGTAAGCCTTAAGGAGCGTCCATGAGCGAGTCTTTCCGCCGCCTCGACAATATCAATGTGGTCTCCCGCGACCTGCTGCCCACGCCGCGCCAGGTTAAGGAGGAATTGCCGGTCAGCGAGACCGCCGCCGAGGCGGTGCTGTCGGCGCGGGAAAGCCTGCGCAACATTCTAGACCGCAAGGATCCGCGGCTCATGGTGGTGGTGGGCCCCTGCTCCATTCACGACCTGGACGCCGCCCGCGAATACGCCAACCGCCTTGCCGCGCTCTCAGAAGAGTTGGCCGGCAGTTTATTCATCCTTATGCGGGTTTATTTTGAAAAGCCGCGCACAACGGTTGGGTGGAAGGGGCTCATCAATGATCCCGACATGGACGACAGCTTCCAGATCGAAAAGGGGCTTCGTCAGGCGCGGGGGCTCTTGCTGGAACTGGCCGAGTTGGGATTGCCGGCGGCCACCGAGGCTTTGGATCCCCTGTCTCCGCAGTACCTGTCGGATCTCATGAGCTGGGCCGCCATCGGCGCTCGCACCACCGAAAGCCAGACCCATCGTGAAATGGCCAGCGGCCTTTCCACGCCGGTGGGTTTCAAAAACGCCACCGACGGTAGTTTGGAAGTGGCCATCAATGCGCTCAGCTCGGTGTCCCAGCACCATCATTTTCTGGGCATCAGCCAGGACGGGCAATCGGCGGTATTCAGAACCCGAGGGAATGCCCATTCGCATATCATCTTGCGTGGCGGCGGCGGCCGGCCCAACTACGATTCGGTGAGCATCACCCTTTGCGAGCGAGCCTTGGCCGAGGCGAAACTTCCACCGAACATCATGGTGGATTGCAGCCACGGAAATTCCTTCAAGCAGCACGAACTGCAGGGACAGGTGGCCGAGGATGTGAGCCACCAGATTTTGCATGGGAACAAATCCATCATTGGGCTTATGCTCGAAAGCAATCTGGAGAATGGGAATCAGAAGATTCCGGCCGAGCTGTCTCAGCTCAAGCGCGGCGTGTCGGTGACCGACGCCTGCATCGGATGGGATGAAACCGAGAGCTTGCTTCGAGGACTAGCCGGCAAGCTCGATGGCGCGCTCAAGAAGAGATAGGGCATGACGATCCCAAGACTCAGCAACCATCCACTTCGTGGATGAACCCGGCGCCTATCTGGCGAGTTTGGTGTCCGGAGAATTCGAAACCGGCACAGGTCTGGTCTTGCTCAAGTAAGCCCCAATGCGAAAGCCCCGAACCGAAGTTCGAGGCTTGCCGGTAGCCCATAGGGGAATCGAACCCCTGTTACCGGGTCGAGAACCCGGCGTCCTAACCGCTAGACGAATGGGCCTTTAAAAAAGCGCGGCGGTTTTGCCCGAAGGCAACCTGCCGCGAAGCGCATGATGCTAAACCAAATGCAATGCAGCGCTTCTCTCACACCACTCCTGGACCTGAGTCCGTCGGGTTGCCCAGCAAGGATTCGAACCTCGATCGGCGGTACCAGAAACCGCTGTCCTGCCGTTAGACGACTGGGCAATGAGGGCGCCAATTTACCAGATCAATCCCCCCCGCGCAAGCCCCTGCCGGCGAAATCCGCGCCCAGGGCGGCCTTGCTATCCCTTTGCTTTCAGGCGCTTTAAGCAAAGATCGCGACCCAGCAATTCACAGGTCTTGAAGATGTCGGGGCTCTTGCTCTGACCCACCACCGCCACTCGCATGGGATGGATAAGCTCCCCCGCTTTCAAGCTCCAAGACGCGGCCTCTTCGCGCAGGGCATTTTCCAAAGCCTCGGCCGTGAATTCGTCCAAACCCTGCCAACGTTCGGCCAGGGCAGCGAGCTTCTGGGGTGCATCTCCCAGCAGATACTGAGTTACGGCGGCCGCGTCGTAGCTCGGCAGTTCCCTGAAGAAGTGGTCCATGCCAAACTCGGCCTCCGTGAAACTCTTGATGCGATTGCCCTGAAGCTCGACCATTTCCACGAAGCGCGCGTCCAGGGGCGGTAGTTCGTAGCCCTTGGCCAGAAGATGGGTATGCACGCCGGCGGCCTTATCATCCAGGGGTAGAATCTTGAAGTGCTCGCCGCTGAGCCAGCTGAGTTTTTCGATGTCGAAAACCGATGGGGTGCTGCCCACACGCTTCAGGCTGAAGGCTTCGATGAGTTTTTTGGGAGTGAAGAACTCGGTCTTGCCGTCCAAACTCCAACCCAGCAGGGCCAGATAGTTCATCATGCCCTGGGGTAAAATGCCTTCCTTGGCAAACTCGGCCACCGCCGTGGCGCCATGACGCTTGGAAAGACGCGTCTTGTCCTCGCCCAGAATCATGGGCAGATGAGCAAACTTTGGCAGCTTGTAGCCCAGCGCCGCATAGAGCATGAGATGCCGCGGCGTA
Source organism: uncultured bacterium (assembly GCA_964440095.1). Taxonomy (GTDB): domain Bacteria; phylum Krumholzibacteriota; class Krumholzibacteriia; order JACNKJ01; family JACNKJ01; genus JACNKJ01. The sequence continues at coordinate 14,092 of CAYTPZ010000023.1, read as the reverse complement.
TTGCTGATGTGATCGTCACCGCGAATCACGTGGCTGATGTGCATGGCGGCATCATCCACCACCACCGCAAAGTTGTAGCTGGGCAGGCCGTCGCCCTTGATGATGACGAAATCCTCGAAGAGAGCGTTCTGGAAAACCATTTTCCCGCGCACCACATCAAAGAGCGTGGTCTCGCCCTCTTTGGGACTGCGAAAACGAATGGCGTGGGCCTCACCGGCCGCCACCCGCGTGGTGGATTCATCCTTCGCTAGCTTTCCGCAACGACCGTCGTAGCTTGCGTCCTTGCCTTCGGCCTGAAGCAAATCGCGCATGGCCTTGAGATCTTCGGGAGTGCAGAAACAGGGATAGGCCTGATCGGCCTCGAGCAGACGATCCACTTCGGCGCGATAGGTGTCGCGGCGCGCGCTCTGGAAATAGGGACCATGGTCGCCGCCTGCTTCGGGGCCTTCATCCCAATCGAGACCCAGCCAGCGCATTCCTTCGAAGATGGCGTCCACCGATTCGGCCGTGCTGCGTTCGGCGTCGGTGTCTTCGATACGCAGCACGAAGGTTCCGCCGACCTTGCGGGCATAGAGCCAGTTATAAAGCGCGGTTCTCGCCCCGCCCACATGCAGGAAGCCCGTGGGGCTGGGCGCAAAGCGCACCCGAATAGGATCGGCCATTAGTTTCCTTCGGATTCGGACTTGGGTTCGTAGGTGGCCACCAGTTCATCCACGCCCATTCCGTAAACGGCCTCAACGGCGCTTTCGAAACTGAGTTCGGGATCGGCCTCCATGTCGAGAATCAGGGTCGTGAAGCTTCGCAGACTCTCGCCCACGATGATGGCCTCCACCAACTCATGCGCTCGCCAGAAAGCGATACGACTTGCCTTCATCTCGAGGAAGGTGCCGCCCTCCAAATCGCTGGCCTTGCCGGTCAGCTTGAGTCCGCGGAACAACTCAAGGTCGTGAATCATGGTGGCCTGATCGATGTTAAGGCCATCCATGATCACATCCACCTGTCCCTTGAGGATCCACTCCTCTTCGGCCAGGAAGGCGCCGGCACCGTAGAGCAGCCAGTAGGGCAAACGATCACCGGTCATGCGCCTGAAAAGGAGTTCCGCATAGGCGTGGGTCAGCGATTCACGGGCGATGCCTCGGCCGGTGATCATGGCGATGGGCTGTGAAACGATGCCGTCTTCGTGCACGTCGCAGGGCATCCACCAGGGTAGACCCCAACGGCTGCCGTACTCTTCCGGTGTCCAGGCGGCGCTGAGGCGCACGGGCTCGTTGATGGTGAAGCCCAACTTTTCCTCGAGGCTGTAGTGCACATAATCCATGTACTCGGCGAAATTTCCCGCCACCTTCTCGTTGCACTCTATGTCGTGATGAAGCTCCACCCATTCGGTGGTCAAAGTCGTGTCGGTGTAGACGGGTTCGGGGCGCAAATCGCCGGAACCCCAACTGCGGATGCTTTTCCATCCATAGCCCAAGGGCACACCCTCGTTGGCCATGGCGACGGCCTTCTCCATGCCCGACAAATCACCGGGCTTGAGTTCGCCCTGGTATCGGATCGTCACGCCGGTGTCGGTCACGAAACTCGTGTCCACCAATGTTTCCGTATTCTGGGACAAAGCTCCCGCCGCAAGAAACGCCAGCAGTGTGAAGATCCGCAATCTCATTTTTCCTCCTTCAGCCAAGGCATGAGAGCTCGAACTCTCTTGCCGGCCGATTCGATGGGATGGGCCGCGTCGGCTTCCAGCCTTTCGCGAAGCCGCGGCCGTCCATTTCGATGTTCCTCGACCCATTCGCGGGCGAAGCGGCCACTTTCTATGTCGTCCAGCAGCGCTTCCATGCGCTCGCGAGTGCCGCCGTCCACCACGCGTCGTCCGCGGCTGAGGTCGCCCCAAAGGGCCGTGCCGCTGATGTGCCTGCGCATGCCGTCGATGCCGCCGGCGTGAATCAGGTCCGCCAGAATCTTAACTTCGTGCAGGGTTTCGAAGTAGGCGATTTCGGGATCATATCCGCGCGCAACCAAGGTATCAAAAGCGGCGCGAATCAGCTCACTCAAACCCCCACAAAGCACCGCTTGTTCCCCAAAAAGATCGCTAATCGCCTCTTCGCGCAAACTCGTTTCCAGGGCACCGCTGCGCAGGCAGCCGATGGCCTCGGCATAGGCCAGGGTGCGCTCCCAGGCCCGGCCGCTGGCATCCTGATGCACGGCCAGCAGGGCGGCAGCCCCCCGGCCCTCTATATAGAGTTCACGTACTTTGAGCCCCTGGGCCTTGGGCGCGACCAGGAAGATATCGGTTTCCGGGTCGGGATCCAAAATGCCAAAGCCCACGGCGAAGCCGTGACTAAAACCTAAAGCCTTGCCAGGTCGCAAATTAGGGCGAATCTCGGCCTCGTAGAGCTCGGCCTGGGTCTCATCCGGCGTGAGCATCATGAGGATGTCCGCCTGGGCCGCGGCCTCGGCCACATTCGCCACCTGGAAGCCCAATTCGGTGGCCAATTGCCAGGATGGGCCACCTTCGCGCAGGCCCAGCAGCGGATTCGCGCCCGAATCGCGCAGATTTTCGGCCTGGGCGCGGCCCTGATTGCCGAATCCGGCCAGCACCACGCGCGCGCCGGCCAGGCCATTGGCGGGGGCATCCTTATGGGAAAAGTGGCGAGGCATGGGCTTTGTCTAACAAATGCGCGGGGCCCGCGCAAGGCTGCTGGGGGATGGGAATTGAGCCTGAGCTGTGATCCGTCTATAATTGAGGGGCCCCAGCCCGGGAGGATCCCAATGCTTCGCGCATGCCTCGCCGTAGTACTTCTGCTCTCTGGATCGGCCTTCGCCGACCTTCCTTCATACTACGATCTGCGCGACGAAGGGCGCGTGACTTCCGTTAAGGATCAGCAGGGCGGCACCTGCTGGACTCACGGTGTCATGGCCGCCATGGAGGGAAACCTTCTGACTACGGGCGTCTGGACCCTTGCCGGCGAGTCGGGCGAGCCCAACTTGGCCGAGTATCACCTGGACTGGTGGAACGGCTTCAATCAGCACAACAACGATGACATGGATCCGCCCACAGGCTCGGGGCTCGAGGTACATAACGGCGGGGACTATCGCGTGTCGGCGGCCTACCTGTCGCGGCAGGAGGGCGCGGTACGCGATATCGACGCGCCGCTCTACGAGGAACCGCCCCTGCGCCGGGACGCCGGCTACCACTATTACTCGCCGAGAGAGATCATCTGGCTGGATCGCGGTGAGAACATGGAGCGCATGGACATCATCAAGCAGGCCATCATGGACTATGGCGTGCTCGGCACCTGCATGGCCTACAACAGCGGCTTCATTCAGAACTACGTGCACTATCAGCCGCCTGAAAGTCCGTTGCTGCCCAACCACGCCATTTCTATTGTGGGCTGGGACGACGGCAAAACTTCTCACGCGCCGCTGCCCGGCGCATGGATCGTGAAGAACAGCTGGGGCGAAGACTGGGGCGTCGGCGGCTACTTCTGGATTTCCTACTACGACAAGTTCAGCTGCATCGAGCCACAGATGGGCGCCATCTCCTTCAGGCAGGTGGAAGCCACCCAGTACGACAAGGCCTACTATCACGACTACCACGGCTGGCGCGACGAGATGGAAGACTGCAGCGAAGCCTTCAACGCCTTCACGTCCACCGGCGTGCACCTGCTCAAGGCGGTCAGCTTCTACAGCGCCGCCGACAGCGTGGACTTCACGGTTCGCGTTTTTCGCGACTTCGATGGCCTGGCACTGTCCGACGAATGGGTCAGCGTGTCCGGCTTCGCCGAGTACACGGGTTTCCGCATCATCGACCTACACACTCCCGTTCCCATGGGACCTGGCGACGACTTCTACATCTACCTGCAGCTTTCTGCGGGCGGGCAGCCCTACGACCGAACCAGCGACATTCCCGTGCTGCTCGGTGCAAGCTCGCGCACCATTGTGGAGAGCAGCGCGTCGGCCGGTGAAAGCTACTGGCTCGACGGCGGCCTCTGGCGCGACCTTCAGGAGTTTCAGGACGATCCCTGGACCGGCAGCGCCAATTTCTGCATCAAGGGCCTGGTAGATGAATATCCCACGGGTCTGGATCTTCCCGACGTGCCGCGACGCTTCCATGGGGCATTCCCATCGCCGGCCACAGATCGGAGCGCGTTGCGCTTCAGCTTGAACGAAAGCCAGTGGCTTCGCCTCACTGTTTTCGACATTCAGGGTCGCCGAGTTGCCGAACTGGCCGAAGGCGAGTTCCCATCAGGCAATCGAGAGATTGTATGGGATCTGCAGGATGAAAGTGGAGTTCGCCTGCCGGCGGGTGTCTATCTGGTGCGGCTGGATGGACGCGCTTGGAGCGAGAACGCGAAGTTGATGATCCTGCGATAAACAAATCGAGCCGGAGGCGCTTCCCCGCCCCCGGCTCAGTCGCCTTCGCATGACGACTACTCCGTATCCAATATCTTGTCGAGCAGTCTCGCCATGTCGGCGCGTTCTAGCTGGCGGTCGAGCACTTCGACCATTCCTGCATTGATGCAGCTTTTCTTCAATGACGATGTCGGCCCTTCGCTCAAGCCCAGCAGCACGCTTGCCGTGGACCCGTTTTCTTTTTCGAGCATGCGGCCCACACTTCGCAGAGCTTTCTCACGATCAGCGTCACAATCCAACAGTACGGCGTCGAAGAGACCAAAGCGCATTAATTCTTCTCCACGCCGATAACTGCCCGTGTCTTCCACATCGCAGTTCTCGTGTTCAAGAGTGGAGCGCAGGGTGGCACGAGACTCCGACCGACCTCCCACAAGCAGAATGCGTTGTCGTGTGATGGGACCAGTAACTGAAGTCACAATTGGCCTGACTGACTCAGGGCTGAGTGGATCGCGACTCGGCAGAGGCAATTCGAATTCCACATGGGTTCCCTGTCCCGATTCACTTTCCAGTTTCAGGCTTCCACCCATGCGTGATACGAGTTTCTGCGCGGTAGGAAGACCCCCCGCGTAACCCGTTCCATGCTCGTGATCCAGAATGTGCGAAAGACGCGATTCATCAATCCCATGCCCACTGTCGCGCACAAGGATTTCTATGAGGTCGCTATCCTTGTCGGGGCAATCCACCTCAAGACGAATCCAGCCCTCATCGGTATACTTCACCGCATTCCCGAGCAGATTTAGAAGGACCTGGCGCAGGCGAATGCGATCACCATGGACACGTTTGGGCAGGCGGCTCGCGCAATCCAATTCGAGCTCCAAGTTCTTTTGCGTGGCACGCGGGCGCAGCAGATCGATGACTTCGCTGAGAAGTGTCTCAAGATTGAAAGGATGCGAATCCGTATCCTGATTTCTCTCCGCCACATCGTATATTCGCATAAGATCGCCCAGGACTCCGGCCAAGGACTTGGCCGAGTTGAATGCGTCTTGAAGTTCATCGCGCTCCTGCTCGGGCATCTCACACTGGAGCCGCTGACCGATAAGATTGATGGCGCCGTCCAGGGGCATGCTCAACTCTTGGTTCAACTGAGCAACGTTGATATTTTGCATGGAGTTCGTACTACGGTCATCAACTCCATGCTTCTTACGACGCGACACCTGCTCACGAATCTCTACGAGATTGTGTGTTTTCTCTTCCAGAAGGCTCAGAACCTGATTGCGACTTTCCAGGCGCGCTGCGCGGCTGGCGGAGATGTCTTCGTAAGCGCCAAGCACACCCACGACCGTTCCGGAATTGTCATACAGGGGTATTTTGCATGAGCGCAGCCAGGCTTCCCGACCGTCCGGCATGGTAACGTGCACCTCGCGATCGAAAATTCCTTCGCCGCTTTCCATACACTCGAAATCTTCGCCGCGATAATGTTCGGCTTGCGCTCCCCAGATCATGTCGAAATCCGTCAGCCCGACAACCTCATCGGAATTTTTCTTGCCCGCGTCTATTGCGAAGTTTTGATTGCACCCAAGGTAGCGGGAGTCACGATCTTTCCAGAATATGCTCAGGGAAAGAGAATCCAAAATGATCTGGAGACTTTGATGCGCCTCTTTGCGTATACGCTCACTCAACACGCGATCGGTAACGTCCCGCGCTACACCCACGATGCCGGTGACATGCTCGCCTTCCAGCACAGGCTCTTCGTCCACTTCTAAAGTCATGCGCGTGCCGTTCTTGTGGTAGATCTCCACCAAGTAGGGATCGCTCTTCTCGCCCGTGCGCAAAGAGCGCTCGGTGGCCTGCACCACCCAATCGTTGTCGGGATGATCGGTGAGGTAGCGGCAGTAGTGTTGGCACCACTCTTCGAGACTGTAACCGGTGATCTTCTCCACAGAGGGCGAAAGGTAGTGAAAGACACCGGTTTCATCGTGGCGATAGACAAACTCGCTGGTTTTATCGAGCACCAGTTCCCGCTCTTCGATGAGCATGCGCGTCTCTTCGGCCTGGTTATCCAAACACTGCTTGAACTCTTTCCGCGCGTGTTTAAGTTCACTGCTTAAATACGCAAGGCGGGTAACTTCTTCTCGTAACTCAATGGCCGAAGTGATCTCTCCATTTTCAAATATGGGAATTCCCCGAACACGCCAGCTGCGCTCTTTTCCATCGACCAGAATGTTTTCTTCCACCTCGCCGCTCACAAGAGACAGTGAGACCGGGCACTGTTCGCAATTTTCTTTAGCCCCGTTCCAACGCTTCTTCCAGCCCTGCCCATGTACGTTTTCAATGCTGTCGTCCACGGCTTCAAGGAAAGCTCGGTTAGCCCACTCCAAGCTTCCATCTTCAGCGCGAATCAAGGCAACACCCTCAACAATGGAATCGAGTAGAAAACCCAGGGCGCGATTGTCGCCCAATGCACTCAGCGCTTCACCCAAGTTATCGAGATCAACTGAAGATGGAGTGTGCGGAGCACTGCTTGCCTTCTCGGACCCTTCCAGGGTCTCTAGTTTTGAGCTGATTTTGAGCTTCTCGGACATAAGGACCATCCTGTATTAGACAAACCGCCGCAGGGCAAACTGCGACCGATCCGACAAAGCAAGTTCCGGCCCAGAGAAAAGAGCGCCTAGGACGTGGATTCGCTTCCTTATGTTTCCTCGTAGTGCCTCAGGAGGCCGCGATCCTTCCGATTTAGTGCGGGATTGACCGAAATTTATGGCAATTGCCGCCCATCCCGGGGGAAATCCGCGCCCCACGTGGAGACATCATCGGGGCCAAGTTGGTGATCGCCCGAGGCGCCACTTGGGTGCGCTTCTTCGTGGCGGCCTCGGTCTGGGTTGCGATGGCCAAGCTATTACTACAACCCTAGCTGCGACAAAGAGTTAACCAGGCACACCCCAGGGCTTTCCCAGCCATGGCTATTGCTAAGGATTGGGTAATTCGCTATTCTGCCGCCTTATCCCTCAATCTTTCTGGAAGGTGTCATGACCTCTTCGCCCTATGCCTATCGCAGAGAATCCTTCTGGCTTCGTGCCGGTCTTTGGGTTCTGGCCGTCGTTCTCATGATCTTGGCGGTCACCTATCAGCGAAACACGGGACCCACTTACCCGCGCAAGGGCGTGGTCGAAGTTCAGGGTCAGAGTTACGCCTATGGACTCATTCGCAGCGATTGGTCCATCGCCAGCAATGAAGGGGCACATGTGGTTGTGCCCGAGTTGAGTCCGAACTCGGATGGCAAACTCTTCTGGAAACGCTTCCGAACTTCCGACGAGTTCACTGCCATTGACATGGGCCATGAAATGGCCAAGCCCAAACGAAGTCTTCTCGAATTCCTGGTGGATCTGGTTCGCGGGCGCAAAGACATCGACGAACAACCTTCCCTGGTCGGGCTGCTTCCCGCCCAACCTGCAGCTGGAAAACTGGAGTACTATCTCTTGCTCACCGATGAGGCGGGGCAGGAACATCGCATTCCCGAACTGGCCGAAGAAAACGTGGTCATTCGTTTCAAAGATCACGTCCCCGTGGGCATTCTGCTGCCGCACGTATTGCTGATGTTCTTCGCCGTGCTCATTGGCATGCGCTCAGGCTTGGCCGCCCTATTCGCACCCAGCGGCATGCGCATTTCAGCCTGGATCGCATTGGTCTTGATGACTGTAGGCGGAATGGTGCTTGGTCCCATCGTTCAGAAATACGCATTCGGCGATTACTGGACCGGCTGGCCCTTCGGCGGCGACTGGACCGACAACAAGATGCTCTTCATGTGGCTCAGCTGGGTCTTCGCGGTTTCCATCATCGGCTTCCGCCCTCGGCGCAAAGACATCATCAGCCGAGTGATCGTGGTTGTCGCGGCACTGGTGATGACCTCGGTCTATCTCATCCCACATAGCATGGGCGGCAGCGAACTGAACTACGAAGCCGTGGATGAAGGAATCGATCCGACGGAAGCTATCAGGACGGGTAAACAGTGAACCCCATCCAAGTCCATCTGATGCTGGCGCACCTGCCCGTAGTAGGTATGCTGGCCGCCATTGCGCTGCTCGTCATCGGCTTGATTTCCAAGTCCGAATTGGTCTTCAAGACGGCCTGCGGATTTCTCATCGCCTGCTCGGTCTTCGCGGTGGGCACCTATCTTAGCGGTCCGCCCAGCTATGAAATCATCGAGGCGGCACATCTGGCCGAAGAGGAAATCGTGGAACGCCACGCACTCTTCGGTCAGGTCTCGTTTGTGGGCATGATCCTTCTGGCCGCCATCACTCTGGGCGCGCTCATCCAGTACGCCCAGGGCGAGGGCCCGGGCAAGGCCATCCGCTGGACATTGCTTTTAGCTTCTTTGATTTTGGCAGGAAGTTTGGCCTTCACAGCCCATGAGGGCGGAGAGATTCGTCACCCGGAACTTGAGGACGCTCGCAGCCTTTCCGCTCGCTCCGGTTCGGCGGACTCTAGTAAAGGTCCAGCTCCACCAGACGGCACTCCAGGGGTCCATTGAAAATGGGAATGCGCTGTTTGGGACGCAGACCCAGTTTCTTCACCAGGCCCGTGTCTCCGCAAAGAATCCACGCTGTGGACCCCGTGCAGCGGCGCTTAAGAAAATCACCAAACTCTTTGTAGAGCATCTCCACACCTTCGCGCTCACCCATGCGATGTCCATAGGGCAGATTGGTGACGATGCAGCGATTCTCCAGAGACTCGATGTCGCGAAAGTCCTGGCGTTTGATATAGGGTCCAGGCTCGCCGGGCAGGCGCCGCAGGTTTTTGCGCGCCGCGCGCACGGCCTTCTGATCGATATCACTGCCGCCCACATGGCGTGCATCGATGGAGAGTGCTGCCGAATCGATTTCTCGGCGAACACCTTCCCAGAGCTTCGCGTCGAAATCGGGTAAACTCGCCAAAGGCGGACGCTCACCCGTGCGCAGCCGCGAGGGCGCGATCTTCGAAACCATGAGCAGGCCCTCGGCCAGGAAAGTGCCCGAACCGCAGAATGGATCGAAGAGCGGCCGCTCACCCCTCCAACCGCTGATGCGCAGGATGGCAGCGGCCAGCGTTTCCTGGAGCGGCGCTCCCACCGCATCCAGACGATAGCCACGCTTGTGCAGCGAGCCGCCGGAAAGATCCAGACTGATGGTCGCGCGATTGCGATGGATGCGCAGGTGAAGGCGCAGGTCGGGGTTCAGCTTGTCCACGCTGGGGCGCTGCCCGCCACGCTCACGAAAGCGATCGACGATGCCATCTTTGAGTCGCTGGGCCGCGAAGTGTGAGTGTCCGATATTGCTGTCGGAAACGTTGGCGTCGATGAGGAAGGTCTCATCCACCGAAAACAATTTTTCCCACTCAATTTTGAGAGCCGTCTGGTGGAGATAGCGATCAGAGTGGCAATCGAAGGTAACCAAGGGTGCGATAATGCGACTCGCCAAGCGCGTTGAGTAGGCAATGCGGTAGAGTGCTTCAGGTTTGCAGCGGAAATGAACGCCACGATAACCAGGCTGGCAGTCGCCCGCACCCAGTTCCTTGAGTTCACCGGCTACGAGTTCTTCCAGGGCTCCGCCGCACTGGGCGAAGAATCGCGAGTGCTTTTGATATTCGAACATGGGCGCAATGTCGCAGATTCCCAGGCACTCTGCCACCCGCTATTTTCCAAAGCTCGATTAGTCGTCTTCATCCCGACTGGAAAACACGGCTCCCACCATGAGATGCTCCCAGAAGGTGGCCCCTGATTTGGGAATGCCAGCCAGTGAGCCGAAGCGGCGACTCACATCCGGATCAGCCCGCCAGAGCGGATAAGGAAGCCCCGCTAGAATGCGAATGAAGAAGGTCGCTTCCAGTATGAGCAAGGTCAAGGCTCCCATGAGACCGAGGACATGGGCCGGCTCGATGAGAAAGCCGGTGGCAACGATCAAGGTTGTAGCCGCGGCGGGAGGATGGGGACAGCTCATACCGATCATGCCCACGCTGACCAGAGCCATGGCCAGGGCTGTGGCCATTATTCGAGGTCCGTTGAGCGCGGTACTTGTGAGTAGACCTGCGTCGGGGAAGATCCAATTCATGATCCAGAGAGACGCGAAGCCCGCGGCAACTGCCATGGCATGGGAAACGAACACGCTGCGCGGGCTGGCATGTTCGGACATGGGCGTGTAGAAAAGAATGAAGGCCGAAGGCGCCAAAGGTGGAAAGAGAAGTGGAAGTTTTGTGAACCATGCCGCCAAGGAAATAATGCCCAGTGCCGTACTGCCGGTGAGTAGAACGAAAAGGACCAGCGGCCACTGACGATGGCCGGTGCTTCGATGCAGATAGCTAAATCTGAATCGCGAGATGATGGCGATGGCCCGAAAGAGGAATGTTCCTTGAGGTCCGGTGCCGGCGAGCTTCATGGCTGCGCGTCCTGAAAGCTTCGCTGAAGCGCCTGATCAAGCACGTCTAAACCCAGGAAGGCGCGCTCGGATGATATGTTGAAAAGGTCGCGCATTTCATCCAGATCCAAGCGCGCGTCGGCCAGCAATTTCTCCAGCAACTCCTGCTTCATGTTCAAAGTTACCCGGCTTGCCTTAACAAGTCTTTCCGCTCGCTCCATGTCGGGCTTGAGGATGCTCGGCGCCAATGACGCCAAGGCCATGGGCATGGCGAGGGTCTGGTCCAACTCACATTCCTCAAGAGCCTTGGGACCAAGATTATGCGTACCGACATAGGCCACCATCTCTTCCGGAAAACCCCAAGATTGTAGAATCCAGGCGCCGGCCTGGGCGTGATCCCAGTTGAAAGCCTGCCTCTCCAGGCGCGACAAGCGCTCGGGGCTCTCCATCCATTGCGTAACCAGGGGGCTGTAGTAATCCTCCCAGGCGGACAGCAGAACGGGAACTGCCACATCTGCCAATAAGGTTGAGGTAAAGGCTTCGCCTTCCGACCCAGGCTTGAACTGCTTCGTGAAGGATCGGGCCAAGAGTGCGCGAGTAAGTGAGTCTGTCCAAAAAGCTTCGTGATCGAAAAGCCCCTCTTTGGGCTCGGGAAGTGAATTGGCAACGGCAAAACCCAAAGAGAATTCGCGAATCTTCGCTAAGCCCAGCATGTTCATGGCGTGGAAGACCGAGGTCACCTGATTGGGAAGTGAATAGAGCGAGGAGTTGATCACGCGAATAACCTTCGCCGAAAGTTCGGGCGTGGCGCTGATGATCTGCTCGATCTTGTGAATGTCGGGATCTTCGCTACTGACCTCACGAATGAGACGCGTTATGGCCTCAGGCAGCGTAGGCAGTTCCACGTTCTTAAACATCGATGCGAAGTTCCCCGATGCCACCCAAGCATGGCGTCGGACTTTATCGAGTATCCCCATGTAGGAGGACTCCTTCTCCGGTGTGAATCGATCCTTTTAGGTGGAGATCGGCCTCAAAGTGCCTCTACTTGACCTGCAATATGGAAGTTTTCCAAAAAGACTATCGATCAATCAAATTATCGCTAAAGTCAACAAGACTGGTTGCCGATAATGGCCAAGCCATGGTCAGCGAAACAGCATCCATTTCCGCGTGGCGCTTCTCCCCTTCCATTCCCATCGCGATATCAGAACTGAAATATTGCTCCCATCGCGGCGCAGGATTCCGCGCGAAGGTGTATCGATCCCCCTGAATTTAAAGGGTTTAAGCGATCAGCTCCAATTGCCGATCTAAGGTCAGATACATATGATCAGGAGGATTCGGATGAGCACTCGGGCATCGCTCATCCTCGCTCTTCTTATTGCGCTGCTTCCCCCAGTCTGCGGCGTGATGGCATTCGAGAGCGGGAAAAGTCAGGGCCATGAGCAGGCCCAATGTTCACAATGTCATTCATTCGACAGAGATCCCGGCGGGTCTGGCTATGCGGCCATGAACGTGGACGCCGCCTGCATTTCTTGTCACGCAATGGGATCTGGCTCCACAGTGGACCGATTAGGTTTCCATGGACAAGCGGGCCGCCGCTGCACTGAATGTCATGTCTTTCATGAACCCACACAGATGGTCACCAGAGTCGGTAAGGGATTATTGCCGACGACCTTCAGTGACAGTGAGGGGCACTGTGCCGCTTGCCACTCCATGGATGGCGACCTAAGCCAGATCTCGATGGGACATCGGGAAGCCGCGCAGCTATACCACTCCGGCGAATTGAACCTCGAACTTCTTTCGCCTTCGGACGCATGCCTTGCCTGTCACAGTTCAAGCAGCAATGCATTGCCCTCGGATCTAATTCCCATGGACACGCCGCGGTTCACCGAACACGCCAGCCATTCATATGGAGTAGCCATGCTTCCCGGCGGCGAAGATCCGGTACTGCGAATTCGCAATGTGCTCGACCCTCGCATCCGGCTTTACGATCAACAGATCGAATGTGCCACCTGCCACAGGCTCACCAGCCAGGATGAAGACCTTCTTGTGGTCTTCGAGCAACGTTATGGCCTTTGCCAGGGTTGCCATGAGCATGGAACAGATTCGAGTTCTATGGAGATGTTGGCGGCAAAGTAACAGTGACTTGCTACTAGCTGTTGGCTGATGGCCGGAAAAATAAAACCGGAGAAGAAATCCTTCTCCGGTTTTCTCGTTTGGCCAATAGCCAAGAGCTATTTCTTATGGCACTGAATGCAAAGATCCATGGTGGGATCCAAGGGCAGATAGAATTCGTGGGGCGGCCCGTGAAGCTGATGGCAGCTTAAACAGGTCACCGCTTCACCCGTCCGTTTGTCGACAATCTCAGGCCCCACCGGGTGCCCGCCGCGATGTGATTCCTCGTGACAACCCAGGCAGAGATCAACATCGAGGCTTCGCAACATAAGCGCGTTCTCAGCACCATGAGACAGGTGGCATTCATTACAATCCATGGCCGAGTGCGTGAGGAATCTCTCCTTCTCACCGCGAATCGCGGCTTCCTCGAAGTGGCAGCGCATGCAGAGCACACTTTGACGCGCCGCAAGAAGGGCCTCTCCATCGGCAGCATGTGGATTGTGGCAATTCACACAAGATCCCTCTTGCACAAGATGCCCATGGAAATCCCGTTCGAATTCTTCACCCATATCCTCGTGGCAGGTAAGGCAGAGCGTGGCCGTATCCATGCGAATCTCAAATGTGCTTCGATTAGCCCCGGTGCCGTGACAGGTGGCGCAGTCGCCGTCAGCAAAGGGATCGTGCTGATTCGCCCGAAGCAGAGACGGTCGCTGGGCAGCATGCGGATCGTGGCAGGCCGTACAATCCGAGTCGCCGATAGCTCGACCTTCGTGGAGGGTGACGAAATCTTCATCCACGTCATGGCAGTCCAAACAAATAGTGGGAACGCCCTCCACCAAGAGTCGCTCCTCCTGTGAGCCATGAGCCTGATGGCAACCCAGGCAATCTTGCTCATCCACGGGAGCGTGCACCACAGGACGGGCCAGCCAATCCTCAACCTGAACATGACACTCACTGCAGAGTTGGAAGGCGGTCCGGCGCAGTTGCCCGGCATGATCCGAAGCGTGGGGATGATGACAGGTTCCGCAATCACCCGAAGACGCCGGCGCGTGATGCGAGTTCATGAGCAACTCTTTCGCCGTATCTTCATGGCAGTTCAGACAGAAGGCGCGGGGATCTTCGTTGAGCAATGCCACATGCTTTGCCGCGTGGGGATTGTGACAGTCCGAACACTTTCCCCCATCGAAAGCGCTGACCTGACCCCCTAGAATGTCTCCAAGTCTAGAGTTAGACTCGGGAGGCTT
>CAYTPZ010000022.1:11997-31283 GCA_964440095.1 uncultured bacterium | reverse complement strand
GCACTGGGTCCGCATCTGGGCCTGCGACCAGTACGGACAGTGGAGCGTTTCGGCTTGGGTTCCGACCTGGACCGAAGACCACTGCGCCCCCGACTGGGTTGGCGATATCTGCATCGATGAGATCGAGGGGCAGGGCTTCGATGTCTGTGTTCCCTGGGATCGCAACGATGTACTCTCCGCCGATAACCTCGACTGGTGCATCGATACGACCCTGTACGATCGCGAAGATCCCTACGATGATCACGGGATTGCTGCGGTCCACTTCATGGCCTTCGATGTTGCTGAAGGTTACGGTGGCGATGCTGACTACTGGACCGACCTTTACGGCTCCGGTTTTGACGGCGACGGTGTAAGTGCATGCACAGGCGAACTTGCCACGATTTATGGCACGGGCCTTTGCACGAACAACTCTTACAACTGGGATGCCCTGAGCGACTGGTTCGGCTGCTGCGGTTTCTTCTACGTCTACGCGATCGCAGAAGATAACAACGGCAACTTCAGTGCTCCGTCGCCTCCTGTCGTCGTCTTCAAGTACAGTGAGCCCACCATCAATTTTGACGACTGTTACGTGGCCGCCGTGGACGCGAGCGTTGACCTGAGTGTCACCCTCGTGAACGAATGCGGTGGGGCCGCGGTCGACAGCGTCAAGTACGACTGGGTCTTTGACGATGGCGAGGACGCCACGACCTACGTACCCACCGTCTCCCACACTTGGGGCACCGCGGGTCTTTACGAGGTCGAGGTCACCGTGACGGTTTATGATGCCGAGGGCATCCACACCGACACGGACATGACCTGCGTCTCCATCGGTGATGACGACGAACCTGTTGTGACGAACCTCGACATCGAGGTGACGCCCAGCAACGCGAACTACTGCAACGAGGGCGACAAGAACGCCCAGTACGGTGTGATGTACTACACCACGAGCGCCGCGGACATCGGCGGGATCCTGCAGGGTCCCGATGGTGCCGACGATTGGACCGTCGAAGTCACTCTCTGGAGCGACGTCGAAGGCTCGATCGGTGATTCGCTCGGACTCGTTGCAGAACTGAACAATCCCAACTGCTGCGAGAACGAGGCGGATTGGGAGTTCACGTACAATTGGGACGGCAAGGATCGTGACTACTACTGGATGCGCGCTCGCGTTCGCGACCGCTCCGGTAACTATATGGGAGAGAGTACTCCTCTGGATCCGGATGACGACTTCTACAGCATCCGGCTCTTCCACAGCGATCCTCCGGCCATCGAGGTCGACTGCGACTACACGGATCTGAACCACCTGCGTTTCAACGTCCGCTACGATTGCCTGACGATCACGGACGACGCGACGCTGAGCGTCGACTTCAAGACGCAGTGGGACCAGACTCTCTGGCATGAGTGCTCGACCTGGCAGAATGACTTCTGCGATGAGGCCGGGCCCAACTTCGACTTTGATCACGAGTTCGATTGGAGCGACACGGAAGACAACATCTGGCTCGACTACTTCGAGTCCGGTGACGGTTACGGTTGTTACCAGTGCGATATTTCCGGCACAGACAACCCCGCCGCCGTGCGTGCGGTTGACGAGGACGGCATCTACTCCGATGTGATTCTCTTCGACGTCTGCATCGAGGACGTCGCCGAGCCTTGCATCGAGTGGCAGGAGCCGACTTGTTCGGTGATTGATGGCGTTACGGATCTCGTAGTCTGGGCCAGCGATTATCCCGAGCACGATCGTGGTGAAATGCCCTGCATCAGCCGCGTCGACTTCTTCGCGAACGACTTCTACGTCGGCAGCGATGATGCCGGCATCTCGGTGGGCGATCAGGAGCTTTGCGGACGCGTGGGCCCGGCCTACGAGTTCAGCATCCCCGCCCTCGCGCTCTCCGACTTCCTCGATGAGATGTACGGTCTCGACGAAGAAATCTGTGGCTGGGGCGGCGAGGTCGAGCTTGAGGCTCGCGCCTACGACTGCGACGGCAACCAGTCCGGCGATCTCTCGATCACGGTCTGCGAGTCGAACGAACCGGTCGTCCATGACGGCGCGGATGATTGCGATTGGGCCTTCGACGACCTCACGGCCGTCGTGGACTTCACCGACTTCATCTGCGACGACAACCCGCTCGACTACATCTGGGTCGACTGGGATGACGGTACGGATCCCCAGCTCGTCTACTGGGCCAACGCCGGAGCCGTGTCGCACACCTACGCCGGCGTGGGTTGCTACGACATCGCCGTCCAGGTCTACGACTGGTACTCCACTGCGGGTCGCTGCTGCGACGGTGACAGCGGTGGTCCCTGGCTCGACTGGTCCGGAGTCGGCTCGATCTTCATCGATCAGGCCGCTCCGACGGTCGAACTGACCGGCTGGACGCCTGCACACGGTGAGACCTGCGTCTCCGAGGAGCCCTACGATGATGTCGAAATCATCCTGGGTGACTTCGACGACAACTCCGACGGTTGCTTCGAAGGTCCCGGCATCGACCGCGTGGACTTCTGGCTCTCCGACGATGACTGGGAGAACCGTGAATACCTGGGCATGGACTCCGACTACACCGATGGCGAGTGGAACGTCTTCTGGAACCCCTGGAACCAGGAAGCCAAGGGCATCTGGATTGGTGTTGAGATCATGGATTGCGCCGGCAACTCCGCCGAGTTCTTCATGACCGCTGGTGTTGATCCGAACGATACCTACTGGTTCCACAAGGATCTGAAGCCTTGGTATCCGCTCATCGACCAGCACGAGGTCTGGGCGCTCATCAATCCTGCCGGCCCGATCCCCTTCGAGGGTGAGGCCGACAACGATCCGAGCGACGTGACCAACTTCTCCTGGTTCTGGCCCGGAGACCTCTGTGACGATCCTTCCTACACGGGTGCCACGGTCAACGTGAATCCCGCGGTCCTGGGCGCCACGCCGGGTGACTACACCCTGACGATGCACGCCGAGGACGATAGCTGGGATGCCTGCGGCAATGTCTGCGGTGAGTCGAACTACGATACCTCGCTGCTCCACCTCTGCGCCGATGATGAAGGCCCCGTGATTACGTGGGATTCTGATCCGGGCGATCCGGTGGAAACGACGACCTTCGACTTCTGCTTCAGCGTGGACGATTGTTTCTACTGGGATGAAGGTCTTGTGAGTGTCGTGTCCGCCTCGGGCGATACGATCTTCACCTTCCCCTTCCAGAGCATTAGCCAGTGGAATCCCGCGTGGGATCCCTACTACACCTACGTGTCCCCCAATGGAGCTGAGCAGTTCTGCTACAGCTTCCCGACGGGTACCGAGGATTGCTCTGACTGGGATGACCTGGGCTACAACCCCTTCGCCGATGGTAACGACTTCGATGTTGTGGTCGATGCTACGGATTACGATCCGAACAGCCCGAACACGACGACGGCGACGGAAACCTTCACGATCAGCGACGTGCTGGCGCCTTACGTCCTCGACGGCGGCTTCTGGTACGGCGATGATTATGATGTCACTTCTCCGGGCAATGACGAACTTCCGCTCGACGGTGCTTCGATCGACTTCGACTACAATGGCGGCAATGCTGTCATCAGCGTCGATGTCGTCGACTGGCATTGTTCGGAGATCGACAGCGTTGTCTTCGTCTTCGAGGAACCCGCTGGCGAGTGGATTTACGTCGATGAAGACAATGTCTTCGGTGTCGATACGACTCCGGGTGACGGTTTCACTGCCCTGCTCAACCTCCCGACTCCTCAGGAAGTCAGCTACCGTGTTGGCGTCTTCATCTGGGATATTCACGGGAACGAGTCGGTGCAGTATCACGTGAACTTCTACGTGACTGGAACGTTGAACTAGCAATAAGTAGTACCGCTCCTTCGGGAGTGTATAAGGATTCTTCGAATCCTCTTCGGGGAGAGGGCGGGTCGAAAGACTCGCCCTCTTTTTATTGCCCCCATAATTCAAGTGATTCCCGCCGGGATCTTAGTTGACATTCCCGCTATCTTGGTCTAGTTTTCTACCTGTATTCAGGACTTGGAAATCCAATACTGATAAATAGGAGAGGCGATGATTCTATCCAGAGCGAGTGAGTACGCGATCCGGGCGATGGTCTATATGGCGGAAAAGGGTGGGGATAGCCCGACGCAGCTGAAGGACATCGCCGAATCGGAAAGCATTCCCTTCCATTTTCTGGCCAAGACCATGCAGGTGCTGACAAGGATCCGCCTGGTCAAATCATTCCGGGGCCCACGGGGCGGATTCACTCTCATGAAAAAGCCGGATCAGATCTACCTCTATGAGATCGTCAATGCCTTTGATGCGATCAGCCAGTGGGAGACCACCTGCATTCTTGGCATCAATCCCTGTTCCGATGAGGTTATCTGTCCCATCCACGAAGATTGGAAGCCCATCAAGGAAGAGATCTTCAAGATGTTCCAGGAGAAGACCCTGACGGACCTGGTGGGCCAGATCACGGCCAAGCGGGAGAAGCTCAAGGAATTGGGGCTCACCGGTTAGCTTTTAGACCCGTCTACGATCAGCAAGCACCCTTCCCGGAGTGGGGAGGGTGTTCTTGCAGGCGGCAATATGCATAAAAAACCCTCCCCAGATGCGGGGAGGGTGATCTTGTATTCGTCAACGCAAGCCTAGCTGCATGCTAGTATAGGCGTTTCACTCCCGAGATGGAGATCTCGCGGGTGGCGGTTCCGCCGGTGAGGACGAAGCGGATGCCATCGTTGTAACCGTAGTCGGCATCCTGTCCCCAGGCGCCCGACCACATGGCCCAATAGACACCGCAGGTGCCGTCGTAGAAGCAGCTCTCGTCCAGGCCAATACCGTCATCCATGATGGTATCGCCATCCAGATCACCCAGGAAACGGGTGCCGGCGCAGATCAGATCGCCTTCATCAAAGATGAGACCCAAGCTGCTGACATCGACATCGACCCAGAGAGCCTCGTCCCAGGCGCCAACGCCAAAGTTGAACATGACGGTTTCATCGAGCACGGCGCCCGGCTCGGTGACCATATCCACGACATCACGGAAGACCACGGGACGATCATCGAGACCGAAGCCGAAGAAACGGATGGTTTCCAGGGCATAGGGGCCACCGGCGGGGACTTCGACGACCATGACGGTCTCATCGGTCCAGTCGGGACTGCTGCCATAACCTTCGAAGCTATCGTCGTCATAGCCCAGTTCCACGGCGTCACGACCCTGGCTGTTGCCCTGCATGGGCGTGTCGGAGCGGGTCAAGCCACGGTCCGCCATGGCGGTAGCGGCGACCAGCGCAAAAATCGCAAACAGAATGAGTGCCTTCTTCATCTTAAACTTCTCCTGGTGCAGTGCACGAATGCTCAGAAAGACGGGGCGCGGTGCCTCTCACCTACGCCCGGAAGGTATCGTCATTTTAGGCGAGGAACTTGAGGGAAGAAAGAGAGATGCTTCGGAATAATCGGCCATTTTTCACTGAATTTTGCTCAAATGGGGGCGCCTGCAGAAAATCCCATATTGCTAGATGGCTCCAGATGCTTCCATTGTGTCGGAAGCCTTGACGCACCTTGACTTTCCAGCCTTCGGCTTCTATATAATTGGGTCCTTGGCTGGTGTAGCTCAGCGGTAGAGCAACGCATTCGTAATGCGTAGGTCCACGGTTCAATCCCGTGCACCAGCTCCTAACGGGTTTTCCGATTCGGAACCCGGATTCGCCGTTCTCCGGGAGAGCGGCTTTTCTATTCAAGGAGGAAACGGGATGGGTCTCATGGTCAGCGTGTCCGGTATTCGCGGCATCGTGGGCGAAGATCTGCATCCGGAAAACGTCATCCGCTATACGGCTGCTTTCGCGGCCTGGTGTCGTAAGTCGGGCGGCGACAAAGCCCTCCGAGTGGTGGTCGGGCGGGATGGTCGTCCCAGCGGCAAAGTGCTCTTGGATCTCGTGAAGGGCACACTGGGCGCCTGTGGCCTTGAAGTGATTGATTTGGGCCTCTGCAGTACTCCGGGAACAGCAATGGCCGTAGAGGCTCAGGAGGCGCGTGGAGGCATTGTTCTGACTGCCAGCCACAACCCCGCTCCCTGGAATGCCCTGAAATTCCTGGATGCCTCGGGCAATTTCCTCTCTGCCGAGCTGGGTCGCCAAGTGCTCGAAATCGAGGAAGCCGGAGTTTTCCCCTGGCAGGATCATGAGAGTTTGGGCGGCTACAAGCGTTGGAAAGACGCGGACAAGCATCACATCGATTCCATCTGCGCTCTGCCCAGCTGCCAGACCGAAAAGATCGCCAAGGCCGGCTACACCGTTGTGGTAGATGCGGTCAATGCGGCGGGCTCCAAGGTTTTGCCTCAGTTGCTGGAAAAGTTGGGCGTGAAGGTCATTCCCTTGCACTGTGATGGAAACGGAGTCTTTCCCCATGACCCCGAGCCCAAGCCAGCCAATCTGGAAGAACTTGGCGCGAAGGTGCGTGAAAGCGGCGCAAATTTAGGATTGGCGGTGGATCCCGACGCGGATCGCCTGGTCCTCGTGGATGAATCCGGCACCGTGCTCAGCGAGGAATACACTCTGGCCATCGCCGCCGACTATTACCTGTCCAAGAATGCGGGACCGGTGGCGGCGAATCTAAGCACCAGCCGCATGATCGAGGATGTGGCCGCCCGCCACGGCCAATCTTGTAAGCGCTCACCCGTGGGTGAAGCTCATGTGGTGAGCCTTATGAGCGAGATGCAGGCGGTCATCGGCGGCGAGGGAAATGGCGGAATCATCTTGCCCGAGCTCCACGCCGGGCGCGATGGCATGGTGGGCAGCGCCCTGGTCCTTTCGGCCATGGCGGAGTCCGGAAGCAGGCTTTCGGACCTGGCCGCCAGGATTCCGTCCTATCACATGGAGAAGCGCCGCATGGATACCGGCAACCCTGTGCCCAAGTCTGAGCTCGAGAGGATCCTCACCGGCTCGCTGGAGGGGGAACTGGACCTCAGCGACGGAATTAGAGCTGACCAGGCCGAAGGTTGGATTCACGTTCGGCCTTCCAATACCGAGGCCATCATCCGGCTCATCGGTGAATCCGATGACGCAAATTGGCTGAAAACCAAGCTGGATGCGGTAGCCGAGCAACTCAAAAAACATTTGCCTTGATGCGCCCTCCCGGCGCGCCGATACTTGAGGCTAGGATTTCAATCCAGGAAGAGGTTTGACAGGATGTGCGGAATCATCGGCTATCTCGGCAATAGACCGGCCCTACCCATCCTGATGGAAGGCCTGAAGCGGCTCGAGTACCGCGGATACGATTCCGCCGGCATCGCCCTTCAGACTCTCCAGGGATTAGAGGTGGTCAAGGAGAAGGGCAAGATCGCCTTCCTTGAAGAAGCCTTGGGAGACAACCACTCCGCCGCCACCTTCGGCATCGCCCACACGCGATGGGCCACTCACGGACCGCCCAATCGCGAGAACGCCCATCCTCATCTGGATGGTCGCGGCGAGGTGGCGCTGGTTCACAACGGCATCATCGAGAACTTCAATTCGCTGAAGCGCTTTCTGGAAGACCAGGGCGTGGAGTTCGTCACCGATACCGATACCGAAGTTTTGGCGCATCTCATTTCTTTCAACTACAAGGGCGATCTGGAAGAGGCCGTGCAGAGGTCTCTGGCCCAGGTCGAAGGAACCTACGGCATTGCGGTGATCCACGCCGCGCATCCCGGTGAAATGGTGGGTGCTCGCAATGGCAGCCCCATGGTGGTGGGCATCGGCGAGAAAGAGCTGTTCCTGGCCAGCGATGTGGCGGCCATTCTCGCGCATACCCGCCAGGTGATCTACCTGGATGATCGCGAAATGGTGACCTTCAAAAATGGCGAGTTCAACACCAAGACCATCCAGAACGAAGAAGTGGACAAGGAAATTCAGCGGATCACCTGGAATCTCGACAGTATCGAGAAGGGTGGATATCCGCACTTCATGTTGAAGGAAATCTTCGAGCAGCCCACGACCATTGCCAACGCGTTTCGCGGGCGGCTCATCGAAGATGAGGGCCTGGCCAAGTTGGGTGGGCTTGCCGAAAACATGGAAGATTTGCAGCAGATTGAGCGCCTCGTGTTCCTGGCCTGCGGCACCAGTTGGCATGCAGGGCTCATCGGCGAGTACATGATCGAAGAGTTGGCCCGCATCCCCGTGGAAGTCGAATACGCTTCGGAATTCCGCTATCGCAATCCCGTTCTCAGTCCTCGCACGGTGGCATGGGCCATCAGTCAGTCGGGTGAGACCGTCGATACCCTGGAAGCTCTGCGCGAAGGACAGCGCAAGGGCGCGCGTGCGCTGGGCATCGTGAATTCAGTGGGTAGTACGATTGCGCGGGAAAGCGAGGGCGGCGTTTACATTCACGCTGGTCCCGAAATCGGCGTTGCGAGCACCAAGGCTTTCACCAGCCAGGTAACCGTGCTGGCCATTCTCACCTTGCTGCTGGGCCGCATGCGCGGCATGAGTTCGCGTTTGGGCAAGAAGGTGGTGCAGGAGCTTCAGGCCATCCCGGAGAAGGTTCAGAAAATCTTGGAGATGGACGATCAGATTCGCGAGATCGCCGAGGTCTACGCGGGCGTGGGCAACTTCCTCTACCTGGGGCGTGGCATCAACTATCCGGTGGCCTTGGAAGGCGCGCTGAAGCTGAAGGAAATTTCCTACGTGCACGCCGAGGGCTATCCCGCCGCCGAGATGAAGCACGGTCCCATCGCTCTCATCGATGAAAACATGCCCGTGGTCTTTGTGAGTCCCTTGGGCGGGACCAACCGGAAGATCCTGGGGAACATGGAAGAGGTGAAAGCGCGCGGCGGCAAGATCATTGCCGTGGTCAACGAGGACGACGTGAACGCATCGGCCCTGGCCGACCACACCATCCGCATTCCCGAAACGGTGGACTTCCTGTCGCCGCTGCTGACGGTGATCCCGCTGCAGCTGCTGGCCTATCACATCGCCGTGCTGCGAGGCTGCAATGTGGACCAGCCGCGCAACCTTGCCAAAAGCGTAACGGTGGAATAATGAGCGCTCGCAAAATACACAGTACGAAAAACGCGCCCGGCGCCATCGGATCCTATAGTCAGGCGGTGAGCGCAGCGGGGCTGCTATTCACCGCGGGTCAGGTGCCGCTGGACCCGGCCACCGGCAAGTTGGTGGACGGCGGAATCCGCGAACAGACCACCCGCGTCATGGAAAACCTGCAGGGTATCCTGGGAGCGGCGGGACTGGGATTCGGCGACGTGATCAAGGCCACGGTCTTCATGGCCGACATGGGAGATTTCTCCGATTTCAATGAAGTCTACGGTAGATACTTCGAGGGCCTCGAGCCCCCCGCGCGCTCCGCGTTCCAGGTGGCGGCTCTGCCTCTGGGTGCAGGAATTGAAATTGAAATGATCGCGCGGCTTCCCTGAGTTTTGCGGGAGTGGATGGGTCCTGGTGGGCCCCGAGGACTTCAAATCCTTCTGCCGGGTGCTAAAACCATCCGGGGTGGGTTCGATTCCCACACATTCCCGCCATTTGATCCAATGAGAGTGAGCCTCTTAATTCTGATCTGCCTCCTGTCGCCGGCCCTGGCGCAGGAGAGCCCGGAGCCCGTCGCGGAGCCTGTCAAAATGCACCGCGATGCGCGTCTTGCCATGGGCAGCTCCGTGGCCTTTCCGGCCCTGGGGCAACTTTACACCGGTGGCAAGCTGCGTACGCTTTCGGTATTCGTGCTGGAAACTTGGTGCATCAGCAACATCATTCGAGAGGGCTTCGAGGAGGACAAGTACCGGCGCCATGCTTCTCTGCTGGGTGAAGGCGAAACATGGGGAGTCTGGAATCAGGAGGAGCTGATCGCTTTCGCCGATGGGCATCAGGAGCGCAAGAAGGATTTCATTTGGCGGCTCATGCCCGTGATGATCTACAGCTTGCTCGACGCCTATGTCTCCGCTCATCTCTTTAATTTCGACACCGATGACCTGCGCGATCGACGCGCGGCCATCCTGCCCGTTTTCGACACGGATGACCGTGTGGGCCTGCAGTTCCGTTTGAGTTTCTAAAGGATGTCCATGAGCGACGGCGTACGCATTCGAAACTTCTGCATCGTGGCGCATATCGACCACGGCAAGAGCACCCTTGCCGACCGAATGCTCGAGCTCACGGGTACCCTGACCGCTCGCAACATGCAGGACCAGGTTCTGGACAGCATGGATCTGGAGCGTGAGCGCGGCATCACCATCAAGAGCCATCCCATTCGGATGAGCTATCGGGATCGCGCGGGCGGCGAGTGGGCCTTCAACCTCATCGACACGCCCGGGCACGTGGATTTCAGCTACGAAGTCAGCCGATCGCTTGCCGCCTGCGAGGGCGCCATCCTCGTGGTGGACGCCGCCCAAGGTGTCGAAGCACAGACCCTGGCCAATCTCTACCTGGCCCTTGAAGGCGACCTGGAAATCCTGCCGGTGATCAACAAGATCGACCTGCCCGGCGCACGCACCGACGAAGTGGTGGAGGAGTTGGTCAATCTCCTGGGTGTGTCTGAAGAAGAAATCCTTCTGGCCAGCGCCAAGACGGGTCTGGGCGTGGAAGATGTGCTCGAAGCGGTGGCCCAGCGTCTTCCGGGTCCCAGCGTGAATGCCGAAGCGCCACTTCGCGCACTCATTTTCGACTCCAACTACGATCTCTATCTTGGCGCCGTAGCCACGGTCAGAGTCGTGGATGGCAAACTGACCAAGGGAGACAAGGTTCGTTTTCTTGCCACGGATCAGGAATACGAAGTGCAGGAAGTGGGCAGTTATGTCATGGGCCGCCAGCCCGTGAAGGCCTTGGAGTCCGGTCAAGTGGGCTACCTGGTCACCGGCGCCAAGCAGGTTCGCGACCTGCAGGTGGGCGACACCGTGGTGCGTTACGACGCGCCGGATCAGCCTCCCTTGCCAGGATACAAGCCGGTGAAGCCCATGGTCTTCAGCGGGCTCTATCCCACCGAGAGCGAAGAGTACGAAGTTCTGCGCGAGGCCCTGGCCAAGCTGCAGCTCAACGACTCAGCCATCACCTTCGAGCCCGAAACCAGCCGCGCCCTGGGTTTCGGTTTCCGCGTGGGATTTCTGGGACTGCTGCACATGGAGATCGTACAGGAGCGTCTCGAGCGCGAATTCGGTCTGTCCATGATCGCCACTCTACCTAACGTGGAGTATCACGTGACCATGAAGGACGGCACGGAGACCACCATTTCAAATCCGGCCGATATGCCCGAGGCCGGCGGCTTCCAGGAGATCCGGGAACCCTACGTGCGCGCGACCCTTTATACACCTGCCGTGTATGTAGGCCCCATCATGAAACTGTGCATGGATCGCCGGGCCGTTCAAGAGGGCATGAATTACCTGGACGGCCGACGCGTTGAACTTCATTTTCGCATTCCGCTCAGCGAAGTGGTGGTGGATTTCTACGATAAGCTCAAAAGCATGTCGCGAGGTCACGCCAGCTTCGACTACGAGTACGGCGGCCACGAGGCCAGCGATTTGGTGAAACTGGACATTCTCATCAACAGTGATCCGGTGGATGCTCTCTCGGCCATCGTGCATCGAAGCAACGCGCATACTTGGGGAGACAAGCTGGCGAAGAAGCTCAAGGAGCAGATTCCCAGGCAGTTGTTCCAGGTGGCGATTCAGGCATCCATCGGCGCGCGGGTGGTGGCTCGCACCAACGTGAGTGCTCTACGCAAAAACGTCACCGCCAAATGCTACGGCGGAGACATCTCGCGAAAGCGAAAACTTCTGGAGAAACAGAAGGAAGGCAAGCGGCGAATGAAACAGGTGGGAAACGTGGAAATCCCCCAGGAAGCCTTCCTCGCCATTCTCAAGGTCGAAAGGTAGACCCATGTTCAGCATTTTCGGGAAGAAGAAGTCCGGCCCCGCCGAGAAGAAACCCGTCTGGAAGGAAACTTTGGACGTCATCGTGTCCGCGGCGGTCATGGCCCTGCTTGCCCGCAGCTTTCTGGTGCAGGCCTTTACCATTCCCAGCGGAAGCATGGAAGATACCCTGCTCGTCGGCGACTTCCTCTTCGTGAACAAGTTCCTCTACGGCGCCAAGATCCCCTTCACCGAAGTGCGCTTGCCGGGGCTGCGCGAGCCGGAGCCGGGGGATATCATCGTTTTCCGTCCGCCGGGTGAGAGGCAGGACTACATCAAGCGCTGCATCGCCATCGAAGGGCAAACGGTGGAAGTGCGGGGTGGCGTGGTTTATCGCGACGGTGTGGCCATGGAAGAAGACTTCACGAAGTTCATGGGAGGAGCGAATCCTCCCCGCTGGATCTCTCCGCGCAACTTCGGGCCGGTAACCGTGCCCGAGGGACATCTCTTCCTCATGGGTGATAACCGCGACAACAGCAAGGACAGCCGTTTCGCCGACGTGGGCTTCAAAGACTGGAAACAGACGGTGCAGGGCAAGGCCGTGTTCATCTACTGGTCCTGGAACAAGGAACGCAAGTTCCCTCGTTTCGATCGAGTGGGGGATCTGATCCATTGAGTCCGGCGCTCTACCTGCACATTCCCTACTGCAGGTTCCGCTGCACTTATTGCAACTTCTACTTTGAGCTTGGCCAGGCTGATCAGCGCCTGGTTAAAGCCCTTAAACGTGAACTCGAACTGAGAACAGAAGAGCTCGGTGAAGGCCCGCTGCCGGCCATATACCTGGGCGGAGGCACGCCGTCCTGGTTGCCGCCACATCTCCTTGAGGAACTGCTCGCCGCCCTTGCTCCATGGACCGGACCTGACACCGAGTTTTCCATCGAGTGCAATCCCGAAGATCTGAGTGCCGACCTTCTCAGCCTGTTTCAGGAAACGGGTGTGAACCGCATCAGCCTTGGGGTGCAATCACTGAACGATCTCGAATTGAAGCGCAGCGCCCGGCGCCATAATGCCGAAGGGGCGCGTCGTGCACTGGACCTGCTGTCCGCGTCCCAGATGAATTGGTCTGCGGATCTCATCATCGGCCTGCCTGAGCAGAGCGAGGCAGATTTCCAGGAGAGCCTTGGGGAAGTGCTCCTGCGAGAGCCCGAGCACCTGTCCCTCTACACCCTCGAGCTGGATTCTCCCGTTCCTCTGGTGGATGTCTTTGCCCGGCATCCCGACTGGGATCCCGGCGACGATCTGCGCGCGAAACTCTATCTCTGGGCCCACGAAGTATTGGACAACCATGGTTTCCATCACTACGAGGTTTCCAATTGGGCTCGTCGCGGCCGGGAATGTGGCTACAATCAACAGGTGTGGAGCGGCGGCGAGTACCTGGGTCTTGGCCCCTCCGCCCATAGCCATCTTCGGGGCCGGCGCAGCAATTGGCCGGCGGATGTCGCAGCCTGGATGGATCCTCTTTTGAAGGGACGCTTGCCCCAAGCCCTGGAAGATGATCGAAGTGCGAACGAGATAGACCTGGAGCGCCTCCTCTTGGCCTTGAGGGGCGTGGAGGGATTATCGAAGAAAGATCCGCTTCTGGTGGGGCGGCAATCCTTCCTGGATGCGGCGTTTGAGGAGGGCTGGATTCTGGAAGATTCTGAAAATCTTCGACTTAGCCCTTCAGGCTGGCTCCGTCTGGACGGGATTCTCGCGCGCCTGACCACTTGACACACTTTCCCAGCTAGCCTTAATTTTGTCCATTCCCCGAGGACTCCGAAATGAATGTCAGATATTACGAAATCCCCGAAGAGCGAAATCTCCGAGTTTTAGACTCGGTGGTTCGCCTGTATACGGAACAGGCCACACCTGTCAGTTCGGCAGCCGTGGCTCGGGATCTCAAGCATATCTGGTCATCGGCCACGGTTCGTAACGTCTTTAGTGAGTTAGAGATACTGGGATGGCTTCACCAGCCGCATCAAGCTTCGGGTCGAATACCCACCGAACTGGGTTTCCGCATTTTCGTGGAGCAGGTCATTCGTCCGGGCGCTCAGAATCGTGAACTGGACAAGCTCCTGGAAGCCGAGCTCGATTTGAAGGCCAGCACCCTCCCCGAGGTCCTCGACGAGGCCTTGAACCTGGTCAGCCGTCTTAGCCATGCCTTGGGCATCAGTCTGGTAGTCTTGAATCCTGAGCCCAGTCAGTCCGTACGCGAATGCCGCATGGCGGGCGTGGACGAGCTTCTGGAGCAGCCCGAGTTTTCCGATCCCGAATCGCTCAGGGGCCTGATTCATCTACTGCAGGACAGCGATCCCGTAGGCGAGTACATGGAGGGCCAGGTGGCTTATCCCGGGCAGGTGAAAGTGCTCATCGGAAGCGAGAACAGCATGGACCTGCTCAATTCATTTAGCCTGGTCGCCACGCGCATCAGGCGCAGCCGCGAGACGGCGCTGCTGGGCGTCATGGGGCCGGTTCGCATGGAGTATTCCCTGGTGCTGGGAGCCATGGAAGGCCTGACACGACTTTTATCCACCGATGGCGAAACGCCCAAGAGCTGGAGCTAGCATGAGCAAGGGTCGCAAGACGAAAAAGGCCGCCGCCGAGACGGTGGAAGAAGTGCTGGAGACTCCGGCGGCCGAAGCGGGCGAGGTCGAAGAGAAATCCACCGAGGATGTGCAGATCGACCCCGAGGCCGTGCTGCAGGCCCTGCTGGAAGCGCAGGTAAGCCAGTGGAAGGATCGCGAAGATCAGCTCCTGCGCACCCTTTCCGAAAAGGAAAACCAGGTGAAGCGCATGAGTCGCGACCTGGAGCTTTCCAAGAACCGCCAGAAGGGCGAGATGGTTCAGCCTCTTCTCGATATCCTCGACGATCTCGACCGCGCCCTGGAAAACCGCCCGGAAGATGCCGATGCCTCCTTCACGGAAGGGCTGCAGTTGGTCTCCAAACGCTTCCACGAAGCGCTTGCCGGCCTGGGTCTGGAACCCATCAAGGCCCTGGGTGAGCCCTTCGATCCCCAATTCCATGAAGCCCTGCTGCAGTTGCCCGGCGTGGACGCCGAGAAGGGAACCGTCATTCAGGAGATCCAGAAGGGATACCTGATCTCGGGACGAGTGCTGCGTCCGAGTAAAGTGGCGGTGGCGGGTTGAGCATGGACAAACGCGACTATTACGAAGTGCTGGGCGTGGCCAAGGGCGCCGATGAGCAAGAGGTGCGCAAGGCCTACCGCAAACTGGCCATGCAGTATCACCCCGATCGCAATCCCGACGATCCCAGCGCCGAGGACAAGTTCAAGGAAGCCACCGAGGCCTACGAGGTTCTGAAAGACGATAAGAAGCGCCAGGCCTACGATCAGTTCGGGCACGCGGGTGTCTCGGGTCAAGGCTTCGGCGGCGCACAGGGACCCTTCGGTCAGGCCGGCGGCATCGACATGGAAGAAGCCCTACGCGCTTTCATGCGTGACTTCGGCGGATTCGAAAGCTTCTTCGGCGGTGGCGGCCGCGGTTCAGGGCGCCAGAGTGGCCCCGACCGGACCGGTCGCGATCTTCGTGTGAGGCTCAAGCTAAGTTTGGAAGAAGTGGCCAAGGGTGCCACGCGCACCCTCAAGATCAAAAAGAAATCCGTCTGCGACACCTGCCACGGTACGGGGCAGAAACCCGGATCCCAGTCGTCCCGTTGCGGCACTTGCCAGGGACATGGAGAGGTGCGCCAGGTGAGGCGAACTCTGCTGGGCCAATTCGTAGAGCAGCGAGTCTGTCCCACCTGCCATGGCGAGGGCAGCGTGATCCAGGATCCTTGCAGCGACTGCCGGGGTGAGGGGCGTGTGAACGGTGAGGAGATGCTGGAGGTGAAGGTGCCGGCTGGCGTCTCCACAGGCGATTACATTCCCCTGCGCGGTCGCGGTGAGGCCGGTCTTCGTGGCGGACCCAAGGGCGACGTGATCGTTCTCATCGAGGTGGCGGAGCACAAGCTCTTCGAGCGGGTTCAGAAGAACGATTTGTATGTGGAAGTGCCCGTGTCTTTCAGCACCCTTTCCTTGGGCGGCAAGGTTTCGGTGCCCACTCTTGAGGGCAAGGCTCTACTAAAAGTCCCCGCAGGTACACAGACTCACGAGCTGTTCCGACTTCGCGGCAAGGGACTTCCCGTATTGAATTCGGGGAGTCACGGCAATTTGATCGTGCGGCTGCTGGGGTGGACCTCGCCCAAGCCGGACAAGGAGGAACAGAGCCTGCTGCGTGAACTGGAGAAGATCCAGCAAGGCAAGCTCCCCGATCCGCGGCGCGGCCAGTAGACCGCGCGAATCTTCCTTGCCCGGTGCGCCTAAGCCGCCGGTATCTCAGGGGCTCCCGCCCCGCAATATGCCGCCCGCATAGGGCGAAAAGGGGGATGATGGACCTGCAAGCCCGTCTCATGGATGATCAGAAAAGCGCCATGAAAGATGGCGACAAGGTTCGGATCAGCGTTATCCGCATGCTTCGGACCGATCTGAAGAACGCCAGCATCTCCAAGGGTGAGGATCTGGACGAATCCGAGATTCTCGACATCCTATCTCGCTATGCCCGCAAGCGTGCCGAGGCGGCCAAGGAATTTCAGGAGGGCGGTCGTACGGAAATGGCCGAAAAGGAATTGGCCGAAGCCGAGATCGTGAAGGGCTACCTGCCCGCCGCTTTGGGTGAGGAGGAAGTTCGCGTCATCGTGGACGAGGTGGTGGCCGGCCTCGGCGGCGTATCCGGCATGAAGCACATGGGCGCGGTCATGAAGGAAGTCATGGCGAAAACGGCGGGCCGCGCCGAGGGCGGCATTGTTAGCGCCCTGGTCAAAGCGAGGCTTTCCCAATGAGCTATTCCCTGATACTCGACCTGGTCATCGTGCTCATTTTGCTGGTGGGCATCTATCGAGGTTACAAGTCGGGGCTCCTGGGCGGACTCATCAAGCTGGCGGGAATTGTCATCGGTATCTTCATGGCTCCGCTCCTGGTATGGGAAGCCGAGCCCTACTTGCCCGAGGCGCTTTATGCGCCCGTTCCCAAGGTCATCTTGTTCATCGTGGCCTTTGTGATCGTGGCGGGCCTGGTGGCCCTGGCAGGCAAGCTTGTCTCCAAGATTGTGGACTGGACGCCCCTGGGCTGGATCGACAAGGGCATCGGCTCCCTGGCCGGGTTCACCTTTGCACTGCTTCTCGTGAGCGTATTGCTCAATCTAGCGCAGATGGCGGGACTGCTTTGGTCCATGCCCGGTGGATACAGCCCTGCGGAGAGAACGGTCATCGAGTTTCTGCTAACGCTGGCGCCCACGGCCTTCCACGTTTTCCGTGACTGGCTTCCCGAATTGAACATAGGCGGCGCAGGCGCCGGAACGCAGGTCTAATGCCCTGGATGCAGGCATCTGTCGGGCTGCGTGCGAGCCATGCCGCCAGGGTTCTGGACTTTCCGGACTGGCTGGAGCGTCTGTCCGCGCGCGCGGTCCTGCCGCGAAGTCGTGAGGCTATTCTGGCCTTGATGCCCCTAACCGACCGCAAGCTCATCGAGGCCCGTCGTCAGCGAGTGCGCGAATGGCTACGTCTTCTGGAGGACGGCCACGATCCGAGCATCCAGGATATTTCCGACCCCGCGCCGGAACTGGCCGCATGTCGCGGCGAAGGCAGTCGCCTGGGTCCCGAGCAACTCTATCGTCTTGCGCGAAGCCTGCGATCGCTAGATAGCTTTCGCCGATTCATTGTAGCCGAGGCCGAGCTGGTGCCTGCACTTCGATCCGATCTGGGCGAGATCGAATCTCAAGACGCCCTGGCCTCGCGTATCGAATCCTGCGTGGGATCCGACGGCGAGATGCTCGACGCTGCGTCCACCGAACTTGCGCGCATACGCCGGAGCATGAGCCAAACCCGCGACCGTGTGCGCGGCACCCTGGAAGATCTGATCAAGAATCGTCTGGCGGGTCCGGGAGAGGATCCTCGTCCCATGGTTCGCTCGGGACGTTTGGTGCTTCCCGTGAAGCGCGAACGAAAGACCGACCTTCCCGGCATCGTTCACGATGAGTCGGGAACGGGAAAA
This sequence comes from uncultured bacterium, assembly GCA_964440095.1. GTDB lineage: Bacteria > Krumholzibacteriota > Krumholzibacteriia > JACNKJ01 > JACNKJ01 > JACNKJ01. Next base: position 13,435 of record CAYTPZ010000022.1, on the reverse strand, counting down.
ACCCTCTTCGTCGAACCCATGGAAACGGTGGAACTCAACAATCGCGTGGCGGGTCTCAGCGCCGAGGAGCGCGAGGAGATCGTCCGCATTCTGGATGAACTCAGCGCCTGGGTTCGCAGCGCAGCGCCGGACATTGAAAACTTGGCTCAACGTTTTTCACGAATGGAAATCCCCCTGGCGCTGGCTCGTGAGTTCAAAGGACGCCCCCGAGCCTGGGCCGAGGAAAAAGGTGAGCAGATCCGCATGACGGCGGCGCGTCATCCGCTGCTGGAAGATTACCTGGATCCCGGTGTGGATCTTGTGCCCCTGGATCTCAGCCTGGATACAGATCAGCGTCTGCTCCTGGTGAGCGGGCCCAACACCGGCGGTAAAACCGTCATGCTCAAGACCCTTGGGCTCATGGCCTTCCTTAATCAAATCGGCTCGCCACTTCCTGCGGGCGATGGTTGTGAACTGCCCATCTTCGATCACATCCTCGCGGACATCGGCGACGAGCAGAGTTTGCGCGATAGCCAATCCACCTTCAGCGCCCACCTGAAACATCTGGTGCGCATGGTGGAGGAGGCGGGTCCGGGCACGCTCATCCTGGTGGATGAAATCGGCGACGGCACCGACCCGGAAGAGGGCACGGCCCTGGCCAGAGCCGCCATGGAAAACTGGATGCAGAGCGGCGCGCGGGTGTTGATCACCACCCATCTTGGTGGGCTTAAAGGGTTCGCCCAGGAAACTGAGGGCGCGGCCAACGCGTCCATGGAATTCGATCCCGAGGCACGCAGGCCGCTTTACGTACTCAGGCCTGGCGTGCCCGGAAGCAGCCGGGCCATGGCCACAGCCCGCCGTTTGGGCTTGGACGGCCGGGTCTTGGAAAGGGCCGAATCGCTACTGGGTGAGGACGCACTCAAAATGGACACCCTGCTCACGCGTCTGGAAGAGGAGTCGGTGAGGGCCAGCGATGCCCGGGAAAAGGGCGAGGAGCATCGTCGTCGCTTCGAACTCCTGGAAGCCGATTACGAGAAACGCATGCGCGAGGTGCGCAAGGAAGAGCGGCGCATCCTGGCCGAATCGCGCAAGGAAGGCGAACGCTTCCTGGATGAGGCCCGGCGGCAGGTGGAGGCGGCCGTGCAGGCCATTCGCGAGAGCGATGCCGATCGCAAGAGCATATCCCAGGCGCGGGACAAAGTCGGCGAGCTGGAAAAGGAACTCGCCGATCGCCAACCGCCGACCGCCGACCGCCAGACACTCGAGACTTGGCGAGCAGGCGACCGGGTGCGCATGCATTCCACGGGGAAGGTCGTCGAAATCCTCGGGGAAGCCGGCGGTGATCGCCTGCGCGTCTCCCTGGACGGCGTCGTGCTCACACTCCCCTTAGAGGAATTCTCTCCCTTGGACTCCAGCGGCCAGCGGTCAGCGGATAGCGGCCAGCGGTCAGCGGGCAGCG
>CAYTPZ010000022.1:0-11897 GCA_964440095.1 uncultured bacterium | reverse complement strand
CAGCGGCCAGCGGTCAGCGGATAGCGGCCAGCGGTCAGCGGGCAGCGTCTTTGGGATTGGTCTACCATCCACCGAGCTGGAGTCATTTCGGCTCGATCTGCGTGGCCAGACCGTGGATGAGGCCCTGGACGAACTCGACAGCTTCCTGGACGCCGCCGTGCTCGGTGGCTACGACTTCGTGGAGATTCTCCATGGCAAGGGTACGGGAGCGCTTCGGCAGGCCATTCGGGAGCGATTGCGCCGGGATTCTCGGGTGAAAGGCTTCAATTTGGCCGATCAGAACCGCGGAGGCAGCGGAGTGACACGCGTTGACTTGGCAGGGGACTCCGACGCGACTATACTGAGAAATCCATGAGCGCATCCCCGGACAGGCAGGACACCAAAGAACGCGTCAGAGACGCCAGCGACATTGTCGAACTGGTGGGCCAGTACGTGAAGCTTCGTCGTGTGGGTAGCAATTGGCAGGGAATCTGTCCTTTTCATCACGAGAAGACGCCAAGCTTCAACGTGAATCCTGAAAGACAGAATTTTTACTGCTTCGGTTGCCACAAAGGCGGCGATGTCTTTACTTTTGTACAGGAGATGGAAGGGGTTTCATTCCCGGAATCCCTTAAGTTCCTTGGGAAAAGAGCTGGCATCGAGGTCAAAGATCTGGGCCGAAGGGGTTCCGGCGAAGAGCGCAAGGATGTATTTTACCGAATCAATCAGTCGGTCGCAGATTTCTATCATCGGATTCTGAAAAGCGAAGCATCAGGCGAACCGGCTCGAGAATACTTGAAACAGCGTGGCCTGAGCGAGGAAACTCTCGAGAATTTCTCCCTGGGATACGCCCCTCAAAGCTGGAGACTTCTGTACGACCATCTCGGCAAGCAGGGTTTTCCGGTGGATAAAGTACTCGAATTGGGTCTGGTCCGTGCCAAGAGCTCGGGTCCCGGACACTACGATTTGTTTCGCGGGCGGGTCATTTTTCCAGTGAAGGCGGTGGGCGGTCGAAACCTGGGTTTCGGCGCTCGCGTTTTGGACGATTCCCTTCCCAAGTACGTGAACTCCAGCGACAGTCCGGTCTATTCGAAGAAGAGCATCCTCTACGGAATGGATCAGGCCTGGCGCGAAATACGTCGGCAGAAGCTGGCGGTGCTGGTCGAAGGCTATTTCGACGTGATCAGTCTGCACGAGGCGGGAATCCCGCTGGCGGTAGCGGTTTGCGGAACGGCTTTCACCCGTGAGCAGGCTCGCCAGTTGAAACGTTATACCGAGCGGGTCTGCGTGGTCACCGATGGCGACAGTGCGGGCCTCAAAGCCGCGGTCAAGGCATCGGGCATCCTGCTGGTTGAGGGGATTGAGCCCTTGGTGGCGGCCATGGAGCCGGGGGAAGATCCCGACTCGAGCATCCGCAAGGAGGGCGGCGATCGTTTCCGCGAGCGCCTCCGGGATGCACCGCATTTTTTCAATTTTCTTCGCGCCTTTGTCGCCGATCGCGGCGATCGGCCCGAGGAAAGGGAAAAGGCAATTCGGAACGTGCTCGAGACCCTCACCGCTTTCAGCGGCGGGGATCTACACCTCCGAACTCTCTTGGAAAGGCTCTCGGGAGCCTTCGATGTGGAAATCCCCGTTCTCAAACGAGCGCTGGGGGAAATCCGCCGCAGTCCGGGTGGGGGACCGGCGGCCAATCAAGATCTTAGCGAGGGAGCAACCGAAGACAGCGCCCGTCCTGAAGAGAAGGCACTTTTGGCCTTACTTCTCAGCGAGGGCATCGGCCGTGATACGGCTCTGGAGTTGCTGGACGCCGAAGATTTTACCGATCCGCGCCTATCGCGGATCTTCAGCATCCTTCGGCAACTGGGCCGCGTGCCCGGGGCCGAAGACCTGGACAACCTCTTCCCCGATTCGGGGGCGGCGCGCCAGGTGCACGAATTGAGTTTTTTGGACGTCTCTCATCAGGGGGACTGGGTGAGGCCCGCCGCTCTGCGACTTAAACTGAGCGGCCTGTTGGAAAAAAATCGCGATTTTCAGGGCCGGGTCCAAGCTCTGGAATTGTCCGGTGAAACCGTGCCGGCGGAGCTGCTCGAAGAGTGGCGCCACCTCGGCGAGCGCATTCGCTCGCTGAGAGAAGAATTGGATCGATCCCTCAGGAAGGAAGGTGCCTGAGCGTGAGCAAGGCTAAGACCAGTCGCATTGTCGTCGCTCTCAAGAAGATCGCCGAGAAAAAAGGCTATCTGCTCTACGACGACATCTATGAACAATTTCTCGATGACTTCAACATCGAGGCCGTGGACCAGGTGTACTCCCGGCTCGATGAACTGGGTCTCGAGATATTCAACAGTGAAGACGAGGCCAAGGAAAAGATGCGCGTCCGCGAGGAGCGCCAGCGCAAGCTCAGCGAAAAGCTGAGTCAGGCCGCCGCCCAGGGAATTCGCTACGATGATCCTGTGCGCATGTACCTTCGCGAAATGGGCAAGGTGCCGCTTCTGGATCGTCAGGGCGAAATCGACCTGGCCATGAGAATCGAATCGGGCAAGCATCAGGTGCTTGAGACTCTGTTCTCTTCGAGTTTCTCCGATATTTTCCTGAAGGAATCCATTCGCCGCCTCAACGCTCAGGAGCTGCGCGTGGAGGACTTGGTGCAGGTGGATACGGGAAGCTACCAGGAACATCACACGCCCGAGAAGCAGGATCGCGCATCGGTGGTGCGTTCGCTCAAGAAGCTGCTCAAGCTCAAGGGTGAGATTCAGACTTGGGCGCTGAAGCTGTCCAAGGCCAATTCCGATCGCGCTCGTGGCAGCGCGGAACGGGCTTTGACGGGCCGCAAGGATAAATGGCGCGAGCTTATCCACGAGTTGAATTTCCAGCCCAAGCAAGTGGATGAACTCTCGCTCTCTCTCAGGCTGGCGCACATTCAGCTGGCCGAGCCGGTGAAGCAGCTTCGCCACTACCAGAAGTTCCTGGGTTTGGATTTTCAGGAATTGAAGGATACCCTGACCAAGATGGAGGAGCGGGGCTGGAGCACAATTACCCTTAAGAACAAGGGCAAATGGAATTCCGAATCCCTCCTGGATCTTCAGAACAAGCAGTCGGTGCTGCAGCGCAAGCTTCGCAAACTCGAGCGCGATTTGGGCATTCGTTTCGATGAGATGACCGAACTGCTCGAAAATGTGGAAGGCGGAGAGCGTCACGCGCAGGAAGCCAAGAAGGAGATGATCGAAGCCAACGTGCGATTGGTCATCAGTATCGCCAAACGCTATACCAACCGCGGCCTGGAATTCCTGGATCTCATCCAGGAAGGCAACGGCGGGCTCATGCGAGCGGTGGATAAGTTCGACTATCGCAAGGGCTACAAATTCTCCACCTACGGAACCTGGTGGATTCGCCAGGCCATCACCCGGGCCATCGCCGACCAGGCGCGCACTATTCGTGTGCCGGTGCACATGATCGAGGCCATCAACAAGGTGAATCGCGCCCAGCGCAAACTCACCCAGGATCTCGGGCGCGAGCCCACCGAGAAGGAAGTGGCCGAGTTCCTGAACTTCCCCGCCGACAAGGTGAAGGCCGTCATGCGAGCGGGCATCGAGCCCGTCAGCCTCGACCGTCCCATCGGTGAAGATGAAGACAGCAACCTGGGCGATTTCATCGAAGACATCGGCGTGCGCAATCCGGCGGAGACCGCTGCCCATTCCATGCTCGAGGATCGGCTGACCCATGTGCTTTCCACCCTGACCCGTCGCGAGGAGAAGGTCATTCGTCTGCGCTTCGGACTGGGGGATGGAACTCCGCGCACGCTCGAAGAGGTGGGTACCATATTCAAGGTGACCCGCGAGCGTGTGAGGCAGATCGAGGCCAAGGCCATCCGCAAGCTTCAGCACCCCAGCCGGGCGCGGAAACTCAAGGGCTACGTGGAAAATTTCTAGCTGGGATTAATTAGCTTCAAGAAGGGCTCGCCGGAAGGCGGGCCCTATTTTTCGGCAATAAGGTAAACAGTGTTTGACGCTCGTGAATTTTATCTCAATACTGGGGCCAGAGATCTTGACTGTAAACGATCGCTTACCTAACTTGTGCATGTTTCCGAAATAAAGATCTGTCCATTTCTTCTCGGATAGAATCAAGATATCAGGAGGGGGATATGCTCAATCGTCGCCACTTCCTCAAGTCCCTCGGCATCGGCGCCATGGCCGGCCTCATTCCAGAGACTACGAAATCCAGTTTCGTCAGCCATGAAAGCAACCCCGATGCTTGGGGTGTTTTAGTGGATGTGAGTTACTGCGTTGGATGTCGCAAATGTGAGTGGGCCTGCCACGAATCCAATGAACTGGGTGGCGCTCAGATGTCGGATTTCGAGAACGCTATCAACATCGATGAAAAACGCCGCCCCGATCCGAAGAACTTCACAATCGTCAATGGCTATGAGGCCTGCACCGTCGGCTCAAGGGATTGCTTCGTGAAGGTCCAGTGCATGCACTGTCTGGATCCAGCCTGTGTCTCCGCCTGTATCGTCGGGGCCTTGGAAAAGCATCCCAAGGGCCCGGTGAACTATGACGCGGACAAATGCATCGGTTGCCGCTACTGCATGGTTGCCTGTCCCTTCCAGATTCCCGCCTATGAATACGATGAAGCACTCGCCCCGCGAGTTATGAAATGCACCTTCTGTTTCGAGCAGAAACTGGCCGAGGGTGGTCGCCCTGCCTGCGTGGATATCTGTCCCGAAGGCGCGCTTCGATTCGGCAAGCGCGAGGAATTGATCAACTATGCCCACAGTCGGATCGAGAAGCACCCCGAGCGCTACTATCCTGAAGTCTACGGAGAGCACACGGTGGGCGGCACTTCCTGGCTCTATATCGCCGGAGGTAGTATGGTCGATCATGGTCTACCCGAATTACCGGATCAAGCACCACCGCGGCTTACGGAAGTGGTGCAGCACGGAATCTTCAAGAATTGGGTTCCGCCCCTAGCGCTCTACGCCTTCCTTGGCGGGGCCATGATGGTGAATAGAAATGGAGGTGGCGAAGATGAGTGAGCACGCCTCGCGCCCCCTATTCTATCCCCTGCGCACTTCCGGTATGTGGATCAACCTGGCCATCATCGCCTTCGGTCTCTTCTTCGCCGCCAAGCGATTTATTTTCGGCATCGGCAGCGTGACCAACCTGAACGATCAGTATCCCTGGGGCCTCTGGATCGGATTTGACGTGGCCACGGGCGTCGCCCTAGCCGCCGGAGGATTCACCTCCGCAGCCCTCGTGGAGATCTTCGGGCAGAAGCGTTTCCATCACCTGCTTCGCCCCGCGCTGCTCACGGCGGCCCTGGGCTACACCTTCGTGGCCCTGGGGCTTCTCGCCGACCTGGGCCGCTACTGGGCCATCTGGCATCCCATGATGCCGTCCATGTGGCAGGGCAATTCCGTTCTCTTCGAGGTGGGCATCTGCGTGATGTGCTACCTGACCGTGCTCTATGTGGAATTCGCGCCCATCGTCTTTGAGCGTCTCAAAGAAAAGGGGATCGGGGGAACTTTCCTGAAATGGATCGATTCAGTCCTGGCCAAGTTCCTCTTCCTGTTCATCATCGCCGGTGTTGTACTGAGTTGCCTGCATCAGTCCAGCCTTGGTAACCTCATGGTCATTGCGCCCAGCAAGATGCACCCGCTCTGGTACACACGGCTCATGCCCATGCTATTTCTCATGAGCGCCATCGCCGTGGGTTTCCCGATGATCATCTTCGAATCGATTATCGTCTCGCGTGGATTCAAGCGTCCCTTCGAGATGCACCTGCTCGGCCCGCTATCAAAAATAGCCGCAGGCTTCATAGCCCTATATGCGGTATTCAAGATCGGTGATCTCACCCTGAGAGACGCCTGGCCCTATGCCTTTGAACCCACTTATCAAGCCGCTTTCTTCTGGGTTGAAATGCTGCCCTGCCTGATTCTGCCTGCCTTCCTCATGGGCATGCGACGTGTGCGTCAGTCGCCACGCTGGCTTTTCATCGCGGCGGCGCTCTACGTGTTTGGAGTGATGCTCAATCGCATCAACGTTTTCGTAATCGCCTACCGGCCGCCCTATGCCGATAAGGCCTATGTTCCCGCCTTGGGTGAGTTCGCCATCACGGCCGCGCTGATTGCCGGATTGGTTCTTTGCTACCGACTCATCGTCACTTACCTGCCGGTGATGCCGGTTCTCGAAGAGGAGAATCGATAATGCAACGAGTTTTCATCGCCATTGCCATGCTGGCACTTCTCTTGACTCCCGCCGCCACTCAGAATTGCACGGATTGCCATGTCTGCGAAAATCCGAAGCCGTCCGATCCATGTTTGCGCGAGTGCAGTCGAGACACGCATGTACCCGACTGGCATGATCTAGAGAATATGGATTCACCGGACATCGTTGTGATCAATTCCATGGTGAATCTCTACGAGGCGGTCACCTTTGATCATGAAGCCCATGCCTCGATGTCGGGTATGGGGGGGCACAACTGTACGATCTGTCACCATGACAACCCCGAGGGAGAGATCGGCTGTTGCTGCGATTGTCATCCATTGGAAGCGGTGGAAGGTGACACGGAGCTCATCGATTTGAAGAGCGCCTATCATCGTCAGTGCATGTTCTGTCACAAGGATTGGAGCGGGGAGACCGATTGTGAAATCTGCCATCTGCCCCTCGATGGGAATGGCGAGCCGCTCGGCATACGTACTCAGCCACCGCAATCCCCCCATCGTGAAGCGCGTCCCGTGATGAATTTTCTCACCGATCATCAGCCCGCGCCTTATGTGACTTTCCACCATGAAACTCACGCGGGCGCTTATGGAATCAGCTGCAATGATTGTCACGAACTGGACGATTGCAGCAGTTGTCATTTGGGAACGCACTCGCAGGTCTTGCCGGAACTGCATGACTTCTCGAATCGCTCCACCTGCAACCACTGTCATGGCACCAATCAGTGCGGCGCATGCCACTCCCAGGAGCCCGATCGGATCTTTCGGCACTCCTACACGGGTTTCCCGCTCAAGAGTTATCACTCCGGCGTGAGTTGTCGTAGCTGCCACGGCGAGCAGCATGCCCACGGCGGCCTGGCTCGCGACTGTCAGGGTTGCCACACATCCGGTTGGGGCGATACCGACATCTTCGATCATGCCTCGAAAATCGGCGTGGATCTTGGCGAGGACCACGAGGGCATGGACTGCGGAGATTGCCATCCCGATCTGGGATTCCAGGAGGTTCCGGTCTGCTCGGATTGCCACGATGAGGAAGATTGGGGGCCTGATCTGCTCAACTAGAGCTATGATCTTGACTTAGGCCCCTTGCCCGCTCTAGTTTCGAGGGATGGGCCCATAGCTCAGTTGGTTAGAGCAAACGACTCATAATCGTTTGGTCCCAGGTTCGAGTCCTGGTGGGCCCACCGCTTCGCCCAACATGGCACTTGCAGGAGGATCCCTCTGGAAAAAATGACTCACCCACTCTCCCAGCTTTACTACCTGGATCAAGCACTCTTGCGCATCGAGCGCAAGATCGCTCAAACCCCCGGCTCATTAGATGAGATCGCCCTCGAGGAGAAAAAACTCGCCGAGGACGAGAAACGTCGACGGGAAGAGCTGGAGGACTTGGCTAAGCTCATTCGCAAGATGGAGCGCGAGGGCGACGACATTCGCGAGCGAATTCGTCGGGGCAAAGAGAAGATGAAGGAACTCATGCCCGTTCACGCGGCCGAGATCCTCAAGCGGGAAACTGGAAACTTCGAGGCCAAGCTCGAGGCCCTGGAATTGGAAATCCTCGAAAACATGGAGATCCTCGAAAGCAGCGAACGCGAAGCTCAGTTGAGGCAGCAGAGCCTTGCGACGAGAAAGATCGAGCTGGAGCGCGAGGGCGCTAATCTCAGAAAAGAAAACGACGAATACTCTTCCGACCGCGACCGCATGGCCGAGCAGCGCGAGCGCTTCCTGAGCGAACTCGAACTGGGACTTCGCCGGCGCTACATGAGCATTTTCAAAGGCCTGGGCTATTCGTCAATAGCCGCAGTGGCCGAGGGCGCCTGCCAGGGCTGCGGTGCGCGGCTCACGCCTCAGCGAGCGGTGGACATCCAGGAAGGCGGCGAACTCGGCGCCTGTCAGGGCTGCGGACGCCTGCTCATCGGGGTGGAAGCGTGAAGCCCGAAAAAATGGAAGCACTCGTCAAGCTGCTGAAGAAACGTGGGGCGTCGAAGAAGCCACTGGCTGAAGCGGGGCTCAGCGATGCGGATTGCAAGGCTTTGGGAGAAAGGCTGGCGGCTTCCATGCCGAAAAAAGCTCCGGCTCCACTGAAAAAAGCCGCCGCCCGAGGGCGCGCCCAGATTTTCTGCGATGGCGCTAGTCGGGGAAATCCTGGCCCGGCCTCCCTGGGATTCACCATCATATTGGATGAGGTGGAGATCGCCGCCGAAGGACGTGCCCTGGGCACGCTCACCAACAATCAGGCGGAATATCTTTCGCTCAAGGCAGCCCTCGAGTCTGCCGGTCAGCTGGGCTTGGCCAAGATCGACATCGCCATGGACAGCGAATTGGTGGTCAGACAGCTCTTGGGCCGCTACAAGGTGAAGAACGAGAAGCTCAAGCCGCTTTTCGCCGATGTCATGACCCTGCTTCGAGGTTTCGGCGAATGGAATATCCGTCACGTGCCCCGTGCGGAGAACTCCCGAGCAGACGCCCTTGCCAATCAAGCCTTAGACTCCCTATAATCGATTTTGGAAGTGAGCTGGATGGCTGCGGCGTTCGCGTCGAGGAAAGTCCGGGCTCCAAAGGGCATGGCGCTGGATAACGTCCAGGAGGAGCGATCCTACGGAAAGTGCCACAGAAAGCAAACCGCCTCCCGCTTCGGCGGGCGGTAAGGGTGAAAGGGTGAGGTAAGAGCTCACCGGGCCGGCGGCGACGTCGGTCGCAGGGTAAACCCCGCCTGGAGCAAGGCCAAATAAAGGGAGAGAGGTTGCCCGCCTCGCTTGATCCCTGGGTAGGCTGCATGAGGTCGACGGTAACGGCGGCCCCAGATAAATGGTCATCCATCCCTTCGGGGGGGACAGAACCCGGCTTATAGGCTCACTTCCATTTCGCTATCCGCTAACCGCTATCCGCTGGCCGCTAAGCGCCAGAGCATGGTGGGTAAGTTTGATAAGTAGGCCAAGAATGCGATAGGGAGATGGAGTGTTCGAAAGGCGTCCACCGGGCATCCGGCTGAGGGAGCAACCCGCCGCCGAGGATAGGGCGCGACTGGCCGCCGAGTTAAACCTGCCCGAGGGTGTGGCGACTCTGGCCTGGCAACGCGGCATTCAAGATTCCGGAACCTGGCGACACTTCACCGACCTTGATCCCGCCGCCGATCTTGTGGATCCCTGGTTACTTCCCGACATGGAAAAGGCCGTGGCGCGCATGATCCTCGCCATGGAGCGCGGCGAGTCGATTCTGGTGCACGGCGATTACGACGCCGACGGGCTTACCGGCACCGCCATTTTGGTTCGCGCCCTGCGCGGATTGGGATTGGACGCACGACCCTTCGCGCCGTTGCGCGACAAGGACGGCTATGGCCTCAGCCGTCGCGCCCTGGAAAACGCCGCCGACAGGGGTGTGCCCCTGGTGGTGAGCGTGGATTGCGGGTCATCCGATGCTGAGCTTATCACCGAGTTCGCGGCTCGCGGGGTGGAGTGCGTCATCACCGATCATCACCTGGCCGGCGATCTACCCCAGGCTCATGCCTTCGTGAGCACCCAGCGATCCTGCAGCAAGTATCCCCATCGCGATCTATCGGGCAGCGCCATCGCCTACAAAGTTGCCCATGCCCTTTACGACAAGTTGGGACGCAAACTAGAGCCGGAATGCTGGTTGGATTTCGCCGCCCTGGGAACCGTGGGCGACGTGATGCCCCTGGTGGGGGAGAATCGCTGCATCGTGGCAGGAGGGCTTCGCGAGATCGCCCGGCGCATGACGGCCCGGCCCGGCTGCACCCACGATGGGCATCCTGTGTGGAAGGCCTTGGCCGCGCGATCGGGTATTCGCCTGGGCGAACTCAGTGCCACCGACTTGGCATTCCGCATGGCGCCGCGGCTCAATGCCGCCGGTCGCATTGCCGATCCCAAATTGGCCTTGGATATTCTGCTCACCGACGATGAAGCCGAGGCCGATCGTCTGGCGTGCGAACTCGATGCCACCAATCTGCGTCGCCAGAGCATGGAGGCCAAACTCACCATAGAAGCGCGTGAGCAGGCCCGCGAACAGATCGCTCAGGCGCGCGAGGCCGGCAAGAGTTTTGGAATACTCGTTCTGGCCGGTGAAAACTGGCATCCAGGTCTGGTAGGAATCTCCGCCGCACGAATGGTCGATGAATTCAGCATGCCGGCCATTCTCCTTTCCATCGATGAGGAAGGCAGCGCAAAAGGATCGGGCCGAGGTGTGGAGGGCCTGGATCTGAAACAACTCCTCGACGGCGTGGAAGAAGAATTAGAGCGTCACGGAGGACACCAGCGAGCAGTGGGTCTGGCCGTCAAACCCGGCCGCCTCGACGCATTCCGGGAAAAACTTCAAGCCGCACTTCCCGAACCACCCGAACTTCTGCCTCTCACCGCCGATTTGAGCATGGAGCCCGAAAGCGCCGATCGATCCTTCTTGGATGCCTTGGAGAAGTTGGGACCCTTCGGCGAGGCCAATCCAGAGCCACTCATTTTGCTCCCCAGCGTGACGCCGGTGGACTATAGGGAGATTCGGGGCAGCCACTTCAAACTGAGCTTCGAGTCGGGGGTCGGAGGACGTTTCGAAGCCATCGCTTTCAATGGAGTGGGACGTTTCGTTCCGCGCTTCGAAAAGGGTGTGGAGACAAAATTGCTAGTGCGATTAGGGCGCGACACCTTCCGCCGCGCGCCGGGCGAGCATGGCATCAACTTCATGCTCGAAGAGTTTCTGCCAACCGAGGTTTCATCGTGAACAATCCGTCTGGAAATCTGCTCGATCGTGAGGTCGCCGGACGGGAATGGGAGTCACTGCGCGAACTGGCGCTCAGGAGCAACCCTCGGCTCAATCAGGAACTCATCGAGCAAGCCTATTGGCGTGCCTGGGAAGTGCACCGAGATCAGAAGCGTCTATCGGGCGAGCCTTATTTCAGTCATGTGCTGGCCGTGGCTCGTACCTGTGCGGAAATGAATCTTGGCTCCGATGCCATCGCGGCCGCACTGCTCCACGACAGCATCGAAGACAGTCCTGTAACCGCCGAGGCCTTGGCCAAGGAATTCAACCCAACGGTTTCACTCCTGGTGGATGGGGTCAGCAAAATTAGCGGTCTTCGCTTCGAGAGTCGCGAGAAGGCTCAGGCCGAAAACTTCCGCAAGCTGCTGCTTCACATGAGCCGTGATGTTCGCATCCTGCTCGTGAAACTGGCCGACCGCCTGCACAATGTTTCTACCCTTGAGCCCATGCGACCGGAGAAGCAGATTCGCATCGCTCGGGAAACCATGGATATCTATGCGCCTCTGGCCAACCGGCTGGGGATGGGTCGCATAAAATGGCAGCTTGAAGATCATGCTTTCAAGTATCTGGATCCTGCCGCCTATGGGCGTGTGGCATCCATGGTGGGCATGCAACGGGAGGCGCGGGAAGAGTTCATCGTGAGCATGCGCGATCGCCTGCAGGATTCCATGAACAAGAACGGAATCGATTGCGCCGTGCAGGGGCGGGCCAAGCACCTGCACAGCATTCACAGGAAGATGCGTTCTCAGAATCTGCGCGAGGGCGAAGTTTTCGATCTTCTAGCCTTCCGCATTATCACGGCCACGGTGGAAGATTGCTATCACGCTCTGGGAGTTATCCACTCCCTGTTCACGCCCATTCCCAACAAATTCAAGGACTACATCGCCACGCCCAAGCGGAATGGCTATCAGAGCTTGCACACGGCTCTGGTGGGGGCGGA
>CAYTPZ010000021.1:0-32208 GCA_964440095.1 uncultured bacterium | reverse complement strand
CGCGGCTAGGAGAGAGGAGCTGAGTCTGAGGCCCACAGGAAATCCTGAAGCGCCACGTAGTCAGATAGACGAGCCCTATGTCTATGGCTTCAGCCATGGCTGTGGTATAATTCCGACGATCCTATCCCCAATTCTTAGGGATCCAAATTACTGCTCGGGAGGAACGCCCCATGCTCCGCAGCTTCTTGCTGGCGATCACACTGTGCCTCATTGCCTTTCCCGTTTTTGCAATTTGGGATGAAGACGGCCTCGAGAACGCGCTACCCATTTACGAAACCGAGCGCGAGCGATTGGTTTGGGAAGGACGCGAGCACTTGATGCCCGGTCAGGATCGCCTGAGCGACCCGCCGCCCTTGGGGCCCGTACGCAACGTGGGCGAGTGGGAGCCCTGCACCGGCGTCATCATTCGTTATCCCCTGGGCATTCCCTACAGCCTGGTGCGCGACCTAGACGATGACCTCACCGTGCACGTGGTTGTGTCCAGCGGATACCAGAGCAGCGCGCAGAGCAACCTGACATCCAATGGCGTAGACATGGACAAGGTGGAGTTTCTGGTTCGCAGCAACGACAGCTGGTGGACCCGCGACTACGGCCCCTGGTACGTCTTTGACGGAAGTGGCGCCGCGGCCATCATCGATCATACCTACAACCGACCCTGGCGGCCCAACGACAATCTCATTCCCATCTACTTCGCCAACCAACAGGGCATTCCGGTGCACAGCCACGACATGTATCACACCGGCGGCAACTATATGACCGACGGGCACCACATCAGCTCGTCCACCCAATTGGTTTACAACGAGGCCTGGAGCAACAACGGCATGAACGAAGCCGCGGTGGATCAGCTCATGTTCGACTACTACGGCGTGAACGACTACCTAGTACTCGACTACATCGAGTCGGGCGGCATTCATCACATCGATACCTGGGCCAAGTTTTTAGACGAGGAAACAGTGCTCGTCAAAGACGTGTGGACCAGCCATCACACCTACGACGATCTGAACCAGCGCGCGACTTTGCTCGCGAGCTTGCCTTCGTCGACGGGACGCAACTATCGCGTGTATCGCATTTACTGCTATAGCACCAGCAGTGGTCCGGCCAGCTACACCAACTCGCTCATCAACAACGATCGCATCTACGTGCCCACCTTCGGCAACAGCGGCTATGACAATGCAGCCCTGGCTGTCTACGCAGAGGCCGCGCCCGGTTACGAAGTGTTGGGTTATTCGGGCAGCTGGTATTCCGACGACGCGCTTCACTGCCGCACTAAGAACGCCCACGATGTGGGCATGTTGCGCGTGGAGCACGCGCCCTATCGCGATGGTGAATATCAGGAAGCGCCCGTGCCCATTACCGCCATGGTGGACGATCGCAGCGAGACCGGCGTGAGCGAGGTGACCTTGCACTACCGCTTCGATGCCGGCCTCTGGCTCTATGATCCCATGGTGAACGTGGGCGGCGACAACTACGAATTCGTCTTTCCCGCGCCCACGGGCCCGCGCGATGTGATCACGCAGGTCGACTACTACATCCACGCCGAAGACAACAGCGGCCGCGCCGAGGGCATGCCCCGCACAGAGCCCGCGGCCTGGTACACCTTCGACATGGGATATCCCACCAACGTGGAAACGCCGCCGGCCGGTCCTGTGAAGCTGAACGCGAACTATCCCAATCCCTTCAACCCGAAGACCACTTTCAGCTTCGAGCTGGAGTACGCCGACCAGGTCCTGCTTCAGGTCTTCGACGCCACGGGTCGTTTGCTGCGCACGCTGATTGATGGCGAGTGCGTGGCGGGACGGACCGAAGTGGAATGGAACGGGACCGATGATCAGGGCCGCGAGCTGAGCTCGGGTGTTTATCTGTATCGCCTGCGCGCGGCTGGAATTCAGTACAGCAGGCCGGCGGTGCTGGCGAAGTAAGGCGCTCGCGACCTCTCCTCGCGCTCCGGCTCGAAGACTCGCAAGTCGCGCTGCGGAGAGCCGCTTTGCTTTCCGAGAAGAAAGAGACCCTCCCCCATGTCTGGGGGAGGGTTCTTACTGGAGACTGGGGACTCGTGACTGGAGACTTTTTATTATCAGGATTTCCGGATAGCGAAACCCTTAATTGCAATAATCGTAAACACTTACATCCCTCGTTCCCTTGACTCCCGGAAGAATGAACCGTATTCTTATGGGCAGTAACAGGACGCCGACCCGCTGAACCCCCTGGGTTTGCGTCCGAATTCGACGACCGACGTGAAGGGAGGTGGGGGCCTTCGAGGCCCTACATCATGGAAAAGTATCCTCAGTGTTTGAAGTGTACTTCGGGCGACATGCTGCCTCTGTCAGACTATGGACGCGATGGCGCCACCATCCAGTTCAAGGCTTGGGTTTGCAGCAACCCCGATTGCGGGCACAATCTCAGAATCGACAACGGTGAAATCAGCGTTGGGCGTCCCATACGCTCCAACGGCAAGTAGCCGATGGGTCAGGTTTCGCCCTTGCTTCGGCGGGGGCTTTTTTTGTGCCTATCCTGAAAGCCGCCGCTGACTGATGGCGGCGAAGAAGCCGAAGAGCAGCAGACTGACGGCCATCCAAAGCAGAGGCGAGCCCGAGAAGGGCGAGGCCATGGCCTCCTCGAGATTTTCCCGCGGATAGTTCAGCAGGATGGCAAGGTTGGCCAGATTCCAAATTCCATGCGCCAGGATGGGATACCAAAGATTCCCCCCCCAGAGCAGCAGGCAACCGAACCAGATGCCCAGCAGCGCCACGGCCGGCGCGCTGAAGAGCGGATGAATGACCCCGAACAACAGTCCCGAAAGCAGCACCGCCAGCACCGGGCGCGAGTGGCGAAAGAGCACGCGCATGACCAATCCGCGGAAGAGCAGTTCCTCGCCGATGGGAACAATCACCACAATGGCCGCCACGATGAGCCCGGTTTCCCAAATGTTGTCCGGGCGCATGATGTTCACGAAGCGGAAGTACTCGCTGCTGGGCGGGAAGTATCGTGTGACCGGATCGGTGATCACTTCCAGGGCCGGAATCAGGCTGAGGGTGGCGGCCGAAACCAGGAAGCCCGTCCAGATATCGAAACCGCCGAAAAGCCACTGGCGGCTGAAGGACAGGTCGAGTTTCCGGGCCACCGTGCGGAAGGGCAATAAGATGCCCAGAATCACGCCCACGATGATTCCCGTGGACAGGGCCCAGGACCTTTCCCAGGTCAACACCAGGCTGGCCGCCAGGAATTGGTAGACCAAGAGGCTCACTCCCGCGAAGAGCAGGAGCATCCAATTGTTCACACGCGCGCCGAGTTCGTCCTGGGGAATCATGGGCGGGAGTATATTCATGGGCCGCTATCTGCGCCAGGGTTCTCTCTCGGTGATTGACTTCGTTTCCAAGCGGTATCACTATGCTTGGGAAAACCAATCGAACAGGGAGGACATCATGAATCTGGTACTTTTCTTACTAATGCTTATCGCCGGTATCGGCATCACCTTTTTCGCGCCCCGGTCCATGCGCCAGGGTCGGCCCAAGACCGTCGGTGCCGTTTTGGTTGGCATCGGCGTTATCGGGATCATCTCTCAGAGTGTGGTCTCCATTCCCGCAGGCCACGTGGGCCTCAAGGACCTCTTCGGCAACATTTCCGATAACACGCTCAGGCCGGGCATCCATCTGGTGAATCCCCTGCTGAGCATTCGTCCCATGGACACGCGAACCCAGGAGATCACCGAGACCGCCAACGTGCCGAGTAAAGAGGGCATGAACGTGACCCTGGACCTGTCCATCCTCTACCGGCTAGAGGATACGGCAGCGCCCGAAGTCTACCGGACCGTCGGCATGAACTACGCGCGGGTCTTCATCATCCCGCAGCTGCGCGCCAAGGTGCGCGGGGCCACGACCAACTACGAGGCCAAAGCCCTTTACACGGCCCAGCGCGAAGACATCGTGCGGACCATCATGGAAGAGCTCGGCCCGGTTTTCGCCGATCGCGGCGTGATGCTAGAGAAGGTGCTGCTGAGGTCGGTGACCCTGCCAAACACCCTGGCTCAGGCCATCGAACTGAAGCTGCAGTCTGAACAGGAAGCCGAGCGCATGCGCTTCGTCCTGGATCGGGAAACACAGGAGGCCAATCGTAAGCGCATCGAGGCCGAGGGTATCCGCGATTTCCAGACCATCGTGAGCGAAGGCATCAACGAAGACCTTTTGCGCTGGAAGGGCATTGAGGCCACTGAGAAGCTGGCCAACAGCCCCAATGCGAAGATCGTAATTGTGGGAGGCAAGGACGGCCTGCCGCTCATTCTGAACACGGACAAGTAATGCATCTTCTGACCGCTGCGGAAATGCGCGAGGTGGACCGCCGTACCATTGACGGTGGCCTTGTGCCCGGTCCCGAACTCATGGAAAGGGCCGGCCGCGGCGTGTTTGAAATCATCCGCCGCCGTTTCGCCGGAAACCTGGCTGGGCGGCGGGTGATCCTGCTCTGCGGCAAGGGCAACAACGGCGGCGATGGTTTCGTCATTGCGCGCCACCTCATGCAGGAAGGCGCCGGCGTCACCATCTTCCTGCTGGCGCCTCCCGATCAGCTTTCGGCCGACGCGCGCCTGGCCTTCGAACTACTTCTGCCCTTGCAACCGGCCATCTTTCCACTGGGCGATGAAGACGCCCGCGCCCTATGCGCCCGGCAATTGGAAGCCTGCGACCTGGCCGTGGACGCGCTCTTCGGTACGGGCCTCAGCGGTGGTCTGCGCGAACCCGGGCTCTCGGCGGCGCGGCTTTTGAACGATCATGCCGCCCGCATTCTCGCGGTGGACGTGCCCAGCGGCATTTCCGGCAACCCCAATTCTGCGGCTACCGAAAGCGTGCGCGCGCATACCACTGCCAGCATCGGCGCGCCCAAGGTCGGGCTTTTCGAACATCCTGGTGCGGGCGCCGCGGGCGAAGTGCTCACGGTGGACATCGGCTTTCCCGATAAAGTGATCAGCACAGTTGGAGGCTACCGGCGTTTGGTGGACGCTAATGTGGCGCGTGCATTTTTGCCCGCCTTCGACCCGGCGGGTCACAAGTACAAGCGCGGCTCGCTCATGGTGACCGCCGCCAGCCGACGCTATCGCGGCGCGGCTTTGCTCACCGTGGGCGCGGCCCTGCGCAGCGGCGTGGGCATGGTCTACGCGGCCCTGCCCGAAACGGTGGCGCCTCTGGTACAGGAGCGATATCCCTCAGCCATCTGCCTGAGTCTTCCGGAAAATTCCTCGGGCTCTCTGGCGCCGGCGGCCTTCGAGATGATGGCCGACTTCATGCCTCGCATGAGCGCCCTGGCCTTGGGCCCGGGCATGGACCGGGACGAGTCCACCTTGGCCGCCCTCCGCCAGTTTCTGAAGCCCTTGGAAATACCGGTGCTGCTGGACGCCGATGCGCTCCACGCCTATGCGGGCCGCCTGGACGAACTGCGCAGCCATCCCGGCTCCCGCGTTCTCACACCGCACTCCGGAGAGATGGCCGCCTTGGTCGGTGAAGATCTCGAAGATGCGGAAGCGAGTCTCGCCGCCGCCGGTGGAAATCTGATTCTGCTCAGCAAGGGCGCGCCCACGCGCGTGAAGGGCGCCGGCGAGGAAATATACACCATCGCGGCGGGGCATCCTTCCATGGCTCGCGGCGGTACGGGTGACATTCTCACCGGCCTGGCCGGCGGCATTCTCGCCCAAGGCGGCGACGCGCTTGAGGCCACTCTGCTGGCGGCCTTTCTCCATGGCGAGGCGGGCCGGCTCACCGGCGATGTACTTGGCCGGGCCGCCAATTCCTCGGATCTCCTGGACTTCCTGCCGCGAGCCTGGCGCCTAGTGGAAGATTCCCTGGCCGATCGTGGAGCGTGGGACTGAGATGATCACCCTGGGCATCGAGACCAGCTGCGACGACAGCTCCGTGGGCATCTACTGCGATGAGCGCAAGGGGCTCGCCAACGTGGCGGCCAATCAACTGGTGCACGAGAAGTACGGCGGCGTGGTGCCCGAACTGGCCAGCCGCAGCCACCTGCGCAATCTGCCGCCGGTGATGCGCGCAGCCCTGGTCGAGGCGAATCTTTCTTTAGGCGATATCGACCACCTGGCCGTCACCCAGGGCCCCGGCCTCATGGGCTCGCTCATGGTGGGGGTCTCCTTCGCCATGGGGTTGGCTGGAGCGCAGAACCTGCCGGTGATGGGCATCCATCACATCGAGGCGCACATTCTCGCCAACCATCTCGAGCGCGACATGCTCTTTCCCTCCTTGGTGCTGGTGGTCTCCGGCGGTCACAGTCAGATTATTCTGGCCCGGCGACCGGGGGACTATCGCCTGCTGGCCAGCACCCGCGATGACGCGGCGGGGGAGGCCTTCGACAAGGTGGCCAAGATCATGGGCCTGGGATATCCCGGCGGGCCTATCATCGAGAAGATGGCCGCCGATGGTGATCCCAAGGCCTTCCAGTTTCCGAAGGTGAAGCTGAAAGGCGGGGGCCTGGACTACAGTTTCTCGGGTCTCAAAACCGCGGCCCGCCTGCTTTGGGAGGCGGAAGGTTCACCGCAAAATATCGCCGATTTTGCCGCCTCTTTTCAGAAGGCCGTGGTGGATCAGCTTCTGGGCCGCTGCCTGGAAGTGGCGCGCGGGCGCTCGCTTGCGGCCTTCTATCTGGCCGGCGGTGTGGCGGCCAATCGCGCGCTTTTAAGCGCCGCCGAAGAACGCTTGGGCGCCTTGGATTTAGCGGTGTTTGCCCCCAGTCCAAAGTACTGCACAGATAATGGTCTCATGGTCGCATGCGCCGCCTCTTTCCGTCGGAAAGAGAAATCTTCCGCTACTGAAGCCCTCAAACCCTTCAGCAGAGGCAATCTGGCGGCTCCCTGAAAAGGGATAATTCGCCCCATTCGAAGTTAATGCTCCCTATGCTTCCTTATTGTTCCTCATGCTTCCTCATAGGATCTCCCAATAGGGCATAAAAATAGACGTTCAGGAAACCCGCCCGATGCCCGATTTCCTTTAGCGACAGGGCATATCCCTTGCACAGCCTCTGCGGCAGCCGTGCTCTGCCCAAACCGCTTATGGCCCAGGATGGAGAGTCGTAGAATGCAGGATAAGGCCAGAATTCTAGTCGTAGAAGATGATGCCTCCCTTCGCAAGATCATGGAATATCAGCTCGAAGGCGCGGGTTACGACGTTCTGAGCGCAACCAACGGTGAAGAGGGCTTGAAGATGGCCCTGGACCACCGCCCCGACCTGATCATGCTGGACGTGATGATGCCCCGCATGGATGGCTACAAGGTCTGCCGCGAGATCCGCAAGGATTTCAAGACGGCGCAGATTCCGGTCATCATGCTCACGGCGCGCACCTGCCAGAACGATGTGAACTCGGGCCTGCGGTTAGGCGCCAATGACTACATCGCTAAGCCCTACAATCAGCTGGAAATGCTCACTCGCGTGAAGAACCTGCTGATGCTTTTCCGGAAGCAGCGCGAGGCGAATCCCCTGACCGGGCTTCCCGGCAATCCGGCCATCGAGGAAGAGATCACCCGACGGATGGATAACGGCGAGGACTTCTGCTTCCTCTATCTGGATCTGGACAATTTCAAGGGCTACAACGACACCTACGGCTATGCCGAGGGCGACGAGGCCATCAAACTACTGGCGGCCATTCTTTCCGAGCAGCAGAAGGCCCATGAAGACGTCTTCGCCGGCCATGTGGGCGGCGACGATTTCGTGCTGATCTCTCCCTTGGATATGGGCGATCAGATCGGCGACGAAATGCTCGAGGCCTTCGAAACCCGCAAGCTGAAGCTCTTCAGCGACGAAGATGTGCAGCGCGGATACCTGTCGATCCTCGATCGTCAGGGCGTGGAACGCCGCGTCCCCCTGATGACGGTCACCATCGCGCTCGTGCCCAAGGTCGGCGGCAACTTCAGCCACCCGGGCGAGCTCAGCGATTCGGCTTTCGAGTTGAAGAAGTTTGGCAAACAGCATGAGGGAAGCATCGTGGTGCGCGAGCGCCGTCGCGATCCCGAAGTGAGTTACAAGGAACGGATCAGCGAGCCCGAGACACAACCGGGTTCCGGAACTTTGGGTAAATAGAGAGGAGCCGGATGTTCCAGGGCAAGGTGCTCGTCGTCGACGACGAGGTTTACATTCTTCACATTCTAGATTTCAGTCTCGGAGCCGAGGGCTTCGATGTCATCACGGCGGCCGATGGTGAACAGGCCCTGGCACGCGCGCGCAGCGAACGCCCGGATCTGATCGTCATGGACATCATGATGCCTCGCCTCGATGGCTACGAGACATGCAAGCGTCTGAAGTCGGATCCTGGCACCAAGGATATTCCCGTGCTGCTTCTCACGGCTCGTGGCCGCGAGGAAGATCGCAAACGTGGAATGGAAGCCGGTGCCAACGACTACATGACCAAACCTTTCAGCCCCAACAAGCTGATCGGCCGGGTCAGCGAAATGCTGGGAATCAAGAACTAGCGAACCGCCAACCGCTAACCGCTAACCGCCAACCGCGAACCGCTACCCGCCCGAATTTGGGCGGGTTTTTTTGCGGACAGCGGCTAGCGGACAGCGGTCAGCGAATATGCTATCTTCGCTTCATGGCCGACACTCCAAAATATTTCGACGTCGCCGTGGCACTACCGCTGCAGCGTAGCTTCAGCTACCGCTTGCCCGCAGACATGCCCGTGCCAGAGATCGGCGCGCGCGTGAAGGTGCCCTTTGGCCGCACCCGCGAAGTGGGTTTTATACTGCGGGAAAGGCGAGCGGCGGATCTGGGAGTGGATGAAGAACGCATTCGGGATATCCAGGAGTTGCTGGATCCATCGTCCTGGCTCAGCACTTCATTTCTGAATCTCAGCACCTGGATGGCCGACTACTATGGCGCGTCCCAGGGCGAAGTGCTGCGCTCCATGTTGCCCATCAAGCCCATGAAACGCCCGCGGGTATCCGAGCCCGAACCCTTGCCCCACAAGCCCAAGGCCCTGCGCCTCACGGCCGATCAATCGAGTGCGCTGGCGGAAATCGAAGCGAGCCTGGGTGATGACTTCGCCGCCTTCCTCCTCAAGGGAGCTACGGGCAGCGGCAAAACCGAGGTCTATCTTCGCATCATCGAAAAAGTGCTGGCCGCCGGCAAACAGGTGATCGTCCTGGTGCCCGAAATCAGCCTGACCCCGCAAATGGCCCGACGATTCCGCGGCCGGCTGGGCGATCAGGTGGGCATCTTCCACAGCGGGCTCAGCGCCGGTGAGCGTTTTCAGGTATGGAAGGGCATCCGCGAGGATCGTCTCAAGGTGGTGCTGGGGCCGCGTAGCGCCATTTTTGCGCCCTTCGCGAATTTGGGCCTCATCATTCTGGATGAAGAACACGACGGTTCCTACAAGCAGAGCGAGAAGCCGCGCTACCACGCCAGGTCTGTGGCTCTGGTTCGTGCCCGCTCGGCGGGGGCCACGGTGATTCTGGGCAGCGCCACGCCCAGCCTGGACAGCCTGCACAACGCCCGGCGCGGAAAATACAAGCTCTTGGAAATGCCCAGGCGTGTGGGAGGCGGAAAGCGTCCCACCGTGGAAATTGCAGACATGAGCGAAGCCGGCGGGGAGCTCTTTTCCCAGAGCTTGCTGGAGGCCCTGGATCAAACCCTCTCCCGCGGCGAAAAGGCCATGCTGCTATTGAACCGGCGCGGGCACAGTCGTTTCCGCATCTGTCGGGGCTGCGGGCACGTACCCCTTTGCACACGCTGCGACATTTCCCTCACCTATCATTCCGGGCGCGGGCGAATGCTCTGTCACTACTGTGGGCAAGAGCGTCCTCTGCCGCCTAGCTGCCCCGACTGCGGGGGAGGCCGATGGGAGCTGGTGGGAGCGGGAACCCAGCAGGTGGAGATGGCCCTGCAAATGCGATTTTCGGGCACATATATCCTGCGTATGGACATGGACAGCACCTCGCGAAAAGGTTCTCATGAGGACATCCTCAGCCGCTTTTCCAAGGAGGGGCCCGCCCTGCTCCTGGGCACGCAGATGATCGCCAAGGGCCATCACATTCCCGAGGTGACCCTGGTGGGGGTTATCTCGGCGGATACAGGGCTCTTCCTCCCGGACTTCCGGGCCGCCGAACGCAGCTGGCAGCTTCTGGAGCAGGTGGCCGGCCGTTCGGGCCGGGGGACGCAGGCGGGCCGGGTGATCGTGCAGACCCTAAACCCCGACCATCCGGTGCTGGAGAGCCTGGCCGCCGATCGTGGGAACGACTTCCTCGACCGCGAACTTCGCGAACGCCGCCTTCTGGGTTACCCGCCCTACCGAAAACTAGTGTCCCTCATGGTCTCCGCCCCGGAGGAGGCCCTGGCCGAGCGGGCGGCGGAGCGCCTGATTCGCCGCTTCCGCGAAAACTGGCCGGATCATCCCGGGGAGATTCTGGGTCCGGTGGAAGCGGCTTTGGCCAAGCTCAAGGGGCGCCACCGGCGGCAGATTCTATTCAAGGGGCGGCTCAGCCACGAGCAAAAGGCATGGTTTCCCGAGGCTTTTGCAGCTTTGGCGAAAGAAATGAAGCGCAGCGGAGCCCTGTCGCTTGACCTGGACGTGGATCCGGAATCCCTGCTTTAGGCTGCTCCGCCTTCGAAGGCGCTTTCACCCCCAGGACCCTTGACTTTTCGGCACTTGCGGTATACCGTTCCCTCGGTTCAACCCTACAGAAATATGCGCTTTCACGGCTGGTGTAGCCCCGGGGCCCCCTTTCAGCCGTTGGATTTCCTTGCCAAAGGGTCACGAAGGAGGACAGGTCAGGGATGAAGTATGGAAGATTTTTCACCGTGGGTCTTTTGGGTCTGCTGGCCCTGATCATTGGCTGCAACTCCATGCAGACTTCCAGCGCTATTTTGCGCTACCAGCAGAGCGAATTTGAAATCGCCGAGTCCCTCTGTGTCGAGGCGCTCGAACTGAATCCCGAGGATGGCGAGGCCTATTTCTACATGGCCCTCAGCCAGTCCATGCTCGAGGACTACCGCAACGCCTACGATAATTTCAGGAAGGCTGCGGAGCTCAAGCCCGAAAGGGCCGAGCAGGCGGAGACCAACATCCAGTCCAACTGGACCAAGGTCTTCAACGAGGGAATCAGCTACACCAACGACGAGAACTACGAGATGGCCGAGGAGTTTTTCACTCAGGCCACCGAGGCGAATCCTGAGGAGGCCAGGGGCTACAGTAACCTGGCTCGCGCCTATCTTCTCAAGGCCGAGAAGTTCAAGAAGATCGATCAGTTCGAGTATCAGGGTCTTCTTCAGCAGGGCTTAGAGAATCTGGATATCGCCTTGGAACTGGAGACCGAGCCTGAGGCCCAGGAAGAGACCGCCAAGATGCTCTGCACCGTGCTGGCGAATCTCTATGTGATTCCCGGTCAGGAAGATGTGGAGCGTGAGCCCTACCTGACTCGCTATCGTGAAGTCACCGCCGGTCTACCCGACGTGTACAGCACTCACGAGGTCTTCGGACTGAAGCTCTACGACGTGGCCGCTGAGAAGGGCCAGAAAAGCTACTTCCCCTTCGCGGGACAGGCTCTGGCGGAAGCCGCGAAAATTCGCGAGCGGAAGTTCAAGGAAGCCGAAGCCATTGGTGACATCGAGGCCATGGACGCACACATGTCCGTCGAGGCTCCGAAGTATGCCGGCCTCGCCTTCATGGCTGCCGAGATATACCTCGAGGCCACGGTTAACTTCACCAGGGCTCTCGACCTGAACGCCAC
This sequence comes from uncultured bacterium, assembly GCA_964440095.1. GTDB lineage: Bacteria > Krumholzibacteriota > Krumholzibacteriia > JACNKJ01 > JACNKJ01 > JACNKJ01. Next base: position 20,495 of record CAYTPZ010000021.1, on the reverse strand, counting down.
CGATTCCGAACTCTGGTACTACAAGGAGTTCTGCGAGTACAAGAGCGGCGATCTGGATGCCGCCATCGCATCGGCCAAGATGCTCGAAGAAACCTTCGAGACCACCGACGCCAAGGTCTTCCAGATCATGGCCAACGCCTACAAGGACAAGGCCGTGGCCGCCGATGAAGCCGGCGACAAGCAGGGCTTCCTGGACAACCGCACATCCTACGAAGACGCCTTCCGCGCCTACGCCACCTACAAGGGCCTGGCCGACGACACTCCTCCGCAGCTCATGTCCATCGAAGAGCAGGCCGAAGAAGAGCGCCGTGCCAACGCCCTCTTTGAGAAGGACGACGTAGCCATCATCACCGCTGATATCGAGGGCCGCTTTGTTAAGGGCATCCTCCTGAACAAGCGGGAAGATCCCATCGACTTCATCGAGCTGAGCATCGACCTGCTCGACGAGATGGGTGAAATCATCGATAACGCTTTCGCGGAATTCGAGTTGGTGGAAGCAGGACAGGAACTTGAATTCTCCGCCTTCTTCGTGGCCGAGCCCGAAGAAGTGGCCAGATTCGAGGTCACGGACCTCATGATCGAAGAGTAAACTGAAAGATTCTTTCAATGGGGGGGCTGGAAATTTCCGCCCCCCCTTTTATTTCAGGCGGGTTACTGTTTAGTTAGCAAGTCTTTAGGCCGATATACCTTGACAGGGGAATCCTTGTCCTCTACCTTATGGGTCCGAGAGGCCCAATCTGGGTCGATTCCCTAGAATCCCGTCTCATCTCTGTTGAATCCCAATTTTTCCAATGGACCCTACGCAGCGGTCCCGCATGCAACTCAAAATGGAGCATTTTCATTGAAAAGCGAAATAGAGGATAGGTCCCAACGTGGTGGGCGCCGTCGCTCAAATCAACGCGGTGGACGTCGTTACAGCCCCCGAGGACCCAAGCAGCTAGGCGAGCATCCCAACGGTGAAGGAGCGGACCCGGATATCGTGACCCGGGACAACGCCGACGACCGTATCATGGATATTGCCGATCTCAAGGATAAGAGCATTCAGGATCTGGCGAACATCGCCGTGGATCTCGAGATCGAAGGCGCCAGCTCCATGCGGAAGCAGGAATTGATCTTCCGCATCATCGAAGCACAGATCGAACAGAACGGCTTCATCTTCTCCGAAGGTGTGCTGCAGGTGCTTCCCGAGGGATACGGATTCCTCCGCTCCCCCGACTACAACTACCTGCCCGGCCCGGACGACATCTACATCAGTCCCAGCCAGATCAAACGCTTCGACCTGCGAACCGGCGACACCATTACCGGCCAGGTGCGTCCTCCCAAGGACAACGAGCGCTACTTCGCACTTCTACGTGTGGAGGCCATCAACTACGAGGCGCCGGAAATCGGAAAGCCCAAGGTGCTTTTCGACAACCTTACGCCGCTCTTCCCCGACCAGAAACTGAACCTTGAGTACGATCCCAAAGATCTGACCACGCGTGTGGTGGATCTGCTCATGCCCATCGGCCTGGGTCAGCGTGCGGTCATCGTTGCGCCTCCGCGTACGGGTAAAACCGTCCTTCTGCAGAACATCGCCAACGCCATCACCGCCAACAACGAAGACGTGGAACTCATCGTGCTGCTCATCGACGAGCGGCCCGAAGAGGTTACCGACATGTCTCGCAACGTGCGCGGCGAGGTTGTGGCAAGCACCTTCGACGAGCCCGCCGAGCGTCACGTGGCGGTTTCCGACATGGTCATGCAGAAGGCCAAGCGTCTGGTGGAAGCCGGCAAGGACGTGGTGATCCTGCTCGATTCCATCACCCGCCTGGCCAGGGCCCACAACTCGGTGGTGCCCCATTCGGGCAAAATTCTGTCCGGTGGCGTCGATTCCAACGCTCTTCAGCGCCCCAAGCGCTTTTTTGGAGCGGCTCGGAATATCGAGGAAGGTGGCAGCCTGACCATCATCGCCACGGCTCTCATCGAGACCGGCAGTCGCATGGATGAGGTTATTTTTGAAGAGTTTAAGGGCACCGGCAACTGCGAAATCGTGCTGGATCGCCGCCTCAGCGACAAGCGTGTCTACCCCGCCATCGACATTTTCCGCAGCGGCACCCGAAAAGAAGAGCTGCTGATGGATGAAAAGACCATCACAAAGTCTTATGTTCTACGGAGATTCCTAAGCGAGAAGCCCATGGTCGAGGCCATGGAGTTCCTGCTGGAGAAGATGACCAAAACCAAGACCAATCAGAAGTTCTTGGATTCCATGAACGCCTGACCTATCGGGAACACGAGCTTCCCGGGGAACGGAAACCTAGGAGTATTGAGATATGAAAAAGGGTATTCATCCCGAGTACATAGACAGCAAGATCACCTGCCTTTGCGGGAACATCATCGAGACCCGCTCGACCCAGGCGGAGATCTCCGTGGAAATCTGCTCCAGCTGCCATCCCTTCTACACCGGTAAGCAGAAGCTGGTAGATACGGCCGGACGCGTGGAACGCTTCCAGAAACGCTATGGCGATTACCGGAACAAGAACAAGGGTTAAAACACCCAAGTGAATTCAAGGCGCATCCGACAGGGTGCGCCTTTTTGTATCTGTGACGGCGACCCGCTGACCGCTGACCGCGACCCGCTGACCGCGACCCTGCCTAGGAGCTGAATGTCTAAAGAGAATCAAGAATCCTTCGCCGTTGGCGGCCAGGCCGTCATCGAAGGTGTGATGATGCGGGCCAAAGATTTCATTGCCTGCGCGGTGCGCAACCCCGAAGGCAAGATCGTGCTGACCAGAGAACCCTTCCAGAGTTTTCTGGTGCGCATCAAACTGCACAAGGTGCCCATCCTTCGCGGAGCCATCGGCCTCATCGAGACCATGTACGTAGGCATGCGCATGTTGTCCTACTCGGCAGAAGTCGCCATGCCCGAAGAAGCGTCCAAGCGCAGCGACTGGCAGGAAAAGGCGAGCATGGGATTGACTATGGTGCTGGCCTTCGTTTTGGGCATCGGTCTCTTCTTCTTCGTGCCCCAGTATCTCACCGACTGGACCGTGAGCACCGACAGCGGTCTGATCTGGAATCTGGTGGACGGGTTTTTCCGCTTGGCCATCTTCCTGCTCTATATCTGGCTGATCAGCCTTTGGGGCGAGATGCGGCGCGTGTTCCAGTATCACGGCGCCGAGCACAAGACCATCAACGCATACGAGTCGGGCGAGCCCATGACACCCGAATCCATTCTGGCCAATACGCGTCTGCACCCGCGCTGCGGTACTAGCTTTCTGCTGCTGGTGATGGTGGTGTCCATCCTCGTTTTCGTCTTCCTGGGTAAGCCGATTACCATCGGCGATCGGCTTCTGCGCCTGGCCTTCGTGCCGCTCATCGGCGGAATATCCTATGAGTTGATCAAACTCAGTGGCAAGCCCAAGTGGCGGCCCTGGCTGGCGCCGCTGGTGTATCCTGGGCTGGGTCTGCAGCTTCTCACCACCAAGGAGCCCGATCTGGAGCAGTGCGAAGTTGCGCTGACTTCTCTGGCGGCCTGTTTGGATCCCGCCGACGCCGCTGCGCGCATCCCTTCCTTTTCGGAAATGAAACTGGACGGCGAAGACGAGCCCGAGGAAACGCCGGCCGAAGAGGTCTCAGCATGAAAGACCTGAGCTCGAAAGCTCGCAAGGTTTTAGCGCGGCTTGCCGAAGTCGAAACGCTCATGGTGGATCCTGGAGTGCTCAGCGATCGCCGCCGCGCCAAGGAAGTCGGTGGCGAGTACAAGCACCTGCGGGCCGTGGCCGAGATGGCGCGTCCCTATTTGGAACTTTGGGAGGGTCGCCTGGAAGCTCAGGAGCTTATGGCCGGCGACGATGCGGAAATGAAGGAACTGGCGGAATTGGAAATCGCCGAAGCCGAAGAGAAATTGCCTGAAATGGCGGCGGAGCTCGAGCTTCTGCTCGTGCCGAAAGATCCCGATGACGATCGCGATCTCATCATGGAAATTCGCGCCGGGACCGGCGGCGATGAAGCGGGTCTTTTCGCCAGCGATCTCTATCGTATGTACCAGCGCTTCGCCGAGCGCCAGGGTTGGAAAATGGAAGTCATGAGCAGCGCCGACGGTTCGGTGGGAGGGCTCAAGGAAGTCATCTTCGCCCTTCGCGGCGAGGGCGCTTACGGGCGCATGCGATTCGAGTCGGGCGTGCATCGCGTGCAGCGCGTGCCGGCCACGGAATCCAGCGGTCGCATTCATACCAGCGCAGCCTCGGTGGCGGTGCTTTCCGAAGTGGAAGAGGTGGACGTGGAGATCGAGGAAAACGATCTGCACATCGACGTCTATCGCTCCAGCGGTCCCGGTGGACAGAGCGTGAATACCACCGACAGCGCCGTGCGCATTACCCACGAGCCCACGGGCCTGGTGGTCAGCTGTCAGGATGAAAAGAGTCAGCACAAGAACAAGGCCAAGGCCATGAAGGTTTTGGCCGCCAGACTCTACGACTTGAAAAAGGCCGAGCGCGATGCTGAGATCAGCGCCGCACGCAAAGACATGGTGGGCAGCGGCGATCGCTCGGCGAAAATCCGCACCTACAATTTTCCCCAGGGACGCATCACCGATCATCGCATCAACATGACGCTCTACAATCTCGGCGCCTTCATGGAAGGCGACATGGACGAACTGCTCGACGGCCTGCGTCTGGGTTACCGCGAAAGCCTCTTGGCTGCGGAGGGCGCGTGAGTTCCAAGGCGGCTTGGGCGGTGATGGAAGTCATTCCCCCATCGGCCGAGTTCTTGGCCGCCGCCGGTGTTGATAGCGCACGCCTGGATGCCGAGTTGCTACTTGCCCATCTTCTGGGATGCTCCCGCCTCGATCTCTATTTGAAATTCGATCATCCCCTCAGCGACGAGCAGCGTTCGGCTTATCGTGCCCTGCTAAAGCGTCGTCGCGATCGCGAGCCCTTGCAGCTCATTGTAGGTGAAACCGAGTTTTACGGTTACACGCTGAAAATGAAGCCGGGGGTTTTCATCCCACGACAAGAGACCGAAATTCTCGTGGAGAAAACTCTGGCCGCACTTCCGGCGGGACCGATACGCGCCGCGGAAATGGGAACCGGCAGTGGAGCGATTCCCATTGCACTCACGAGAGAGCGCGAGGATCTATCCATCGAAGTCAGTGATGTATCGCCGGAAGCTCTCAGTCTTGCCTTGGAAAATGCAGCGCTCAATAAAGTGAACACACGCGTTCAGTTTGTGGAGATGATGGGCCTGCCCGGCGGCGAAGACCTGGACCTGATCATCAGCAACCCACCCTATGTTCGCTTGGATGAGGCCAAACTGTTGCCGCCCGAGGTGGGGGCGCACGAGCCTCATGCTGCGCTATTCGCCGGTGAGGATGGTCTCGATGCCTATCGGCTATTGGCCGAGGAGGCGCCTTCGCGTTTGCGTTCCGGCGGGCTGCTGGCTTTGGAGATTGGCGATACACAGGGTGAGGCGGTAGGGGAGCTGCTGGCAAGCGCGGGCTTCGAGGGCATCGTCGTTCATCCCGACCTGAGCGGCCGTGATCGAGTGGTCATGGGAACAATGCCCGGGGGTAAAAAATCATGAAGCCCGTGTCCAAGGTGCTTATCCGCACCGGTGAGCACTACCTCTTCTCGCGCAAGCGCGCACCGGGACAGAAGAAGGATCGCCACCTTGAAATGCTCGGCGGCAAGCTGGAGAAGAACGAGGATCCCCTCGACGCGCTCATTCGAGAAACTCGCGAAGAAGAGGCCAGTGGATTGCTGGCCGATTTTCTGGAACGTGAGCGTCCCGGCTACGAAGAAGTGCGCGTGGATCTGAATGTGATGGATGAGCCCCAGTATATTTTCAGAATCGAAATGGAACCCGCCCTGGCCGATCAGCTGAAGGCCGATCCCGATGAGAGCCATGGTCTGGAAAAGGTCAAAGCGGCGCTCTTCGATTCCGACTACGAAATGAAATACCTGCGCGATCAGTTCACACCCAAAACCGTGGCCATTCTGCGCGCCATGGGACGGGTGATCTAGGAGGGCGATGGCCCACGACATGGGACTTGACCAGCCGGGAGAACGAAGGTTCCAGGTTTATCGCGAGACTCCCCATTTCGCATGGAAGCTAACTCGTTTATTATCAATGCAATATGTGAATGAGGCCTGTTGAAAATACCTCCTGCGATGTAAATGAATCTTGCTCATCACTTGATGGCCGCGTCGATCTCGATGAGCTGATCGAGGCCTCTAAAAATATCTGGCACGATCCCTTGTTCAACCCAGAAATGAACATTTTTTTGGATCTCCGGCCTGCCAATTCGAGTTGGCACTTGATGATCTCAGCAATCTCACAAAGAGTTTCCCAAAAGTCTATGAGGGCTCCATGGGCCCAACGGCCTACCTTGTCAACGATCCGAGATCCACCGCCTACACCATGCTCTTTTGTAAGCTGAATTCGGCTCGATCTATCAGTCTCTTTTCCACACCCGAAAAAGCACCGGAATGGTTGGGCAACCCAAAGATCCTGTCCTAGCCTGGGGCGGAACTCACGCTTGCCCCTCGCGTTGTCCCTCTGAACTTGCTAGTCTGAGTCGGAGGAGAATCCCATGGAACGATTTGTAGTGGAAGGTCCCGTAGCTCTGCGCGGCAGCGTGGAGCCTGGAGGATCCAAAAATACGGCTCTACCCCTGATGTGTGCAGCACTGCTTGCCGAGGGTGTCAGCGAGCTTCGCAATGTGCCCGATCTCCGCGACACGCGCACCTTGATCCGTGTGTTGGACACATTGGGTGCAAAGTGCGAGCGCGATGGCTCCACCTTGCGCATCGACGCACGAGAAGTCCCCGTGCGTGAGGCGCCATACGAGCTGGTCAAAACCATGCGCGCCTCAATCACTGTACTGGGTCCTCTGTTGGCTCGCTTCGGCGAAGCGAGAGTGAGCATGCCCGGCGGTTGCGCCTGGGGACCGCGTCCGGTTGATCTGCATTTGGAAGGACTGGAGCGTCTAAGCGCGCGCATCGATTTGGATCATGGGTACATCGATGCCAGATGGCCCGAAGGAGGGCGGCTGAAGGGTGCGGAAATCAACTTCCGCATTTCCAGCGTGGGAGCCACCGAGAACGTGCTCATGGCCGCGGTGTTGGCAAAGGGGAAATCGGTGCTCCGCAATTCCGCGCGCGAACCCGACGTCACCAGCCTGGCCGAAGGCCTTGTGGGCATGGGTGCGAAGATCGAAGGTGTCGGCACATCCACGCTGGTTGTGGAAGGCGTGGATGCGCTGGAGCCACTGAACTTCGACGTGCCGCCCGACCGCATCGAAGTGGGCACCTTCCTTACAGCGGCACCGACCACCGGCGGCGAAATCACCGTGACAAATTGCATCCCCGACCATCAGAGCGCGTTGCTGGAAGTCTTTCGATCCGGCGGACTCGACATGGAGGTGGGCGAGGATTTCATTCACGTTGACGGTCGGCGGCCCATGAATCCCGTGGAAGTGGTTACGGCGCCCTATCCCGGATTCCCCACCGACATGCAGGCCCAGGTCATGGCGGCCTGCGCCAGGTCGGCTGGAGTGAGTACTCTCACCGAGACCATTTATCTGGATCGCTTCACTCACGTGGCCGAGTTGCGCAGGTTGGGCGCGAAAATTCGCCTGGATGGCAACGTGGCCGTTGTCACCGGCGTGGAAAAACTCGAAGGCGCACCGGTCATGGCAACTGACATTCGTGCCAGTTCAGCCCTGGTGTTGGCGGCTTGTGCGGCGGAGGGTGTTACCACAGTGAGTCGAATCTATCATATCGATCGGGGATACGAACGCATCGAACAAAGACTGGCCGGACTGGGCGCGCGCATTGTGCGCGAGGAGGAGCCCGATTGAAGCAGATCATCATCGGTAGCGCGGGCCACGTGGATCACGGGAAAACGCGACTCATTGGAAAACTCACCGGCATCAATACCGATCGCCTGAAGGAAGAACAGGCGCGCGGCATTTCCATTGAGCTGGGTTTCGCCAGTCTAATCCTGGGCGCTGTGCACGCGGGCATTATCGACGTGCCCGGCCACGAAAAGTTCGTGCGCACCATGGTGGCCGGCGCCGGTGGTATGGACATGGCCATGCTCGTGGTGGCAGCCGATGAAGGCGTCATGCCTCAAACTCGGGAGCACGTGGAAGTACTCGACCTGCTCGGCGTGAAGCGCGCCGTGGTGGCCATGAACAAGGTGGATCTCGTGGAACGGGATCTGGCTGAATTGGCCGCTGAAGAAATCGTGGAGTACCTGGAAGACACGAACCTGGCGGGTGCGCCGGTGATTTTGGTTTCCGCGGAGACGGGTGAGGGCGTGGATGAACTTCGCGAAGCTCTTGCCAAAGTTGCGGAGGAAGTGCCTGCCCGGGAAAGTGCGGGAAGCTATCGCATGCCCATCGACCGAGTGTTCACGATTAAGGGAATGGGTACGGTGGTCACGGGAACGAGCTGGAGCGGACATCTTAGCGTGGGCGATCAGCTGGAGCTTCTGCCCCGGCAGATTCCCGTGCGTGTGCGCGAACTTCAGGTGCACGAGGAATCCGTACAGGAAGCCATCGCCGGGCAACGCACCGCAGTGGCCCTGCACGGGGTGAAGCACGACGAACTTGTGCGCGGAGAAGTGCTGGCCACACCGGGACGATTTCAATCATCCCACATGATGACCCTGCGCGTGAAAGCTCTGTCCTCTTTGAATCGTCCACTCAAGCAGCGCGCGCGTATTCGTTTTCACTTCGGAACTCAGGAAGTTCTCGGCCGTCTGGTGTTTTTGGATCGCGAAGAATTGCCTCCCGGCGAAGAGGCTTTGGCTCAGGCGCGTTTGGAAGAGGAAGCGGTGACCGCGCCGGGAGATCGCATCATCCTGCGCTTCTACTCGCCCATGCGAACGGTAGCGGGAGCCACGGTGATTGAAGCCGAATCTCCCAAGCGACGTTTCGGCCGCGAGAGCGACCTGGAGGCCGTGCGATTGCGGGAGGCGGGAGATCCTGAGGAAATTCTTGAGCGCGCTTGCTTGGAAGCGGGCTTGGTCGGCCTTCCAGAAAAGGAAGCCACCGCCATGGCAGAGAAGTACGGCGACGCCGCAGTGGTGGTGAAGATGCGTGGCGAAGAAAAGCTGCTTCGTTTGGGGAAATCACTGTTTCACTCCGACAACGTGTCGCGCCTGGCTACCGAAATCGAAAGAGTGGCGGGAGAGTATCAGGCAGAGCGTCCGCTGGCCTGGGGGCCTGCGCGTGAATCATTGCGAAGCAGTTTGGCTCCCGAACTTCCCCAGGCGAGTTTCCAGAAGATGCTTGAACATCTCGAATCGAAGGGGTGTTTGCGTCTGCGTGGTGAAGGTGTGCGGGTGGGCAAGGCCGACCCCAGCCCAACTCCGGAGATTCAAGAAAATGTGAACAAGGCGGAAGCTCTCTGGCGGGAAGCGGGTTTCAAGACGCATGGTCTGCTTGGAGAACTGGATTCGACCGTTGCGGGTGATCTCGTTGACTATCTGCTCGGCGAAGGATGCCTGATTCGCATCGACGGGGACTTCCTGGTTCACGCCACCGCTATCGATCAATTTCGCGCTGGCCTGCGCGAGCTCTTTGCCGCGAGCGAGGTGATCACCGTGGGCGAAGTGGGCAAGCACTTCGACATTAGCCGGAAAATCTCCGTGCCTCTGCTCGAGCATTGCGACAGGCAGGCCTGGACGGTGCGCAAGGAATCCGAAAGACGGGCGGGGGAATCGCTCTAGACCTTAGTCGGGAAACAGTCTTCGGGGGAATTCGAAATGAAGATCGATCCGATTCCCATTGAAGGCCTTGATGTCTGGGAAGGCGGCTGCCATAGCTTCTTCGACGAAAATGGCAGGGCGCTACCCGCTCTGAACGGCTTCGGTAGTGCCGCTAGCAGGTGAAGCAAGAGTTTCCTTGCTGGATCGGGACAGCAGTCGCTGGCGTTTTCCCACCATATGGAGTACAATATTGACTCGACCGGGCTCCTGCCCGGCAGCGGCGAACAACAGGACCTTTGTTTTCCATCGAGGTCGCGCCGCATAGCAACCCCCTCTTGCCCTTCGCTGTTGTATGGGTCGGAAATCTACAGCCGAACCGTACAGTTATGTCCTGCACGCTCACGGCGGAGATCAATCAATACATGCCTAAAACAGAAAGCTCGGTCCGAAGCGAATTCGATCGCTTCGGGCTCGACCCAAAAATCTTGCGCGGAATCCAGGCTGCCGGATTCACCAAGCCTCGTCCCATTCAATTTGACACCATTCCCGCGGGTCTCGACGGCAGCGACGTTCTCGGACTAGCCCAGACCGGTACGGGTAAAACCGCCGCCTTTGCGCTACCCTTACTGCAGCGCATCATGCAGAAACCCCGCAAGGGTCCTTGCGCTCTCGTGCTTGCACCCACCCGCGAATTGGCCAACCAGATCGCCGAGGAAACGCGCACCCTGGCGCGCTTCACCCACGTGAAGATGGTCACCATCTACGGCGGTGTTTCCATTCGCAATCAGGTGGATCAGCTTCGCCGCCGCCCCCAACTCGTGGTCGGCTGTCCCGGTCGCGTGCTCGATCTGCTTCAGCAGGGCATCCTGAAACTGAATCACATCGAAACCCTCGTCATCGACGAAGCCGACCATATGTTCGATATGGGCTTCATGCCGGACATCAAGAAGATCCTCGCCGCGCTTCCCGGTAAGCGGCAGAACCTTCTCTTCTCTGCCACCATGCCCAGGGAGATCCGCGGCCTGGCCGATGATCTGCTACACTCGCCCAAGGTGGTTGAACTGAACAGCAGCGCGCCGGTGGAGACCATCGATCATGCGCTGGTCATGATCCCCGAGCAGCAGAAGCGGAACCTGCTCGAGTATGTTCTGCGCCGCGACGATTGCGAATCGGCCATTGTTTTCACGCGCACGAAACATCGCGCCAAGCGTTTGGCTGAGCAGCTCAGCAAGGCCGGTCATCGCGCCGTGGGCATTCAGGGCAACCTGTCCCAGGCCCGTCGCGATCAGGCCATGCGCGGTTTCCGATCTCGCAAGTACGACATCCTGGTGGCCACCGATATCGTGGCTCGTGGTATCGATGTAAGCGGCGTCTCTCACGTGATCAACTTCGACGTGCCCAATACACCCGAGGCCTACACCCATCGCATCGGTCGCACGGGTCGTGCCGAGCTGGAAGGCATCGCCTGCACCTTTGTAACCGGGAGCGATCACGGTTGGCTTCGCGCCACCGAGCGTATGATCGGCTCCAAGATCCCCCGTAAACAGGTAGATGGATTCGAGTCGGAAGCGGAACCCAGACCACAGCGCAATTCCGCCCCGCGTGGCCATTCTCGCGATGATCGCCCCGGAGGTAAAAAGTGGAATCGATGGGGAAACTCATCGGGCCGAGGCCGCAGCCGAAGAGGACGAACCTAACAGCTAGGCGGCCCTTGGTTTTTCCCTGCCAACACTCGCCGGTCCCGAAAATCTGGCCGGCAAGGTTTCACGCCTCTACGCCCGCAAACGACATCGCCGCCGAGATTGCGCCCTGCCCATTCAGTATCATACCGAAAAGACCATCACCTTTCGGCGCACGCCCATCACTGTGCTGATATCGGAATACGTGGGGGGAAATACCACAGAAGTATCCCACGATGAATCGCCTGGTCAAACACCTGGAAAACTTGACCTGGTAGGCTTACCAGATCTGTTTGAGCTCACCGAAGTCCATGGACTCGGCAGGGCTTGGTATGAAGTAGGGCGAGCCGTTGGGCTGCCAGGCCCAGTCGAATTGGATTTGCCCTGCGCTCAGATTGCTGAGGCGAAATTTCACCGACGTGGTCTCGGGTTGCGCTTCCGCTTGAACCTGAAGAAGCACGTAGGCGTCGCCGTCCACTGCGAGTGCCGTCACCGATAACTCCACATCTTCCATGTGCTGTATTTCATCCAGGTCCAAAGGTCCAAGATGAGCGATGAAACTGCGGTCGAAGCCGTCGGTCCCTTCAGGCGCGCGAAGGTAGCTGTCAGCAGAACCGAACTCCAGTTCGAAGAATATGAGATCGCCGATGCCCGTGTTCACATGGTCTATGTAGGTGTCGCTGATCACTTCCGCGCTTGCAAAGTCGAACGCTTCAACATCGGCGCCGTCGCCGATATCATCCTGAGTGGCCAAAATTAACGATGCACTACCAGACGGCAAACCGTAGGGGTCCACATAGTCCCCGATGGCCAAAATGGGAATGAGTAAGAGTAAGAGTAGCAACGAAGCTCTCATCTTGGACCTTCCAGGAAAGGACTGCCCGGCGAATCGCACTCGCCGAAAGCGCCCATATCGCCGCAGGCTTCTCCCAGCGCGGGACTCATGGCGTCCACACGCCAGTCGCCTACATCGGGATCGCAGAATAGCGGGTCGTCCTCGATGAAATCATTGCCCGGCACACCGTACAGGTTGACCTCGTTGTCCCAAAACAGATTGCAACTGAGTTCCGGCGGCAGACCCCAGTAGGTGAAGCAGCCCTTGCCGTTTCCGGCGAGAATGGATTGCTCCAAATAGAGGGGCTGTGCGTTATCGGTGTAGATCGCGGCAACCGTGTGATTCACCAGGGTCATGCTTTCCAGAGAACCGCCACCCTCTTTCATGTAGATGCCGTACCAGGCCATGTCGGAAATGAGGCAGGCGCTCGCCTCGACCTGTCCGCCCTCCTGATAAAGACCGTAGTTGCCGCCTTGCATTTCCACTTGCTCAAGTTGGAGGATGTTTCCTTCATCGCCAATAAAGTGGAAGCTCTTGTCCGCGCCAACGAATCGACAGTTGCGGAAGGTTCCGCCGGCGCCGTCGAGCATGACCCCGGAGTCGGAGGCGCCGAGGAGGGCTATCCCTTCGATGGTGCAGTTTTCGTTGACCTCACCGGTCACATAGAAACCAATTTCGTTTTGGTCAGCACTGGCATCGAGCCATAGAGGACCTTCGCCCGGAAATGGGGCGATGTAGAGATCGCGTTCATCCAAAATGATGGCCGCGCTACCCTCGGGTGTGGAATGTCCCGCCAAGAAATACTCGCGCTGGTGCAGGTAGAGCGTGTCGGCTCCTTCGGCCTCGCACCAATCAACGCCGCCCTGGATTGTGTCCAGGTAGTTGTCGCCCAGGCCTTCACCCACCACACCGGGAACGATGCAGAGGCTGCGGGGCGCTAGGCGCAGGTCGGTTTCGCGGATCTCGCCGGGCCAGATGGTGTCGGGCTGGGGGTATCCTTCAAAAAGCTCTCCGGCGCCGTAGTGACTTTCGCTTTGAAATGCGAGCACCGATTGAATGCCCCAGGGTACGGTTTCAAAATGGAATACACTGGATGGGGGATCGGCGAGCAGGGTGTCCACTCCCAGCACGGCCAGGGAGTCCACTTCCAAAAGGTTGCCGTCCAGGTCGCGCACCGTGACTTTGAGTTCGCCAAATCGTTCTTCCGCCGGCAGGCTCCTGCGAGCCTGAACGGGGTTTTGGGTGTCATAGTCGAAAACGTTCACGGTGAAGGTGACCGAGTCCACACCCACAAGGCTGCTGGGCGCAATCCATCCCACGATGGAATCGTTGGCAATGTCGTCCACCCAGGTGCCCAGGTTGCCGGTGTTCCAACTGAATCCCAGATCATCGCCCTCGGGGTCGGTGGCGCTGATGGACAGCTGAAGGGTGTCCAGGGGCGCCAGCTCTTCGGGGTCGATCTGGATGCTGCCCAGCACCGGTCGCTCGTTCACCGGCAGGTCTTCCACCTTTAGGCTGCAAGCCACCGAGAGCACGGCGAGAAGGGACAACATGGCCCAAACATATGATTGGGGGATTCGGCGCATGATCTGCGCTATGATAGTGCAGGCACCCGGCGAGATAAAGGAGATTGCGTGAGGATCGAAGAGCATAGCCCCCTGAATTTCCTGCGTAGCCAGGATGGCGCGGCCCTGCTTGCCCATTTAGCCCAGGCAGGCCACGAGAAATGCGCCCGCCCGGCCTTCATACAATCGCTGCGCCGAGAGCACAGTATCGAGATCGTCACCCTGGCCCTGCGTCTGGCCGAGGCCCGGCGGAAGGCTTCCGTCAAATATCCACGTGGAGACGAGCTCTTTTTCACCCCCGAACTGCTCGAGCAGGCCAGCGCCCATCCGCCCGCCATGCACCGCGCTCGGCGCCTTGCGCCCCTGGGCCGCGTATTGGATCTGGGATGCGGCGGCGGCGGGGACCTAACCCGTCTTGCCCAGGCTGGCAGCATGGCCCTGGGCATGGAACGCGATGCACTGGCCCTGGCCATGGCCAAAGCCAATCTGGAAACGCTGAATCTTCGCGGGGAGCTCCATTTTGGGGCCTTTCCCAAAGATGATCCGCCCGCCCACGACGCACTCTTTGTCGATCCGGCTCGTCGCGAGGGTGGCCGGCGCCCCGGAGGCTCGGGCAGCGCGGGCCGCCGTCAGAATATCGCCGAGTTCTCGCCTTCCCCGGCCGCGCTCAGACCGCTGCTGAAAAAGGCCGCCGGCTGGTGCATCAAGTGGGGGCCGGCATTGGATCTATCCCATGAGGCGCTGGCCGGGAGTGAGGGTCCCCTGGCCGATCTGAGCCGTGGAGACTACGAACTGGAGCTGGTTTCCTGGAAAGGCGAGTTGCGTGAGGCTGCCATTTGGGGCGGCGGTATTCCCAGAGTCGCCGCCGCCGCCACGGTTCTGGAAGGAGAGCTGGATAGCTTCCAGGTGAATCGTTTTGAGGGAGATCCCGGCCTTCCCGCCCCGGCCGTTCAGAATCCGGGGGAATACATCCATGAACCCGACAGCAGTTTGATCCGCTCGGGTCTGTTGGCGGATTTCGCGCATAGGGAGAATCTATTTCTCCTGGCCGAGCAGATCGCCTATCTGAGCTCTAATTCCAATCCCGACAGCCCTTTTGTGCGCACGTACAAGCGCTTGGAGAGCTTTCCCTTCAGCCTGACCCGGGTGCAGGAGGCTCTGGATCGCCGACAAATCGGCACGCTGGCGCTGAAGAAGCGGGGATTTCCCCTGGCCCCGGAGGAGCTAAGGAAACGCCTGAGGCTGGCAGGTGGCGGCTCGGCGGTACTGATCATCCATCGGAGCCCGAAAGGGCACCTAGCTCACCTTTGCGAGGTAAGTTCGCGCTGTTTCCTATCCTGAAGTCATTTAATAAGCGCGATTTATATCTTCGGCCAGATTTACTTTTATTGGTAATTTTCCGCAAACCTGACCTATAATCCTAGAGTACGGGTTCCCCAGACCAGAATGGGAGGGATCATGCGAGATCTTCATCGACGCCTTCTTCTGCTCGAGGGCCGAGACCTCCATACCCCGTGGCTGGACCTAGACCTTGCCGGCGGCAGCGATGCCGTCGAGCAGCTGCGCGATGGAATTCGCGACGCCGCTCATGGCGAAGGTCACGTCCTTTTCGAAGGGCAGCCAGGAGCATCCAAACATCGACTTGCTCGCCTTGTCCACATGCTGTCTCCGCGCGCGGAACGTGTTCTCGTGCTCTTCGATCCACAGGGTCTCGGCGAGGAAGATTGCGGTCTTCTATTGTTCGGTCCACACTCCACGGATCAGGGTCCATTGAGACAGGGGCTTGTGGAGAAATCCAAAGACGGTTCTCTGATTCTCGAGGAAGTCGGCCAGCTCAACATGGCCTGCCAGCGAGTGCTTGTGGCTCAACTGGATGGTCCCCTGCGACTGTTGGCCACGACTTCGGAGGATCTGGAAGCCAAGAGCCGTCGCGGTGAGTTCAACTCGGAGCTGCTCAAACGTCTGGAGGAAACGCGTATTCGCGTACCCGACCTTGGCGAGCGCCGCGAGGATATTCCCTCGCTTTTCCGCGCTTATCTGCGGCACTATGGTGAACGTTTCCGCATGCCTGTGCGCGACGTGGATCCGGAAGTGGAGCGCTTCCTTCTGCGACACAATTGGAAGGGCCAGCTTCTGGAGCTTCGTCGGTCGGTGGAGATGGCTGTCTTGCGTGCCCAGGGTGGCAGGCTGACTCTGGCCGATTTCCACTTGGGCGGCCTTGAAGCGTATAACCTTCCGCAGAACTACAAGCGGGCCAAGAAGATCGTGGAGCGCGATTTCAAGCGCCGCTTCCTGGGGCATCTGCTTGAGAAGAGCAAGGGTCGCGTGGGAAAAGCCGCCGAGCTGGCGGACATTCCCAGGCCCTCCTTCTCGAACATGCTTCGAGAGGTGGACCTTATCGCGGCGGAATTTAAGAAAAAGAGTGCCGGTAAGTAGGCCTTATGATATCGATCGCTGATAGGATATCTGCTATACTCAATTTCCGACATCAAATCTCAAGGGGTAACTATGCTTCGCAAGTACGTCTTCCTCGCAGCTTCCATCGCTATGTTGCTGGCTCTGCCCGCCTTGTCCCAGGACGAGGTGATCGCCGTGTATTACCAGGGCAGCTATCACTTCGATTATCAGCAGTGGCCTTTCGGCAGCTATAGCGGCACTTTCGACGCCACGGGTGAGATTCTGGATCCGGATCTGGGTTGGGCCGAGGGCCAGACCCAGAGCGTGGGTGGGCGCATGGAGATCATGAGCGATACCCTCACGGTGTGGGGCTATGGAGCGAAGCTCAATGCCGACGCAACCGTGGATGTGGCCGCCATCTTCACGCGCACCGCGGGTAGCGAACTGTTGCCCGGCACTTACCCGGTGGATATCTCCGACTACATGACTATCTACGGATTCTTCGACGATGTGGAGGCCTTCGAGATCCCCGGTGAAGGCGAAGACATGTCCGATTGGCTGGCGAATTTGGTGGCCGATCACAAGTTCTTCAGCACCAGCGGCAGCATCACCTTCTCGGAAATCGACGAAAACGGATTGGCCGGCACCTTCACAGGCAGCATGGCCGATCCCGACGATTTCACCATCATCACCGTGGACAACGCGTCCTTCGATATGGACGGGCAGGCAGTCACCGATGTTCCGGAACTGCCGGCCTTCGCCATTCATGGCAACTTCCCCAATCCCTTTAACCCGAAAACGACCCTTCGTTTTGAGATGTCTCATGCAGGGTACGTCCGTGCACGTGTCTTCGATGTGAATGGTCGGGAAGTTCGCGTGCTGACCGAAGATTGGTTCGACGTCGGCGCCAAGGAATTGGTTTGGGATGGTCGAGATGCGCAGTCCCGCGAGTTACCCGGCGGCGTTTATCTCTACAAGATCGAGACGCCCGGTGGAGTGGCCAGCGGAAAAATGGTAATGGTCAAATAGAATCTGGGAGGGTGGGAGCCCACCCCTTACTAGAGTTTCGCAAGTCGTTCGGGGAGGGCTCCCACCCTCCCCGTTTCTGTTTAACCCAAGAAGTCATTCATGCGACACACTACGATTTTTTTAATCTGCACATTGGCACTCTTTCCCTTGGAAACCATCGGCGAGCGGTACCTCGCAGCGGATCATCGGGAAAGTGTGAAGGCCATAGCCGGGCATCTGAATCCTGCAGAGCATGGTTGCGGGGCTCATGTTGATATCTGGCGGGACTACCTTTCGCGGCCGCATCCCGATCTGGCAACCCTAGGCACATTTTTCGAGGAGGCCGCCGCCGAGTTCGGCGTACCGGCTGATTTGCTCATGGCCATCGGTCGCGTGGAAAACAACTGGACGCAGATCGGCCCTTCCATTGATCAGGGTTGGGGCATCATGCATCTGGTGGACAACTCATACGAAGCCACTCTTTCCGAGGCCGCGGCCCGGCTCGGTCTGGTCACCCAGATCCTCAAGGACGATGCACGGGAAAATATTCGCGGAGCCGCCGCCTTGCTCGCGGAGTACGCGGGTGTGAATCGCGCAGAATTCGAACTTGCCGACTGGTTCGACGCCGCCGCGCGTTTCGGCGCCCTGGGTGACGCCGATCTGGAAGCCCTGCAGGCGCGTCGATATTTCGAGATCCTTCGGGATGGATCCAGATCCATGACCCTCTGGGGCGAAACCCTGCGGCTTGACGCCCATCCGGAGATTACGATTCCCGAGGCGCGTGCCGGAGATCGAACTTATGACTATCCTCCCGCCGTTGGCTACTTCACGCCCTGCAATCATTCCGACGGGCGCAACCACACCATCGACACCTGGGTGAACCACTGGATCGGCGTGGGCACCTATGCAGGCGCTATCGCCTGGTTTCACAATTGCGACGCGCAGGTAAGCGCGCACTTCGTCATTCGCAATGTCGACGGTGAGATTACGCAGGTCGTGCGCCTGGAGGACACGGCCTGGCACTGCGGCGCCTATGGATATCCCTACAACAACAGCCGCTCCATCGGCGTGGAGCATGAGGCCACGGTGAATGATCCCGACCAGTGGAGCAGCCAGCCCATGCTCGAGGCTTCCACGCTCATGGCCCACGTGCTCTGCGGCGAGTACGGCATTCCGCTTCAGCGCTCCATGCCGGGTATTCAGGGGCACAACGACATGCCGGGCACGGCAACCCAATGCCCCGGCAACCTGCCCTGGGATCTGTGGATGAGCTACCTGCTCAGTCCCGTTTCGGTGGATGTTCCCACTGCCACGGCACGGCTCGCCGCCTGGCCCAACCCATTCAATCCGCGCACGCGCATTCGTTTCAGTTTGGAGGCTCGGGGGCACGTGAAATTGGCTATCTACGACAGCGCCGGCCGACTTGTGCGCGAGCTGTATCCGGGTACATTGCTGGATGCGGGAGATCACGAGATCATCTGGGACGGCCGCGACGATGCCGGGCGCGAATTGCCTAGTGGTGTCTACCTGTGCAAGATCACCGCAGCTACACGCAAGGCGACCACCAAGCTAATCATGTTGAAGTAAAGGGGAGCGCAGCAGTTTCCCGGGCGCGACTCACGAGTCTTCGAGTGCGGAGACGCGAGGGAAAGCTGCAAGCGTCATTCTCGACTCGTCTCCGGAATGGTGACCACCACGTCTCCCATGATGCTGCACTTGCATGCAAGCCGACTTTCATTGGTGACTTCGAGAGCGCGATCCAAGGTGTCCTCTTCTTCGGGGTCCATTTCGCTGATAGTGCCCCCGCCCTCCTCGATGATCACATGGCAGGTGCCGCAGTTACAAGCACCGCCGCAGTTGTGCTTGAGAGGGATGTCGAAGTTCTCGGCGGCTTCGAGAATGGTACCGCCATCTTCAATTTCCACATCGAAGTTATCGGGTAGAAAGGTAACCTTGGGCATGGAACTCCTTGATGGGAATCAAGTGGCCGACTGGTCCTTGTGGTCTTGCGAGGCGCCTCGAAGTTTCCGCACTGCTTCGATTACCATTTTCAGCGCCCGATCGCAATCCTCTTCCGTCGTGAATCTGCCGAAACCGAATCTAAGGGTGGCCTGGGCCAGCTGCGGATCCACGCCGATGGCCATGAGCACGTGGGAGGGGTCGGTGCTGGCGAAAGTGCAGGCGCTGCCGCTGGACACGGCCAGGTTGCGCAGGCTCATGCGGAGGGCGTCGCCGTCTACATCTTCGAAGGATACGTTGAGATTGCCGGCCAAGCGCTTTTCCAGGTCGCCGTTGAGGACCACGCCAGGCAGAGCCTTGCAAAGGCCCTCGTAGAATTGGTTGCGCAGCTTGAGCAGGGTGGCCGATTCCTGCTCCATCTCCTCATTCGCGAGGGTGGCTGCCTTACCCAGACCCACCAGCGACGGCACATCGTGGGTGCCCGAGCGTATGCCCTCTTCCTGATCGCCTCCGTGAAACAGGGGCGTGGGCCGTACACGCGGGTTGCGCCGACGCAGGTAAAGAGCACCTACACCCTTGGGTCCGTAGATCTTATGCCCGGAAATGCTCATGAGATCGATGTTCATGGCGCCCACATCCAGCGGGAATTTCCCGTAGCCTTGGGCACCGTCCACATGGAAGAGCACACCCTTTTCGCGGGTCAATTTTCCGATTTCCGCCAGGGGGTGGATCACGCCGATCTCGTTGTTGACCGCCGCCAGGGTGACCATAACGGTGTCGTCGCGCAGGGCTCCGGCCAGCTCGTCCAGGTCGATCATGCCCTGGGAATCGACCTTGAGCCAAGTGACGTCCCAGCCGTGGACGATCAGATACTTGAGAGGCTCGAGCACGGCCTTGTGCTCGGTGGCGCAGGAGATGATGTGACGGCCATTCTTGATATAGGCCTCGGCCACACCTTTGATCGCCAGGTTGCTGCTCTCGGTGGCACCACTGGTGAAGATGATCTCTCGTAAGCCCGCGCCGATGACATCGGCCACCTCGCGTCGGGCCACATCCACGGCTTCCTTGGCGAGCCAGCCGAAGCTATGTCCGCTGGCGGCATTGCCAAAACGCTCGGTGAACCAAGGTAGCATGGCGTCCAGCACCCGCGGATCCACGGGGGTTGTCGCCTGATAATCCATATAGATTGGTTTGTTCACGATAATGAGTTTAGCGGATGTTGGGCGGGAAAGGCAAATGAGGACTTGGACTTGGACGGGAACCAGTAACTAAGTAAGAATAAATCTGACAAGACGTACAATTTTTGCACAGGTTAGTGAAAGTTCACTATCTTCGCGGTCAGCGGTCAGCGGTCAGCGG
>CAYTPZ010000020.1:0-33016 GCA_964440095.1 uncultured bacterium | reverse complement strand
AACGCTAAGTAGATTGTTCTGGCTAGCACGGCGATCTAAGCGAGATAGCTCGATAACAAAACCGTCGGAGAGGATTCTTGCTAACAACCCTTTCTCTAGCACAGATTCACGTTGCTTTCAGCTTGTTGAAATCTACTATACAGAACTAGCTATCCGAATAGCAAGCCCAAGATAATTCTGTTCAATTGACTGAAATCCGGGCGAAGCCATCCAGTTCAATTAGTCCAGTGGGCTCCGCACTCCCAGGCCGCCGCGATTGAGAACATGTGTGTAGATCATGGTCGTGCTGACGTCTCGGTGGCCTAGCAGTTCTTGGATGGTCCGGATGTCATAGCCCGACTCCAGTAGATGTGTGGCAAAGGAATGCCGCAGGGTGTGGCATGTCGCTGGCTTGGCGATCCCAGTCCGGCGAGCGGCGTCCTTTACGGCACGCTGCAGAACCGACTCATGAAGGTGATGCCGCCGGTGTAAACCCGTTTCACGGTCTCGGTAGGGGCGTGTCGCCGGAAAGACCCATTGCCAGCCCCACTCCCAGGCGGCTCGCGGATACTTCCTGGACAAGGCGAATGGTATCTCCACGCTCCCGTTTCCCAACAACAGATCGGCCTCATGCTGCTTCTTGGCGAAAGCAAGCTGCGCATTCAGCGGCGACACCAATTTCGAGGGCAGAAGCGTGATGCGGTCCTTCCTTCCCTTGCCGTCGCGCACACGGATCTCCCGCCGCTCAAGGTCCAGGTCCTTGACCCGGAGGCGCGCACACTCCATCAGCCGCAATCCGGAACCGTAGAGCAGAGAGGCCATCAGCCATGTGGTTCCTCGCATGAGCTGAAGCAGGTTCATCACTTCACCCTGCGACAGCACGACGGGAATCCGATGCGGACGCTTCGCTCGCACCAAGCCGTCCAGCCATGGCAGCTCTTTCCCCAACACTTCCTTGTAGAGAAAGAGCAGGGCGCTCAAAGCCTGATTCTGCGTGGAAGCGCTGACTTTTCGGTCGGTTGCCAGATGGCTCAGGAAGGCCGTCAGCTCGGCCTCGCCCATTTCCCCGGGATGCCGTTTTCCATGAAAGAGCACGTAGCGGCGGATCCAGCCTACGTATGTCTTCTCTGTTCTAGGGCTGTAGTGCCGCGCCCTGATGGCGCGGCGGACCTGCTCCAGTAACCTGGGCGATCGGGATGACGCGGAATCCATGAGCCTGCCCGCGCAAGATCCGGACCGCCGGAAATCCCACCCCAAACCCCTCCAATCTAACTGTTTCCAGGGGCTTGCAATCCCTCAGCCGATCTCTTAGCATGCTTCCGTTCGTCACCCTCGGCGCCAACGGCGCCGTTTTTCCAGTCAGCAATACGAGGTTCATCTTGTCCGAACAGACGAAGGACTTCAGTCAGGCCAAATCCATCCTGGCTACCGACTGCGGCAGCACCACCACCAAGGCCATCCTCATTGAACTCGTGGACGGCGAGTACCGCCTCGTCAAGCGAGGCGAAGCTCCCACCACCGTGGAGGCACCTTTCGAGGACGTGACCCGCGGCGCACTCAACGCCATCAAGGAAGTTGAAGAACTGCGCGGCCGTCAGATTCTCGACGGTGAGACCATCCTCTCGCCCCAGAAGGGCGACGTGGGCGTGGACATCTACATCTCCACCAGCTCGGCCGGCGGCGGCCTGCAGATGATGGTGGCCGGCGTAGTAAAATCCATGACCGGTGAAAGCGCTCAGCGCGCCGCTCTCGGCGCCGGCGCCATCGTCATGGACGTGCTTGCCAGCAACGACGGCAGGCTGCCCCACCAGAAAATCAGCCGCATCCGCCAGCTGCGCCCCGACATGATCCTGCTTTCGGGCGGCATCGACGGCGGCACCGTGAGCCACGTGGTGGAGCTTGCCGAAATCCTGCACGCGGCCAATCCAAAACCGCGTCTGGGCCACAGCTACAAACTTCCGGTGATCTACGCGGGCAACAAGAACGCGCAGCCCACCATTCACGAAACGCTCGCGGGTGTGACCGACCTGGACATGGTCGAGAACATTCGCCCCGTGCTCGAGCGCGAAAATCTCAAGCCCAGTCGCGACAAGATCCACGACCTCTTCATGGAGCACGTCATGGCCCAGGCTCCGGGTTACAAAAAACTCATGAGCTGGACCGACGCGCCCATCATGCCCACGCCGGGCGCGGTGGGAGCCATCATCCAGACCGTGGCCGATCGCCTGGGCATCTCGGTGCTGGGCGTGGACATCGGCGGCGCGACCACCGACGTTTTCTCGGTCTTCGAGGGCATCTTCAATCGCACGGTGAGCGCGAACCTGGGCATGAGCTACAGCGTGAGCAACGTCATGGCCGAGGCCGGCCTGCCCAACGTGCTGCGCTGGGTGCCCATGGAAATGGACGAGCTGGAGCTGATGAATCGCATCGGCAACAAGATGATTCGTCCCACAACAATTCCGCAGGCTCTTGAGGAACTGAAGATCGAGCAGGCCATCGCCCGCGAGGCCCTGCGCCTGAGCTTCATCCAGCACAAGGAATTCGCTGTGAGCCTCAAGGGTGTGCAGAAAGAGCGCACCATCAGCGACGCCTTCGACCAGTCCGCCAGCGGTGAAACATTGGTAAACATGATGACCCTCGACCTGCTCGTGGGTTCGGGCGGCGTGCTCAGCCACGCGCCCCGGCGCCATCAGGCCGCGCGCATGCTCATCGACGCCTTCCTGCCCGAGGGCATCACGCAGCTGGCCGTGGACTCCATCTTCATGATGCCCCAGCTGGGCGTGCTTTCAACGGTGAACGAAAAGGCCGCCACCGAGGTCTTCGACAAGGATTGCCTCATCCACTTGGGCACCTGTATCGCGCCTGTGGGAGCGATCAAGCCTGGCAAGAAGATGGCCGACATCAGCCTCACGCTGCCCGGCGGCGAGAAGGTGAATCGCGAATTGATTCAGGGCGAGATGTTCACCCTCGAAGCCGGCCGCGAAGACGAAGTGACCGCCGAGCTCAAGCCCGTCAAGGGTCTGGATCTGGGCGCGGGCAAGGGCCAGGAAATCAAAACCACGCTGCGCGGAGGCGTTGTGGGATTGATCTTCGACGGCCGCGGCCGCCAGCCCTTCAACCTGCCCGAAGAACAGGCTTCGCGTGTGGCCAAGCTCCATGAATGGAGCGAGGCTACCGGAGAATACGAAGACGCCGCCCAGCCGGTCGTCGGCTAGAAAGGGAGATTTCGTGGCGCACGCATACACACCCGGACTGAAGGTTCTCAAGGAATCGCTCATCAAAAAAACACGTCTCCTGCCCCTCAAGGGCGAAGTCGTTGTGGAGAAAGAACAGATGGTCAGCCCCGACACCATCGTCGCCCGCACTGAACTGCCCGGCAACGTGCAGATGGTCAACGTGGCGGGCAATCTCAACATCGAACCGGCCGACGTGGACGAGTGCATGCTCAAGACGCCCGGCGACACGATCGAGCAGGGCGAATTACTCGCCAAGAGCAAGGGCATCTTCGGCCTCTTCAAGACTTCGCTGAAGAGCCCCACTAACGGAACCGTAGAATCCATTTCAGGCATCACAGGTCAGGTGGTTCTGCGCGAGGCCCCCATTCCCGTTGAAGTGGACGCCTACATCGAAAGCAAGATCACGGAAATCATTCCCGAAGAGGGCGTTGAGATCGAGGCGCACGGTGCTTTCATCCAGGGCATCTTCGGTATCGGCGGCGAACGCCAGGGCGTGATCAAGGTGCTCACCAAAGATCCTTCTCAGGAACTCACGGCCGAAATGATCACCGAAGACTGCCGCGGGAAGATTCTCGTGGGCGGTTCCTTCCTGGGCCTCGCCGCCTTCAAAAAAGCCAACAGCATGGAAGTGGGCGGCATCATCGTGGGTGGCTACAACTACCAGGATCTCAAACCCATTCTGGGATACGACCTGGGCGTGGCCATCACCGGCAGCGAGCCCATTCACGCGGCGCTCATCGTCACCGAGGGCTTCGGCCAGATCAACATGGCCGCACGCACCTTCGAGTTGCTCAAGGCCAACGAGGGTCGCATCGCCAGCATGAACGGCGCGACCCAGATTCGCGCGGGCGTCATTCGCCCCGAGGTCATCATTCCGCTCACCGAGCAGGAACGCACAGGCGACGACTACGCGGGCGACCAGATTACCGGCATCGAAGGCGGCAGCATCGTGCGCATCATCCGCGCGCCCTACTTCGGCGTGTTGGGCAAAGTCACGGATCTGCCGGCCGAACTTCAGCAGATGGAGTCCGGCACTTTCTGTCGTACCGCGGAAGTCGAGCTGGAAGGCGGCAAGCGCGTGCTTCTGCCCCGAGCCAATCTCGAGATGCTTGAGACCGACTAGTGAGCGATACGGAAGCCAAACCCGAAACCCTCGAGTGGAGGATATTCCTCCTGGGCAGCGAGCCGAAGCGCGGCCTCTTGGTCGTACTCGTTTCGGCCGTGACACTTTGGTTCGTCCACGATTTCGCCGGCAGCGCATGGATCACCGGCTTCGCGGCCTTCATTCTGCTCGCCAGCCTATCCAACTTTCTGCTTCCCACCCGCTATCGCCTGGATGATACCCACGCGCTCATTCGCAATCCACTCTACTGGCGAAAACGCGCCTGGACGGAGTTTCGAGCCATCAGCCACCGGGGTGATCGCGTGAACCTGCGCACCCTGCCTCATGAATCCCGCCTGGACCACTATCGCGGCATGCTCATCATCATGGATCCGGCGCGGCGGGACGAGATACTCGCCTTCATGAGCGAACGCATTGGGGAGGACCAGGATGGCTCTGCCTAAGCGTCCGGAAACAATGGAAGAGTCCGATTACGACCTTTTACTGAACCTGGCGCAGAAAACGGTCAAGCGAGGCCTTTCCGTGCCCGCCATTTTCTTCTTGGAATCCACCAAGCCCCTCTCGTACATTGGTTCCCAGGCCATGGTCTTCTTCGGCCCCTTCGTGCGCATCCTCTTTGAGAGCCCGAATTACTATCGCTATCAGGAAATGCTCGAGGACCGCGCCAACGTGGAACTGCTGCTACAGATGATCGAGCAGTTCGAAGGGGAGAAGTCGCGCGAAGAGAAAGAAGCGCGGGCAACCAGGAAGGCCGCCAGGAAAAGCCCCCGCTGGAAATTCTGGAGCCGCAAGCGCTCCTGACACCGTCCCGGGAGATTCGATGAAACGAATCCTGAGCCTCTTACTGTTGCTCGTCGCTGCAGGCCTCTCGGCCTTGCCCCTCGGACCCGCCCCCCTCACAAACCTAGAGGCCCTGGATAACCCGGATGATCGCGGCCACGCCGTGCGTATTCGCTGGGACTCCTCCCTGGATGACGCGGATGGGGTGATCACGGGATACACAATCTGGCGGACACCCTATCTGGAAAACATGGCCGATGAGAACCAGATCTGGACACGCGTGGGAACACGAGCCGCGGCGGGTGAACCCGGCGCGCGGGTTTCCTTCACCGATGTGTCCGAAGATCTGCACAATGGCGAGCTCTATCTATATCGCATCGATGCGGAAAGCACCGCAGGTGTGACCACGGTCTACCTCGAAGAGGCCGCCAGCCCCAAGGCCCAATGGTTCAATAGAGGACGAGCCACCATGCTGCTGGCCGTGCTGGTCATCGGCGGCGGCATCATCTACTGGATCATCCAAGCCAGCAAAGGTGACGGCATCTATCTGCGTCCCGTGGCCGGGCTCAAGGCATTCGACGAGGCCGTGGGCCGCGCCACTGAAATGGGACAACCGGTGCTCTTCGTACCGGGCATCATGGACATGGACCAGATCGAAACCCTCGCGGGTGTGAGCATTCTGGGATATGTGGCCAAGATGACCGCTCAGTACGAAACGCCGCTGGAAGTGCCCGTGAGTCGCTCCCTGGTCATGGCGCACTCGCGCGAGGTGGTGCGCGAAAGCTACATCAGTTCGGGACGCCCCGACCTCTACCACGACGACATGATCCACTACCTCACCGATGATCAGTTCGCCTATGCGGCGGCGGTGGACGGCATCATGCTGCGTGAGAAACCTGCGGCCTGCTTTTACCAGGGCAAGTTCTACGCGGAGAGCCTGATTCTGGCCGAAACGGGCAACTCCATCGGTGCCATCCAGATTGCGGGAACGGCCAGCCCGGCCCAGCTGCCCTTCTTCATCACGGCTTGCGACTACACGCTCATCGGCGAGGAATTCTTCGCGGCCAGCGCCTACCTGTCCGGCGACACAAAACTCATCGGCTCCATCAAGGGGCAGGACATGGGCAAGATCATCTTCATGGCGACCCTGCTCTGGGGATTGCTCTACGTCATTCTGACTCAGTCCGGAATCAACATGCCGAGTTGGCTGGACATCAGCCGGCTCTTCATCGTGAGCGGGGGTTAAGGCATGCTGCTAAAATACTGGATTCCCCTACTTATTCTCATCTTCGTGGGATCGCTCACGCTGATCAGCTGGTTCGTGCCGCGCGATCCCATCGGAAACCTGGGTCGTGACTTCAGCCAGTTCTTCGACATCATCGCGTCCTTCGCCATCATTCTCGGTGGAGCGAACCTGCTCAAGCTGCAGGGACTGAAGGTGCTGAAGCGAAAGAAGAATTGGCCCTATAGCTTGGTGACGATCATCGGATTTTTCGTCACAGGCTATGTGGGCATCAACTTCGCCAGCTACTTCGGCGGCCTACCGGCCGACATGAGCAACTACATGGCCGGCGCGCACATCAGCCATCCCAACAGTCACTTCTTCTGGATCTGGTGGTATGTCTTCACGCCGCTGAGCGCGACCATGTACGCCCTGCTGGCTTTCTACGTGGCGAGCGCCAGCTTCCGCGCCTTCCGCGCACGCAACGCCGAGGCAACGGTTCTTCTGCTGGCGGGCATCGTACTCATGCTCGGCCGAGTGCCCCTGGGTCAGTATCTGACGGCCGGGCTACCGGAAAGCGGCTTCCTCAGCATTCTCCGTTTGGAGAACATCAGCGACTGGATCTACACCTTCCCCAACGCGGCCGGTCAGCGAGCCATCGCCATCGGCATAGCATTGGGAGTTGTTTCCACGAGCCTTCGCCTGATCCTAGGCATCGAGAAATCCTTCCTGGGAGAGGAATAAGATGAGCTTCATCGAGAAAGTCAGTAATCTGGATCGTCGCTGGCTCTTCATAGTTATAGCACTCGCGGTGGCCGTCCCCCTCGTATTCCCCTTCTCCATGGAAATAAAGGTCTCCGACCACGTGCGAACGGTCTACGAAGCCCTTGAGGAGATTCCCGAAGGCTCCACGGTGCTCTGCTCATTCGAGTATGGCCCCAGCACTATGCCCGAGGTTCATCCCATGAGCCGCGCGGTTTTAGATTACTTCATGCAGAAGAACTGCAAGGTCATCGTCATGGCCCTTTGGCCGGACGGACTCTTCATGAGCCGCGACATTCTCGATGAGGTCTGCGAACAGAAATACGACCGTGAGTACGGCGTGGACTACATCAATCTGGGATACAAGGCGGGCAACGAGGTCGTCATCAAGTCGGTGGTCGAGAGTTTCTTCACCACCTATCCCGTGGATACGCGCGGCGGCTCGCTCTCAAGCTACCCCATCATGCACGGTATCGAAAACCTGGCGAACATCGACTTCATTTTCAGTTTCTCGGCGGGCTATCCCGGCACCATTGAGTGGGTGCAGTACGCGGCCGACACGCTGAACAAGCCCATGAGCACAGGCTGCACGGCCGTTCAGGTCACGGAAGTCGTGCCCTTCGTGCAGTCGGGCCAGTGTTCGGGCATCCTCGGCGGCCTTTCGGGCGCGGCCGAGTTCGAGAGCCTGCTCATGGAAAACGGTTATCTGGCCGAATTGGGCGCTGGAAATCGCGGCATGGCCGCGCAGAGCGTCGCCCATCTGGTCATGGTTCTATTCATCATCATCGGCAACGTCGCCTACTACCTGGTGCGACGCAGCCAGCGGAAATTCTAGGAGGCCTTCATGGCTGAGACCGTAGGAATCTGGTTCGCCGCTTTGCTGACCTTGGCGATCTTCAGCTTTCTCTACAAGGACAACCCCTTCTACAAGTTCGCCGAGCATCTCTTCACGGGCGTCTCGGCGGCCTACTGGATGGTCGTGGCCTTTTGGGTACAGGTGCATCCCAATCTATTCGGCAACCTTTGGTGGCCCGAAAGCATCCTGAAGACGTGGCCGTCCTTGACCTACATCTGGGTTGACAGTGTTGAGTATGGTGGTCAGGTGTACGCCTCCAACGCAATGGTAGACGGCACACTCAGCGCCGAGGCCCTTCAGCAGGCCACGCTCGTGAACAATGTGACCGGTTTCTACTACGTTCCCCTGGTTTTGGGACTCCTCTTTTTCACGCGGCTCATTCCGAAGATCGCCTACCTCAGCCGCTGGCCCCTGGCATTCGTCATGGGTATGGCAGCCGGCCTGCGTCTCTACGTGTTCCTGCAGTCCAACGCCATGATCCAGATTCACAGCACCATCGTTCCGTCCGTGGAACTGAACAGCTTCGTGGCCTGGGCCAACTACCTGGTTCTCGGCATCGGCGTGTTTACGGGACTCGTCTACTTCTACTTTTCCCGCGAGCACAAAGGTGTATTTGGAGGTATGAGCCGCATCGGCGTCTACTTCCTCATGGTCTCCTTCGGCGCGTCTTTCGGCTACACCGTGATGGCGCGAATCAGCCTGCTCCTGGGACGGTTCCAATTCCTGCTTGGAGACTGGCTCCACCTGGTCGATTAAGGCGAGGCGCTGATGCCCCTTCCCACGACTCTCTGGTTTCTGATCTCGCCTCTACTCATCCTCCTTCTTACGCTCGCCACCGAGCGGAAGGAGGATTATTCTTGAGCCCCCAAGCCCTGGGATTCATCGCCTACCTGGCCATCGTCATGACGGTGGGTGTCATCACGGCTCGGAGTAATCGTAGCGGCAGCGATTTTTTTCTGGCGGGAAGGCGCCTGCCCGGCTGGGTCATCGCGCTGAGCGAAAGAGCCAGCGGTGAAAGCGCATGGCTGCTCATCGGCCTGCCCGGCCTATTCTTCGCCGAGGGTTTCGGCGCCGTATGGACGGCCATCGGCTGCGCGGTGGGCATCATGTTCAGCTGGACCTTCATCGCCCCCCGCCTGCGCGAGGCCACCGGTAGTTACGGTTCGCTCACCATCCCCGACTATTTGGAAAAACGCTTCGGCGACGAAAACCATCGCCTGCGCGCGCTGGCGGCCGGCGTGGTCATCGTGTTTTACACCCTTTACGTGTCCGCGCAGATCGTGGCCGCCGGCAAAGTGCTCAACACGGCTTTCGGTATAAGTACGGTCACCGGCATGCTCCTGGGAACAGGCATCATCGTTCTGTACACGCTCATGGGCGGCTTTCTGGCGGTGGCCATCACCGATGTGCTCCAGGGCCTGCTCATGGTCTTCGCCCTCGTCCTGCTGCCCATTCTCGGCATCGCCCAATTCGGAGGATGGGATGGCCTCGGCATCGCCATTGCAAGCTCCGATCCCAATCTACTTCATGTGGACGCCGGCAAAGGCGGGTACGCGCTCTGGGTGGGACTCGTCATCGGCAGCCTGGGAATCGGCCTGGGCTATATGGGACAACCGCATCTTGTCACTCGCTTCATGGCGGCGCGCTCCCTTCGCGATCTCGCCAGCGGCAGGCGCTTGGCCGCCGTCTGGACGGTATTGTCGTTCTGGGGCGCCATACTCGTGGGCGCCGTGGGATACGCGCTCATCGTTACGGGTGGCCTACCGGGTGTTGAAAGCCTGGAAGCCCTGGACGATCGCGAACGCATCATGCCCTTGGTGGCCCAGACTCTGCTGAATCCTTGGCTGGCGGGTCTGCTCATCAGCGCGGCCATCGCCGCCATGATGTCCACAGCCGACAGCCAACTCCTGGTAGCTACCAGCGCCGTGGCTGAAGATGTCTTTCACAAGCTATTGGGACGAAACTTGAACGAAGGCGCGCTCGTAAGGGTCAGCAGGATCACGACCTTGATACTCGGCCTGATCGCTTTCGCCCTCGCGCTCTTCGCCAAAGACTTCGTCTTCAATCTGGTGCTTTACGCTTGGGCTGGACTGGGTGCCGTATTCGGACCAGTGCTGCTACTCGCGCTTTGGTGGAAGGGCTGCACCCGGACCGGCGCTTTCAGCGGCATGATCACCGGCCTGGTCACCATCCTCATTTGGACGCGCGTGCCCGTTCTCAAGGCCGCGGCCTACGAACTCGTTCCGGCTTTCCTTTTGGCCTTCCTGGTCACTTGGTTGGTGAGCCGCGGAACGAAAAACTCCTAAGGAAGGAGAGAGCATGGAAAGCAGCGTCATTCAAACTCCGCCGCAGGATACTATCGTCAGAGAACTGGCACTTCCCCTATTCCAGACCAAGGGATGGCTTCGATTTCTGGGAATCATGTCGATTCTCAGTGCGATTCTTCTGCTCGTTTCAACGGTCGGAATTGGTATCGTCTACGCTTGGCTGCCCATTTGGGTTGGCATCATTCTTTTCCAGGCGGCGGGGGCCATGGAAGCGGCCTATGGTTCGGGAGACAAGCTACAGCTGGTTTCTGCGAACTCGAAGCTCAAGACCTATTTCATCATTCAGGGCGTCACGACGCTCATCGGTCTGATCCTCGGAGCCATCGGCCTTTTTCTGGCGGGAGCGGGCGTGTTTCTCGGCCTTCTTAGCGAACTCTAGTTGGGAGATTCAATGACACGCAGTCGCATTCTAGGCCTTGGCAAAGCCTTGCCAGATCGAGTTGTCAGCAACTTCGATCTGGAAAAGCTGATGGACACCAGCGACGAGTGGATTCGCCAGCGAAGCGGCATCAGCGAGCGGCGGCATATCGTGCCCGGCGGAGAATCGACATCGGGTTTAGCAACGAAGGCAGCCCAGGCCGCCTTGGATGCGGCGGGACTCAAGGCCGAGGATCTGGATCTAATCATTGCAGCCACGCTTAACCCGGACCACTTCTTCCCAGGCATCGGCGTGTTCGTGCAGGAAGCTCTGGGTTGCAACACCATCGGAGCTCTGGACATTCGCACCCAGTGCACGGGTTTTGTCTACGGACTCTCGGTGGCTGATCAATTCATCCGCACCGGTACCTATAAGCATGTGCTCGTGGTCGGTGCGGAAGTCCAGTCCACTGCACTGGACATGACCACGCGCGGCCGAGATGTGGCGGTACTTTTCGGCGACGGTGCGGGCGCAGCCGTGCTCGGACCATGCGAGGAAGAGGGCCGGGGAATCTTGGATACACGGCTACACTCGGAAGGGAAGTGGGCCAAGGAACTCTGGCTCGAAGCCCCCAGCGCGTTGCTACCTCGCGATGAGGACATGGAAGGTGATCTATCGCCCCGCTGGTATCCCGTAATGAACGGGCGCAAAGTTTTCACTCATGCGGTAAGGCGATTCTCCGAAGCAATAGGCGAAGGCCTGGATGCTACTGGTTTCGGCAAAGAGGATGTCGACCTGTTGGTTCCTCATCAAGCGAACCAGCGCATCACCGAAGCCATCGGAAATGCTTTGGAACTGACCCCTGATCAGGTTTACTCGAATATACATCGATATGGAAACACCACGGCGGCAAGCATACCCATTGCCCTGACCGAGGCCGTGGAAGAAGGCCGCATCAAAGAGGGCGACCTCGTGGTCCTCGCCGCCTTCGGTTCGGGCTTCACCTGGGGCTCAGCCGTCATTCGCTGGTAAGGAGAACCATGAAACTGGAACCCGGAATGACCGTGAAAATCATCACCAGCGCCGATCGGATTTTCAAAGGCAAGGTGTTGGAGATTCAGGACGACGGCTGGATCATCATCGCCCAGGAACTCGGCGACCGTGTGCAGATTAATCCCGCGCAGATCGTGGCCATCGAAGAGTAGGCAAAGGAGATGCCTGTGACATCGACACTCCCCCCTGAGAACCTTGAAGCCGTCTGGGTCATGCTCTTTCCGCTTCGGCATTAGACTGATGCAAACAAATAACGCCGCTGGAAAGCCAGCGGCGCAAGATGTTGCTTCTGAAGTAGAACATTCTAGATCATTCCGAAGGTGCTTTCCGCGAAGACCCGAATGGGCTCCCAATAAATTCCAAAGATCAGGGTCAAGCCCGCCAACACGGTGATCACCGTGGTCGTGACCGCAGGTGCAACCAGGCGACCCTCGGGAAGTATCATCTCGCCCTCGGTGCCGTCGATGAGCATGACCTTGGCGATGCGCATGTAGTAGGCCAGGGAGATCACCGAATTGAGCAGCCCAACAATGGCAAGCCAAATCCAACCGCTCTCGATGAGCGCGGCGAAGAGATAGAACTTTCCGATGAAGCCGAAAGCCGGCGGTAATCCCGTAAGACTGAAGAGGAATACACCCATCATGATCGCCAGCCAAGGATTGCGCTTCCAGAGGCCGCGCATGGCGCGTATGTCTTCGGTGCCCGCCTGATCAGCCACCACCGAGATCACCATGAATGCGCCGAAGTTCATGAGCAGGTAGGCGAAGAGATAGAACACGATGGCCGTCATGCCCACCGTGTTCATGAGGACCACGGCCATGAGCAGGTATCCCGCGTGAGCCACGGAGCTGAAGGCCATCAGTCGCTTGAGATTGTCCTGCCAAAGCGCGGTCAAATTGCCGATGAACATGGTCGCCACGCTGATGGCGGCAATGAGCCCGGGCCAGATCAGACTGAGTTCACCCTCGGCAATGTTCGTGGAATGAAAGAGTCGAAGCAGCAAGGCAAAACCCGCAGCCTTGGGCCCCACCGACAGGAAAGCCGTCACCGCGATGGGCGCGCCTTCATAAACATCGGGCGCCCACATGTGGAAGGGAACCGCCGCCACCTTGAAGCCCAGACCCGCAAGTATTAGGACCACCGAAATGAACAAAGTAACGGTGTTAGGCGACTTAAGGGCCATGGTTGACGCGATAGAGCCGAACTCCAAACTTCCAGCCATCCCGTAGAGGAAACTCATCCCCAGCAGCATGACACCCGAGGCCAATCCACCGTAGATGATGTACTTAATACCCGCTTCACGGCTGCGCAGGTTTCCCTTGAGACTCGCCACCAAGGCGTAGGAGATGATGGACACCATCTCCATGGCCAGATAGGCCATGAGCAGGTTGCGCGCCGAGGCCATGAGCATCATGCCGAGAACCACGGTGAGTACAAGAGCGCTGAACTCCGAGCCCTGCTTCTCAAGTTCCTTGCTGTAAGCGCTCATGACGATGGTCAGCGCGCCCACGATGAGGAAGAAGAGTCGGAAGAGATGCGTGAATCCGTCCGCGGCGATAAGACCTTCGAAAAGCGAGGTGGGCTCATTGCCCAGCTGCCCCACCGCGGCCGTGATGGCCAGCAGCACGAAGATCAGAGGACCGCCGCTCAGCTTCTTGGACAGACTGCCCAGGAATGCGAAGAGGATACCCGCCATGAGCCAAAGCTCCGGTGCGAATCGACTCAGACTGCTCAGGTTCTCCATTAGAATCCCGCCGCCGTTACAGGTCCGACATGCAGCACAAGATAGTTCAACGTGTCACTGATGAGATCGAGCACCGGCATGGGCCAAACACCCAGCACGATAACGATGATGGCCAGAGGCACCAGCATGACCCACTCGCGAACATCCATGTCCGTAAGATCCTTGTACTTGGGGTTCAGCTCACCCAGGAACATTCGCTGGAAGGTCCAGAGCAGGTAGGCCGCCGTCAGCACTACACCCATCATGGAAACGATGGTGTAGACCCTGAATGTCTGGAAAGCGCCCAGGAAAACCAGCACTTCACTTACGAATCCGCTGAGACCCGGCAGGCCCAGGCTCGCGAAGAAAGCCAGAGCCGTGAAGCCCGTGTATGCGCCCACGCGACTGGCCAATCCGCCGAAGCCTTCGATGTTCCGATGATGTGCGCGATCATAAACCACGCCCACCAAGAGGAAGAGCATGGCGGCAATGATACCGTGGTTGAACATCTGCAGCACGGCGCCCTGCATGCCCTGAGGCGTCATGGCCGCCATGCCGAGCATCACGTATCCCATGTGACTGACGGAGGAGTAGGCCACAAGTTTTTTAAGGTCCTTTTGCGCCATGGCCACCAGCGCGCCGTAGATGATGTTGATCATTCCGATCACGGCTAGGAACCAGGCGAATCGCGCCGTAGCCTCCGGAAGCATGGAGAAGTTGATGCGAAGCAAGCCGTAGACACCCATCTTCAGGAGCACGCCGGCCAGGATAACGGAGATGGCCGTGGGCGCTTCCACGTGCGCATCGGGAAGCCATGTGTGGAAGGGGAAGGCCGGAATCTTGATGGCGAAGCCGATGTAGAGTGCGAACCAGAGCAGCGCCTGCACCCCCACCGCGATTCCCTTGGTGGCCTGCATGATCTCGATCATGTTGAAGGTTTTACCGGCTTGGTAGTAAAGGTAGATCATGGCGATGAGCATGAACACGCTACCAAAGAGCGTGTAGAGGAAGAACTTGATGGCCGCGTAGATCTTTCGCGGACCTCCCCAGATGCCGATGAGGAAGTACATGGGCAGCAGCATCACTTCCCAGAAAACGTAGAAGAGGAAGAAGTCCAGCGAGCAGAACACGCCGAGCATGCCCGTTTCGAGCAGCAGGAAGAGGGCGAAGTAAGCTTTCAACTGCCGCTTGATATTGAAACTGGCGAGCACCGCAATGCAGCTAATAAGGGTAGTGAGAATCACCATGGAAATGCTGATTCCATCCACGCCCAGGAAGTAGCTTATGTTGAAGCTCTCAATCCAGGTATGTGGTCCCTCGGTGAACTGGAACTGCTCCAGGTGTTTCCCCGCGAAGACGCGTTCGAAGTTTTGATAGAGCTGAATCGACCAGAAAAGCGGCGGCAAGGTTGCCGCAAGGCCGATCCACTTGACCCACTTCTCCCGACTTTTGGGAAGCAGCAGAATTACCGCTGCCCCGATCAAGGGGAAGAAGGTGATCCAACTGAGGATGTGGCTAGGCATGGTTCAGGCGACCTCCTCTGTCGTCCGCGTCATTCTATGAATCCCCGCTCCTAGCGAGGAAATCCGATCAAGAGTCCGAGGATCACCAGGAGCACGGTCCCGGTGGCCACGGCGTAGGCGTAACTTTGAATGCGTCCGGTCTGCAGGCGGCGAAGGCGTTCGCCCGCCACTTTGGCCGCGTCGGCCACGGCGTTGACCATTCCATCCACGAAAGCCGAATCGATCCACCCGCTGACGATGGATGTCCAGCGCGTCAATGTAGCGACTCCGTTGACGATTCCATCGATGATCTTCGCATCGAAACGGTAGAGTCCTCGCATCGTGCGCAAGACGTTTCGCACGACGGCCCAGTCGTAGATTTCATCCACGTAGTATTTGTTGAGCAGCAGCTGGTGGATCACCCGGAAACGCTTCGCAAGCTTCTCGGGAATATCCGGGCGCCGTGTGTAGATGAACAGCGCCAGCAGTCCCGAAAGGGCCGCGCCGAGCACCGACAGACCCATGAGCCAGTATTCGGCGGGATCGATGGCATGATGCTCGCCGTGTTCATCGCCGTGGCCGTCTTCGGCGTAGGCTTCTTCATGAACCTCGCCGGGGATCTCATCGCCGGGTAGACGATGTCCATCGCCGCCATGTGCGGTTTCGGCGGCATGCTCATCCACCGCGTGTTCGTCTTCAGCCGCGAAGGCCGTGGCCACAAGAGCCGGCGCCTGCCACTGGGCATGCGCGTCTCCATCGTGATGATACATGGCCGGCTCGAGCCACTGGTGAATGCGATTGGCGCCGCCGAGGGCGTGGGGCACGCCGGTGAACCCACCGACGGTGGCCAGCAGAGCCAGCACAACTAGCGGAGCCACCACCACCCAAGGCTGCTCTTTCAAATGACTCTTGGTGTGTTCGTCGGCGCGATTTTCGCCGAAGAAAGTCAGCGCCACGAGACGGAACATGTAGAAAGCCGTGAGCAGCGCGCCGAGGAATCCCATGACCCAAAGACCCTTGTGGCCGCTCTCCCAGACCTTCCAAAGAATCTCGTCTTTGCTGAAGAATCCGGCGAAGGGCGGAATGCCCGCGATGGCCACCGTGGAAATCAGGAAGGTGGCGAAGGTCCAGGGCATCTTGCGGGCCAGGCCGCCCATTTTGCGGATGTCCTGCTCGTGATGCATGGACAGAATTACGCTGCCCGATCCCAGGAAGAGACAGGCCTTGAAGAATGCGTGGGTCATCAAGTGGAATATGCCGGCGCTGAATGCGGCCACGCCCACGCCGAGCATCATGTATCCCAACTGACTCACGGTGGAGTAGGCCAGCACCTTTTTAATGTCGTTTTGCGCCAGACCGATGGTGGCGCTGAAGAGCGCGGTGGCCGCTCCCACCGTTGCGACGACGGCCAGGGCCGTGGGCGCGAGAATGAAGAGGCCGTTGAGTCGCACGATCATGTAGACGCCCGCGGTCACCATGGTGGCGGCGTGAATCAGCGCGCTGACCGGCGTGGGACCGGCCATGGCGTCGGGCAGCCAAACGAAGAGCGGAATCTGCGCGCTCTTGCCGGTGGCGCCCACGAAGAAAAAGATGCCGATGGCGTCGAGCAAGGGTAGGCCCATGAAGCGCATGTCGCCAAGCAGCGGCGCGAATTGGTTGATCTCGCTGAAACGGAAGGTTCCGTGACCGGCCTGGATGAGTCCCCAAAAGAGCAGGCTCATGCCGATGAGGAAACCGAAATCACCGATTCGATTGACGATGAAAGCCTTGTTGCCGGCGGTGGTGTTGGGCAGATGTTTGAACCAGAAGCCGATGAGCAGGTAGGAGCAGAGGCCCACACCTTCCCATCCCACGAACATCATCAGCATATTGTCGCCGAGCACGAGGAGCAGCATGGCGAAACTGAACAGGTTCAGGTAGGAGAAGAAGCGCGAGTAGCCCGGATCGCCCTTCATGTACCCAATGGAATAAATGTGGATGAGCATGCCCACGCCCGAGACCACCAGGGCCATGATGGCACTGAGATGGTCGAAGGTAAGCGCCGCGCCCAGGTCCAGTTCGGGTAGCTTGCCGCCGCCCACGTGGATCCACGTCCACATCTTGCTGGTGAATGCCAGGGGTGCGCCTTCGGCGGCAAGCAGGCGGAAGCCGTTCACCGACAGCAGGAAGCTGCCGAGCACGGTACCCACGCCCACGGTATGCGCAACGCGGTCGCCCGCGCGCTTGCCGAGGAAGATATTGAATGTGAAGCCGAGCAGGGGCAGGAGAACTATCCAGCCGATCCAGCTATGCTCCATGTCTGTCTCCCATTCCTAGCCCTGCATGGCATCCAGGATGTCGGCCTGGATGTTCTTCAGGTTCTGGTAGATGGCCAATACGATGGCCATGGCCACGGCAGCTTCAGCAGCAGCCAAAACGATCACAAAAACCGAAAACACGACGCCTTCAATGCCGCCTTCAACAAAATGCGCGAAGGAGGCGAAGTTGAGTGCGCCGGCGTTGAGGATGAGTTCGATCCCCATAAGTATGGCGATGGCATTACGGCGACTCAGCACCGTGTAAATGCCAAGGGTGAAGAGCAGGGCGCCGACAACGAGAAAGTGAGTCAGTCCGATCATGCCGCGCCTCCTTCTTCATCGCCGCGAGTCTCGCGACGGGCGATGATCACCGCGCCGATTAGCGCCGCCAGCAGCAGCACCGAGACCACCTCGAAGGGCAAGAGATACTTGCCAAGAAACAACTCGCCGAGGTCGCCGGAAATGCCTTCACCCGGCTCAAGCGGCACTGTTTGGCGAAGTCGCCAGTCGGTGTTGAAGATGAGAACCAGCAACATGGCCAGCACTCCGCTCGCGGCCAATGCGCTGGCGGGGCGGTTCATGACCGGGTTGCTGCTGGCCGGATCCTCGATGCCTCGCGTGAGCATGATGGCAAAGAGAATCACCACCGTGATGCCCCCCACATAGACCAGCACCTGCATGGCCGCCAAGAAATCGGCCGACAGTAGAATGTAGAGCCCTGCCACACCCAGGAAGGTGAAGATCATGGCGAAACCCGAGTAGACGATGTTTCGGCTGGTGGCGACCACCCAGGCCGAAAGCAAGGTCAGCAGGCTCAATGCGTAGAAGGCGACGGTATAGGCGCTCATGATTCCTCGCCCTCCTTGGCCTCGCCCTCGGCCGCAGGCGGCTTGGGCGCTTTGGGATTTTTGTAAACCGGCAGCGGCTCGTCCACGAACTCGCGGTAGAGATCGCCCAGATAGCCTGAGGATCCTTCGAACTGTGGCGTGAAGTGAATGGACCCGGTGGGACAAGGCTCCAGGCAAAGCCCGCAGTACATGCACTTGCCCAGGTCGATGTCGTAGCGCGTGAGCGTGCGCTCCTTGGTCTCCTCGTTCTTTTCCACGTCGATATAGATGATGTCGATGGGACAGGCACGCGCGCAGGCCAAACAGCCCGTGCAGATTTCCACCTCATTGACCAGGAAACCGCGATAGCGTTCGGGCAGTTCCTTCTCCACCTCCACTTCGGGGTAGAGCACCGTGGTCGGCTTGACCGTCCAGAGATGGCGGCTGGTAATCTTCAGCCCCGTAACGGTGGTGCTGACCGCGTCGGCGATGTTCCTGAAGTATTTGGCGACGGTTCCCACAATCAGCTCCTAGAAGATTCCCGCGATGAGGTCATAGATACCCTTGCCCTTGAAAAGCACGATCCAAAGGGCTGTCATCACGACGTTGAAGAAGGAGATGGGTACCAGGTATTTCCAACAGATGGACATGAGCTGATCCACGCGCACGCGCGGAAGTGTCCAGCGTACCTGCAGAATGAAAACGGCCAGGGCGCCGCTCTTGACCAGGAATGCCAGGGTTCCCGCAGCGGCGCCGGCGAAGCCCGTGGGATCGATGGGCACGCCGGGGAAGTTCCATCCGCCCAGGAAGAGTGCCGTTGCAATGCCGGCCACGATCCAGACCATGGCGAATTCGGCCAGGAAGAAGGCGGCGAAACGGAAGCCACTATATTCGGTGTTGTATCCGCTGACCAGTTCGCTCTCGGCTTCGGGAATGTCGAAGGGAATGCGGTTGTTTTCCGCGAGTGCGCTGGTGAAGAAGAGGAAGAAAGCCAGGAAGCTGAATGGGTTGTGGAAGATGAACCATCGGAAGATGCCCAGGCCGCCGCTCTGCTCCACCACGATCTGGCTCATGCTCAGGCTCCCAGCAAGAAGCACGATCACGAGAAGGCTCAGGCCCGTGGGAATTTCGTAGCTAACCACCTGAGCCGCCGCACGAATACCACCCAGTAGCGACCACTTATTGTTGCTGGCCCATCCGCTCATGAGGATGCCGGCCACCACCAGACCCGTGACGGCCACCAGATAGACCACGCCGACGTTGAGGTTGGACATCACAAGGCGCTGGCCGAAGGGAATGATGGCCAGGGTCAGGAAGGTACCGATGGCCACCAGGTAGGGTGCGATTCGAAAGAGCGGGCGGTCGG
The DNA here is from genome assembly GCA_964440095.1 of uncultured bacterium. Taxonomy (GTDB): domain Bacteria; phylum Krumholzibacteriota; class Krumholzibacteriia; order JACNKJ01; family JACNKJ01; genus JACNKJ01. The sequence goes on along the minus strand of CAYTPZ010000020.1, from coordinate 13,605 downwards.
CGTCGCCGGGAATGAAATCTTCCTTCAGGATGAGCTTCACCGCATCGGCCACCCACTGCAGGAAGCCCTGGGGCCCAACACGATTGGGACCGTAGCGGCTCTGGATTTTTCCGGCCACACGGCGTTCCACGTAGGTAAGGATACCCGCCACCGGCGTGGCAAAGACTAGAATGAACACCATGGCGAAGAGCAGCATGAATCCGATCTGGCTCCACACTTCTTTTCCGATTAGCCAAGAACTAATGTCCATGCGTCCCTCCTACCTATCAATTTCAGGCGCTACGATATCCATGCTGCCGATGATGGCCACCAGGTCGGCGATCATCACACCGCGCGAAAGCTTCTCGATGATGCTCATGGCGCTGAAGCTGCCGGTGCGAATCTTCACGCGCACGGGTTTCTTGCCGCCGTCCGAAACGATGTAGTAGCCCATCTCGCCTCGCGCGCTTTCAGTGCGGGCGTAGAATTCACCTTCGGGAAGCTTGATCACGCGTTTCTGGTTCCAGACGGGTCCATCGACCTGATTCAGCCTGGCGATGGCCTGGCGCATGATGCTCATGCTCTGGCGCATTTCCTCGATGCGCACCCAGAAGCGGTCCCAGCAATCGCCCGTTGTACCCATGAGCCCAGAGCCCACCGGCACCTCGAACTTCATGTCGGGATAGAGACCGTAGGGATCGTCCACGCGGCAGTCCCACTTGACGCCGCTGGCCCGCAGGTTGGGACCCACCAGACCGTAGTCCTTGGCGTCCTGGGCCGTGACCACGGCCACATCGCCGAGGCGGTGGCGGAAGATCTTGTTGAAGGTGATCAGGCGATTGAACTCATCCAGGGCCGGCTCGAAACCGTCGAGGAAGTTCAGGCACTTGTCGACCCATCCCTTGGGCGCGTCGAAAGACACGCCGCCAATGCGGATATAATTGTGGGTCAGGCGCGCACCACAGAGTTCTTCGATGAGATCATTGGTGATCTCACGCTCGCGCAGGGCATGCAGGAAGGGCGTGACCGCGCCCATGTCGCCCGTGTTGGCGCCCACGGCCACCAGATGGCTGCCGATGCGAACCAGTTCCGCGCTGATGATACGCAGCAGCTCGCCGCGCTCGGGCACCTCGATGCCGCCGAAGCGCTCCACGGCTACGGCCCAACCCAGATTGGAGTTGATGGCCGCCACGTAGTCCACGCGATCGGTAAAGGGCATGAATTGGTAGTACTCGAGATTCTCGGCGATCTTTTCAATACTGCGATGCAGGTATCCTACGTCGGGCACGCACTGGTGAATGACCTCGCCGTCGGTCTGAAGCACAAATCGAATAACGCCATGGGTGCTCGGATGCTGCGGACCCATGTTGAGGGTCATCAGGTCGGTTTTTACTTCTGCCATGACAACCACTCCCGTTCGCGCTGGGTGGGAATGCCGTGGTACTCGGTCTTTTCTTCGAAGTCCTTGCGCAGCGGGTGACCTTCCCAGTCATCGGGCAACATGATGCGGCGCAGGTCGGGGTGCCCCTCGTAGACGATGCCCACAAGGTCCCAGCTCTCGCGCTCGTACCAATCGGCTGCAGGCCAGATATGAGCCACGCTGGGCGTCGCCGGATTTTCGCGCGTGACGTCAACATGGAGGGGCAGCAGCAGATCCACTTCGAAGCTGTAAACGTGATAGCTGGTGCGCAGCACGCCTTCGGGCAGGTCCACGCCCGCCAGGCTGGTGAGCATGTCGAAACGCAGATCTTCGGTTTCACGGAGGAAGTGCGCGAGCTCGGCGATCCTCTCCCGCGCAACCTGGAAGCCCGGCTGGGGACGCTCGGACAAGAACTCGATGCCCTCCTCGCCGAAATCCTTTTTCACGCGATCATAAAGGCCTTGGAGATCCACCTCAGCCCTCCTTCCGCACGAGATAACGTTCGCCCTTGATCTTCTTCTGCAATTGGACGATGCCGTCGTAGAGCGCTTCGGGACGCGGTGGGCAGCCGGGAATGTAGACATCCACCGGCAGGATGGAGTCCACACCCTTGACCACCGAGTAGCCCATGTTGAAAAGCCCGCCGCAATTGGCACAACTACCCATGCTGATGACGTAGCGGGGCTCGGCCATTTGGTCGTAGAGCAGCTTGAGGCGGTCGGCCATTTTGTAGGTGAGGGTACCGGCGACGATGAGCAGGTCGCTCTGGCGCGGCGTAGCGCGGGGAACCGATCCCATGCGGTCCAGATCGGTGCGAGGACCACCGGCCTGCATGAGCTCGATGCCGCAGCAAGCGAGAGCGCTCAGCAGATACCAAACCGAATTGCTCCGGGCCATATTCATGACTTTGTCGATACTGGTGAAAATTGCCGCATCGGGCAGGGTATCGACCAGTGTTGGAATATCTCGATCGGCCATGCTCGCTCCTACTCGGCCTTACTCGCCGGGGATTTTTCGCGGAGGAAGACCTCTTCCTCGTTGGAGATCTGCAGGTCCTTGATCCAATCAATGTCGCCTTTTTTCCAGATATAGATGAGTCCCACGAAGAGAATGAAGGCGAAGAGAAGGATCTCGGCCAAGGCGAACCAACCTTGGCCGCGGAGTGTCAAGTCTTTCAGGATGCGCGCCACGGGAAACATGAAAGCGATCTCCACGTCGAAGATCAGGAAGGCGATAGCAACCAGATAGAAGCGGTGGTTGAACTGGAGCCAGGAAAGCCCCTGAGGTGGTTCGCCGCACTCGTAGGACTGAAGCTTGGCGTCAGATTTTCCACGGGCAGGCCCCAATACCTTGGCGAGGATGAGTACACCTAAGACAAAGATGAAGGTGAACACAGCGAAGAACAGGACGCTCGCATACTGGGTGAGCATGCTGCATGCCTCCGAGCAAAGCGTTGAATGAGACGAATCCGGCCTCGATATGGGCCGGTAACGGAGCACAGGTTAGTGGTCACTTACTTCCGTTGCAAGAGTTTTCCAATGATTCATTCCTGGAATTGTCCGATGAATTGGAGATCCTCCAAGATGCCTTGCGCGGGCATCCGATGCATCGCATTCTATGTGGGATTGCGGAGGAAACGACCATGAAGCCTGAAAGACAAGTGATGCTCAATGGCCCCGCCGGCCGCCTCGAGGGGCTCTTTCGAGACGGCGGCCAGCGCGGTGAAAGCGTGTTGATTCTGCATCCGCATCCTTTGTATGGCGGCAACATGAACAACAAGGTTGTATTCGCCATGGCCAAGGCTTTGGGCGAGGCCGGTCTGAATACGCTGCGACTGAATTTTCGGGGGGTGGGCCTGAGCGAAGGCGAGTATGACGATGGGCAGGGTGAGCAGAACGACCTTCGCTGCGCCTTGGATTTCCTCGCCTCGGAAATGCCCGGCGGGCGACTTTATCTGGCGGGCTTCAGCTTCGGCGCCTGGCTTACCTTGAAGGTGGGCGGGGAAGACGACCGCATCCGGGCCATGTTGGCGGTGGGCACGCCGGCTGGATGGGGCGACATGGACTGGCTCCGGCCCTGCACCAAGCCCAAGCTCCTCATTCACGGCTCCGCGGATGAATATTGCGACCCCGGTCGACTGGGCGAAGAGTTTCGCCGGCTATCCGAACCCAAGCGATTGATCTGGGTGGAGGGTGCCGATCACTTTTTCACGGAGAAAGTCAACGAGCTGAATTCTGCCCTTGCCGAGAACCTGGGATTGATTCTGGATTGAGTGGGCACATCTTTTGGGCTAATCAAGCGCCAAATCCATGACAAAGTAACCACGGCTCCCGTCAGGCAATGATCTTCGCTGACTGATTTCCTTCGAATCCATATCCACACAGATCAACTCATTGGCTCCAAGGGTGAGCAGGAGCCAACGACCGGACGGAGACAGGTTCCCGAGGCTGGGTTTGCCTTTGAACTCCATGAGCAGCTCGGGACCTTCAGCCAAGTCAGCAATGATCTGTACTTGGCCTCCAGACTCCGTTTGGGCTTCGACGAGTACGATCTCACCCGACTTCATGAATGTTTGCACGGGATGCATCGTGGATTGATAGCTGCTGGATAATTGTAGGTCGGGAAGCGAGTGTCCATAGACCAACCCAGGGCTGTCTTGATCGACTCCCCGGCAGGAAGCCAGCAGTAGATTTTTATCGGGATCGATCGTCAAGGAATAGGGACCCGGCCCGGTTGCCACCGTGTCCACTACGATCTGCTGAGCGATGTCTATGCGGGTAATCGTGTGATCGTCATTGTTCGCCACATAGGCTTCGCGCCCATCCGGAGAAATGACCACATCGAGTGGGTTGGCCCCCACTTCCAAGGTGCTGAGGATTTCATGAGAGTTCGCATCAACAATAGAGGCCTGATTCGATCCCTTTCGCTTGGCTATTTGTGCCCCATGGGTCACGACATAGGTTGATCCATCGGGTGTGAAGGCACCTGATTGGGCAGCGAGATGAAGGGGAACTCTCTGTTGAACCGAGTCGGCTTTCGCATCGATTATATAAACTTCCCGACTTCCTTCACAACTGACCCACAGCTCATCGGAATCAGGGCGCTTCTCGGCATGCAATCCCAAAGTTCCTGAATCAAGCACCCCCAGATAATCCAGATCGGGGTAGGAATAGACGAGAATCTTGCTCTGACCATAGGGTAGTGAAAACTGGGGAAGGTAGACCTTGCCCCTATCGCCGGGTTCGCGACCGCAGGCAACAAGCAAGAGCAGGGCGAGCACGCTCAGGATTCTTCTCACGGGGTATGAACTCCATCGACTATTCCCACCACTAGGGATCTCACCGGCGCGGTTTTGTCTTTCAGGATTTGCCGGGAACCGTTGCCTTCGTCGAGAACCAACACGGTTTCGCCCGGGCCCGCACCCACCGAATCCATGGCGATGAGGTAGGCTCCGGTCGCCTCACCGGCTGCACTCAACTTGTCGATGATCAGAAGCTTCTGCCCACCCACCACCGGATGGTGAATCGTCGAATAGATGCGTCCGGCAACGCGACCTAGAATCATGCGCCCTCCTCGTCCAACTCGAGACCATCCACGATGCCCACCACCGCGTGATCCACGGGAACGAAAAAGGGATCCAAGGTAAGCGCGGCTTCACGGCTGGCTTCCCAATAGATGGTCTCACCCGGGCCGGCCATACGTGTTCCATCGGCGCAAACGAAGGGCGGACCATCGTCCTGGCCCTGCTTGTTCAGGGGCTGCACCCATAGCATGGGCACACCCTCAAGACCCTCGTAAACGATGGTCGGAACCAGGGTGCCGATGACCTTACCCAGAAACATGACTCTCCTCCGCGCCTTCGGGCTGCAGGCCTTCCACCTCGCCGAAGCGAGTGGCTTGCACGAGTAGTCGGCGCAGGTTTTCGTCGAGGCGAGGCAACAAGCGGCAGGCGAGCACTTGCTCGCTATGCAGGCCTGCGCGTCCGATTTCCAAAGCGGTATCCACTTCATGGATGGGTCCATCGAAAAAGACGAAGGCGCGCCCGCCGAGATCGTCACTGAAACGGATCTCGGCAATGTCCACATCGGCGCTTTTCACCGCAGCATCCGCGGCTCGCAAAATGGCCGGAGCTCGAATGGTTTCGAGCACGCCCAGGGCATCGGCTTCAAGTTCGCGACGCGATCCCAGAGCCGCATTGTGCACCTGTTCATGTACGTCCGGGAGAAACACTTCTTCGGCTAGAAAATCGAATTGCATACCCAGAGCGTGGGCTTCCTGAACACTCGCCACCGTTCCGCCAAGCAACACCAGATAGCGGCCGGGATGCACCGTGCCGCAGCGCAATAGCGCGATGGGGGCCTTCTTGGTCATGGCGTCGGCCGCGGCGATCCCCGCGGCGATGCTGTCGAATTCCAGTAGCGCGAGGGCGGGGTGGCGCTCCATCAGACGATCCTGAAATGATCGACGAGTACACAACGGCGGCGACGACTGAAGCTTTGAGGTCCGGTTAGGCCTTCGCCCGTGGGGCTGGCGATGGTGAAACTGCTGTAGCCTTCGCCACCCTCACCGAGCCCTGCGTAGATGGGGCCGTTTTTCACGAAGATGCTCGTGTTGATTTCTCGAGCCATGAGACTGAGGGCGTCGATATCGCGGGAATGCATGGAGGCGGAATGTCCGAAACCGTGTTCGGCTTCCTTGGCCAACTGAATGCCTCGCTCCACCGATTCCACTCGCGCCACGGGAAGGACGGGCATCATCTGCTCGGTCCAGATGAGCGGATGATCCACCGGCACCTCGGCCACCGCCAGGCGGCAACTGTCGTCAACACCAACTCCGATACGCGCCAGGATCTCACTGGCATTCTTGCCGATGAGTTCCTTGCGCACCACTCCCGGCTTTCGCGGGCCATTAGTTTTGGCGAAAATCTCGCGCTCGAGTCGGCGCGTTTCCGCCGCATCCAAAATGTAGGCTCCCGCCGACTTCATGGATGTGAGCAAGGTTTCCGCGACTTCATCCACTACGAAGACTTCTTTCTCGTCCACGCAGATGATATTGTTGTCCAAGCTCGCGCCCGACACGATGTGCTGGCCGGCCTTTTCCAGATCGGCCGTGGCGTCCACCACCACCGGCGGATTGCCGGGCCCCGCGCAGATAGCGCGCTTGCCGCTACTCATGGCCTCGCGCACCACTCCCGCCCCACCGGTCACCACAAGCAGTCGCACTCCCGCGTGGCGCATGAGGGCTTGTGCGCTTTCAATGGTGGGCTCGCCCACGGCCGTGGCCAGGTTGGGTGGTCCACCCGCCTCCTGCACCGCACGATTGAGCATGCGCACCGTGCGCATGGACACCTGCCTTGCGCTGGGATGCACATTGAAAACCACGGCATTGCCCGCGGCCAACATGCCGATGGCATTGCAGATAATGGTGGATGTGGGATTGGTCACCGGCGTAATGGCGCCGATGATGCCGTAGGGTGCCGGCTCGAAGAGCGTGAGGCCGGCATCACCAGTGGCAGCACCGGGAGCGAGGTCTTCCACTCCCGGGGTCTTCAAGGTGACAAGCCGGTTTTTGAGGATCTTGTCCTCAAGGCGACCTAAACCCGTTTCCTCCCAAGCATCGCGAGCCAGGGATTCCGCTTCGGCCAAGAAGACCTCGCGCAATTTCGCGATGATCTTCTCGCGCATAGCCAGCGATTCCCCACCAAGTCGGCGATGGGCCACACCCGCGGCCTCCACGGCATCGTCGAGCTCGACGAAAATGCCATCGCCGCTAGCCGCTGACCGCTGACCGCTGACCGCCGGAGGCTCGGGACTCGAGACTCGTGCCCCACGCCCCATCCTCTCCGCCAGCCGGGCCGCGATGCGGTCCACCTGCTGATCGCTTAATGAAGCCATGGATTACTCCGCGCCTTTTTTGTAACGCTCTTCGCCCTCGATCTCCCAGCTATCCACGATGGCCATGACCACCGCATCGCAGGGACGCGCGTCGGTCACACGCGTCTGCCTTGCCGACGAACCCGTGGCGTAGAGGACCAATTCCCCCACGCCGGCGCCCACGGCATCGGCCGCCACCACGCTTGCACCGGTGGCCTTGCCGTTTGTATCGAGTACTCCGAGCATGAGGAGCTTGAGCCCTTCGAGACTCTCCTCCTTACGCGTCGCAACCACGGTTCCCAGAACCTTCGCGAGATTCATTACTTCTTCGCAGGTTCGCTCTGGCGACCCAGGGGAACGACCATGTCCACGTTGGCATGGGGACGCGCGATGATGTGCACGGCCACCAATTCGCCCACGCGGGAGGCAGCGGTCTGCCCCGCATCACAGGCAGCCTTCACCGCAGCCACATCGCCGCGGATAACCGCTGTGGTGTAGCCGCCGCCGGTTTTCTCGTAACTCACCAGTTCCACACGCGCGGCTTTCACCATCGCGTCGGCCGCTTCCACCATTGCGGGAAAGCTTCTGGTTTCGATCATGCCCAAGGCATCAGCCATGATTCCTCCTTAAAAGGGACTCCTACTTTTTCTCGATCACCCGTCCGCCCAGCGCCTCGATGGCCTTCACGGCCGCCGGCTGGGCCACGGCGATGTCGCGTTCTTCTCCACCCAGATACACTCGCCCGAAACTGCCGAAGGTACGCACTTCCAGAATGTTGATGTCCGCCGCCTTCTCGGCCTCATTGGCCGCCAGGGCCGCGTAGGCTGCCGGCTCGCACTCGAGGACGAAGAGGGTCTGTCCGGCGAGAATCAAATTTCCGTGACGCATACGATTGATGAGCATGGTCTGGTGGTCGTCCAGATGCCGCACCACGGTGTTGGATAGAACCCGCGGCGCCATGCGCGAATCTTCCGTAACTTCCAACCCTTCCAAAATGGCACGCCCTGCAGCACGGATGTCGGCCTGACTGTCCGAGTGAATTTCGAGCATCCCGTAAAGCCGCTCGACGATCTGCATGCCCGGCGTCACGCGCGTAGACTTGAGCGCCAGATCCGTAACCCGATTGATCTCAATGCCCGGGCTGATCTCCACAAAGAGGCTAGCCTGTCCCACGCGGGGCAGGAATCCCTGGGCCACCGTTGCCAGGAAACTGGCGAATTGCGGCTGGAGACTGTCCAGAAAAACGTAGGCTCTCAGGTCGACCATATTCCTCCTAGCTCACCGTCAGTTCGGCGGCTTCTTCCACGATGGCCACGCTTGCGCTGGCGCCAATGCGGGTGGCGCCAGCCTCGATCATGCGCTTGGCGTCGCTGTAGCTGCGTATGCCGCCCGAAGCCTTCACTTCCATGCCCGCCGAGCGCACCTCTTCGGCCATGAGGGCGACATCTTCGGCGGTGGCGCCGCCTGGACCAAATCCGGTGGATGTTTTAACGAAGTGGGCGCGGGCTTTGCGCGACAGGCGACAGGCGATGCGTTTTTCTTCATCGCTCAGCATGGCGGTTTCCAGGATGACCTTGCACACGGCGCTGCCATCGCGGCTGGCCTCGGTTACCGCGCGAATATCTTTGAGTACCAGATCGTAGTCGCCGCTCTTGAGGGCGCCCACGTTGATCACCATGTCCACTTCCTTGGCTCCGTCGCGAATGGCACGGCGGGCCTCCAGGCCCTTGAGTTCGGGAGTGTTGGCACCCAGGGGAAAGCCCACCACCGAGCAGGCCAGCACACGGGAGCCGGCGAGTTCCTTAGCCACGGTGGCGATCCAAGCGGGGTTCACGCAGACCGATCGGAAGCCGTGCTCCCGCGCCTCGGCGCAAAGGGCCACCACTTGTTCGCGGGTGGCGTCGGCCTTGAGGATGGTGTGATCGATGGTGTGGGCGATGTCTTCGGGAATGCTGCGAGCCGTTCCGGGCCCACTGCTCAAGGCGCCTGCCCCCATTTCAATGAGGCGGCGGGCCATTTCCGGCTGATCAGCCACTCCCGGCGCCTTGGGAAGCGCGTCACCCATGAGACTGTGAAGGCGTGACACGATGCGCTCCAGGTCAGCCTCGCAGATATCAAGGGGGCCTGCCTCCGCCGGACTCTCACCCGTCCCGACGGAGGAGGCCGAAGCGCTTGCCACGCTTTCGATCATATTCGCGCGTCTCAGGTGACGCTCTTCCGTGCAATCGGTGGCCAAGAATACACCCACGATCTGCCGGGCCAGAGCTGGGCCGATGAGCCCGGCTCCCAGGCTGAGTACGTTGGCGTCATTGTGTTCGCGGCTGTTTCTGGCACTGGAAAGGTCGTAGGCCAGGGCGGCGCGCACACCGGGCACCTTGTTGGCGGCCATGGATGAGCCGATCCCGGCACCATCTATAATGACGCCTCGCTCAGCTCGCCCCCCCGCTACGGCCTCGGCTACAGCACGAGCAAAGACGGGATAGTCCACTGCTTCAGATGATGAAGTTCCGAGGTCAATCACATCGTGGCCCTGGGATCGCAGGTGATCAGCCAGTACCTGCTTCAGTTCGAAGCCCGAATGATCTGATCCGACAACAACTTGCACGAATCTCACCCTCTCGACTTCAGGACCAAACCTGGGAGTCGTCTTCGCGCTCCCCGGCCAGAACGGGACGAATGACGCCGTCCGCGCTCTTCAGAATGGACTGCAACTTCCGAACATGAAGCTTTAACTTCTCCAAACCAAGCTCCGTCATGTGGAATTGGGTAAATGAACGCCGGCCCTTCATGCTCTTCTGGATCTCAACATAGCCCGCAGCCTCAAGTTTGCGGGTCTGGACGTGCAGGTTGCCATCGGCCAGCCCCGTTCTCCCCTTCAGGTCTGTAAAGCTAAGAAAATCACCCGGTGCCAGGGCCGCCATAATGGACAGACGAACCGGCGAGGTTATGTTTTCGTCGAAATCCCAATTCCCCATGCTATCCCCTTCAATAGTTTTGCTTCACCATCGGAAGCTATCGCTCCTGCAAGAATAGTGTCAAGCAGAAATGTACAACTAATGGCTATACACTTTACATTATGAAGTAAATGTAGTCAATCAGGCTTGTAATAGAGCACCGTGGCACTCCGAACCATGGCAAGCCTGACTCGCCGGATTTTCTCCAGGTGAAGTCCTACGGCCTCATGAGCTTAGAACGAGAGTTGAATCAAAGCCAGTGCCTGCGAATTCAGAGTGCTTACCCTGGCCACCGTACTGCTCATATCTATCCAGGTTGGCTTTTGATATAATGATGGAGTCGTATCTCCTTTTTTTGACCAGAGGAACAATATGGCTCGGGCCATCTTCTTCGCACTCCTTGTGTGTGCTGTAAACTACCTGTCTGCGACGGACCTCCGCCTGAATGAATGCTTGAGCAGCAATGTTCACGGCATTCTCGATGAAGATGGGGATACTCCTGATTGGATCGAAATCCACAACTCAGGGCCTGAGTACATCTTCCTTCTCGGTTACGGTCTTTCCGATGACGAAGATGAACCCTTCAAATGGATCTTCCCAGATCGCTGGATGAGACCCGACGAACATCTTCTGATCTTCGCTTCCGGCAAAGATCGCTACGACTTCGAACTGCATTGCAATTTCAAGTTGAGTTCAGAGGGCGAGTCGATTTACCTCACCGATCCCGAGGATAATCAGATCGACGAATGGGAACTCAGCTCAATACCCCTGGACCATTCCGTCGGTCGCCAACCCGACAACCATGGACCCTGGCTCTACTTCAATGACCCCAGTCCGGGGGAAGCAAACCTGGGCCAAGGCTATCTGGGAATCGCAGAAGCGCCAGTACTCTCCGTTGAACCTGGCCACATGCCTGGCGCATTCCATCTTCAAATCTACAACCCAAATGCTGATGCGGATTTGCACTACAGTAGAGATGGTGCCGACCCGAGCACGGATCACGATCTCTATACGGCCCCCATATCGGTGGGGCAGAGCAGTGTAATACGGGTAAGAGCCCACCACCCGGATCTGCTTCCCAGCGAAATTGTCACAGCGACATATCTTTTTGATGAGAGTTCTGATCTGCCCATCATTTCGCTTGCTACAGACCCCGCGAACCTGTGGGACGACGAGACCGGCATCTACGTTCTCGGAGATGAATACGAAGCCGATTGGCCCTACTACGGAGCAAACTTCTGGCAAGACTGGGAGCGACCCGCGCACTTGGAGTTCTTTGAAGCAGATGGAAGTTTAGGGTTCAGTCAAAATCTCGGAATCAAAATCCACGGGAACTGGTCGCGCGCTCAAGCTCAGAAGTCGCTTCGCCTGCACCCAAGAGGTGGCTACGGCCAAAGCGAAATCGACTATCCGATTTTCCCAGACCTGCCCTTTTCTTCCTATCATCGACTCATACTGAGAAATGCTGGGAACGATTGGGGGATGGGCCATATGCGCGATGCACTAGCCCAGGCCATCTCCAGCCATGAAGACCTCGACAGTCAAGCTTACCGACCTGCCTTGCTCTTCATCAACGGAGACTACTGGGGCATCCACAATATCCGTGAGCGCATCGATGAGGAGTACCTGCATCAACATCATAACATCGATGAAGATGAGGTGGATTTCCTGGAGGCGAATCAGGAAATCATCACCGGCGATTCCCAACACTATTATGACCTGCTTGTCTATTTAGAAACCCATGATTTGACCCTTTCGAGTAACTACGAATACATACAAACTCAAATGGACACGGACAACTTCGCAACTTACAACATCTGCGAAGTGTTCTTCGGAAACGGAGATTGGCCTGGAAATAACACACGTTACTGGCGCCCCAAAACTCCTGACGGCAAGTGGCGCTGGGTGTTTTTCGACTTAGATATCAGCCTGGGTCATCGGTGGTACTGGGATTACATGAATCTCAATTCAATACTCTGGGAAAACCCGGAGCAGCCCTGGACCAATTTCATTTTCCGTAAGCTCATCGAAAATGCCGTCTTCCGTCGCGATTTCATCAACCGATATGCCGACCTGCTCAACACCACCTTCCAGCCTGGGAATACTATTCCGGTTTACAACTCAATACGCGACCCGCTGATTCCTGAAATCGACCGTCACATGATCCGTTGGGATTTCTCACCGAGCATCTGGACGGAAAACCAAACCGTGATCGAGGAATTCCTCACGGAGCGACCTCAAGCGGTGCTCGAAAACATACATGAACGATTTTATCTGGGCGCGCCGTTCACTCTAAGTTTGGATATCGATACACCGGAAACGGGATGCATCCGGCTCACCGGTACGACCATTGACTCGACCTTCGAAGGAACCTATTTCGTCGACAATCCCATTCCCCTCACCGCCGAACCGGCTCCCGGATACGCGTTTTCCGCATGGTCTGACGCGAGCCTTCCCCAGGAAGCGTCGATCATCATCGAGCCGACGATCGACTACGACCTGACTGCAATCTTCGTGGAAGATCTCAGTTGGGTGCCGCTTGTCATCAATGAGATCAACTATCATTCCGCCCCTGAATTTGACCCCGAGGATTGGGTCGAGATCTTCAATCCCTGGAACCAGACTGTAGACATGAGCGGGATGACTCTCATGGATGAAGAGACCGAACACGCCTTCGTCTTTCCCGAAGGCACCCTGATTGAAGGATGCGAATTCGTCGTCGTATGTCAGAATCTGGCGAACTTCGAAGCCCTCTTTCCCGAGGTGGAGTGCGCGATTGGCGATCTCGACTATGGATTCAGTGCGAGTGGAGATATCATTCGCTTGTTCGACAATCAGAGTGAACTCGTCGACTGGGTCATCTATCTCGATGATGATCCCTGGCCCTCCGAACCCGATGGTGAAGGCCCCACCCTCGAGCTCATCGATCCATCACTCGACAATTCCCAGGCAAGCTCATGGGCAGCTTCGATCGGTCATGGAACCCCAGGGTCCGCGAACAGCACCCTAGTGACGGCCATGGACGAGCCCTCTCTTCCACTCAGACCGTCACTCAAGGCACCCTGGCCGAACCCCTTCAATCCGCAGATTCAGATTGAGTTCGCTTTGGATCGCAGGCGTGCCATGCGCTTGACCGTTCACGATATCAATGGCCGGGAAGTGACATTACTCGCCGAGGAAAATCTCGAAGCCGGGCACCATAGCTATAGTTGGGATGGACGCAACAAAAGTGGACATGAAGTTTCCAGCGGACTCTATTTGGTTCGCTTAGCCTGTGAAGATGAAGTTCAGAATCGAAAGATCATGCTGATTCGCTAAGCCCTGACTTGCTGCCTCCACAAAATTCAAGCAAAACCCCCGGGCGGAATCACACCCGGGG
>CAYTPZ010000019.1:0-33452 GCA_964440095.1 uncultured bacterium | reverse complement strand
TCGACTGCGACTCAAGCGTGCTGGAAGCAGGTCAACGCAACAAGGCAAGCATCCCTCCGGCTCGAAGACGGACGGTACTGGCACGCGATGCACACCGCTGCCAAACCAAAGGTTGCCGATCCACCAGCTTCCTGGAAGTGCATCACATTAAATCACGCAGCCGTGGAGGGGACAATAACGAGGAAAACCTGATCACGCTTTGGGCCAGATGTCACCGGCATCTGCATGAGTGAAGCGACTCGCTTGCTGTTAAGGCCGGGCTTGGGCTGCAACACGGCTAGGAGAGAGGATCTGAGTTTGCGGCCCACAGGAAATCCGGAAGCGCCATTTTATTCCACTTCCGGATTTGACACTGTCCCGCATCATAGGGGTTGTGTCCTTGTTATTACTTTAGAAGTGAAACATCCTCGTTGTGACAATACAGATGATACTACTCGGGCAGCTGTGGGATGAACTCCGAGCAAACTTCGCCAAGCGATCATCTTCGCGATAAATCATGCCTTGTCTTTGAGGGCAGCAAGAACTTTCTCAGCCTTGAGTGGCGTTTCACGAAGCCGAATACCACAGGCATTGGCAAGAGCGTTGCCAATGGCCGGCGCAGGGCCGTTGATGCAGATTTCCGCCACGGCTTTAGCGCCGAAGGGACCGGTGGGTTCGGGGTCTTCCACGAATATTATTTCCTGGGGTGGCGCCTCGTGGGCGCGGAATATTCCATGGCTCTCGAAGTCACGCGCCGTGGGTTGACCCTGTTCATCGTAGGCCATTTCTTCGCGAAGGGCGAAGCCGATGCCCTGCAGCACTGCGCCTTCAACTTGTCCCCCTGCCATGGGGGGGTTCAATACGGTGCCCACATCTAGGGCCGTGACGAATTTTCTAACAGTGATCTCTCCTGTTTTCGTATCGACCTCGATATCCGCGAACTGTGCCGCGAAGGGAGGCGGGGAATCGAAGGAGAGATGACTGGCCGAAGCCATGAGTTGCTCCTGCTGATGCGTGTAGAGGCTCTTGGTGCCGATTTCCTCATAGGATATGGAAGCATCCGGACCCTTTAGCACTCCGCCTTTCATGCTTGCTTTGTTTTCAGTGCAGCCCAAGTATTCTCTACCCCAGACAAAGATTTTACTGCGAAGTTCTTCCGCCGCTTTTTTCACGGCGCCGCCGGTTATGTAGGTTGTACTGGAGGCATAGGCTCCCGTGTCGAATGGGGTCAGGTCGGTGTCGCTGGATCTGACGACGATCTTGTCCACCGGCACCTCGAGAACTTCCGCGGCGATCTGTGCAAGAACTGTGTCGCTGCCGGTACCGAGATCGGTTGCCCCAACCATCAGGTTGAAACTTCCGTCTTCGTTCATCTTTAAGAAGGCGGAGCCCATGTCAATACCGGGAATGCCCGAGCCCTGCATGACCAAGGCCATGCCCAGGCCGCGTTGTATGCGCGAGTCTGGCGGGTTGGGCTGGAACTCATCCCAGCCAATTGCTGCACGCCCGCGCCGAACAATTTCTTCTACGGAACCGCTCATGAGCTTCGTGGCAAAGCCTTCCCGCCCCTCTCCCATTTTTTCCAAGACTTCCAAAGGCTCACCCACTCGCACTACATTGATCAAACGCAATTCAATGGGATCTACGCCGAGCTCGCCCGCCACTTCATCCATGAATGATTCCAAAGCCCAAAAAGCCTGGGGAGCTCCATATCCGCGATAGGCACCTCCGGGCACCATGTTGGTGTAAATGGCGCGGCCCTTATGGCGAAGATTCGGCGCCGGATACAAACTCAAACCCTTTTGCGCACTCACACTCATAACCGTGAGGGCGTGAGCGCCATTGGCTCCCGTGTTCTCCAGGATGTCCATTTCCAGTGCTTGAAGTTTGTGTGCTTTGTCGAAGCCCGCGTGAAAGCGAACCCTCTGTGGGTGCCGACCGCGTGCAGCTATGAATTCTTCCTCGCGGGTATAGCGCAATCGCACGGCACGTCCTGTGCGCTGAGTGGCAAGGGCACAAAGCTCTTCGCCAAGTATTTCTTGCTTCCCGCCGAAGCCGCCACCGATTCGCGGTTTGCGTGCGCGTATTTGTGAAACCGGTATGCCGAGCAAGCGGCCGACCACCCGTCTAACATGGAAGGGTACCTGGGTGGCACTTTCTATGTTCAGGCGTCCGTCGGCGTCGAGCCAACTCGTAACTACGTGCGGCTCGATGGAGGCCGGCTGAACTTGGTGACTGCGATATTCTTGCTCGAAAACGTGGTCGCAGGCTTCCAGCCCTTTCTGGAAATCACCAATCTCAAGTTCTGTTTCCGCAGCAAGGTTTTTGGATGTATCCGCAGGCCAGAATAGTTCATGGGCCTTGGGGTCTTCCGGCCTCGGGCCATCGTGAAGCAGAACCTTCCCTTCGGCCGCTTCACGCTCATCGATAACGAACGGCAAGGCTTCGAAATCCACTTCGATGAGTTTGCAGGCGCGTTCGGCAATCGCCTCGGTTTCAGCGAGCACCAGAGCCACCCTATCGCCAACATGACGAACCTTTTCATCGAGCATGAAGGTGTCATAGGGACTCGGCTCCGGATATCCCTGCCCCGCACTCGTGTAAGCGCGACGAGGAACGTCTTTCCAGGTGACCACGTCGATCACGCCCTTCAGGGCACGAGCCTTCACCGTGTCGATTTCATGAATGCGCGCATGGGGCAGAGGGCTTTTCAAAATCTTCAAGTAGGCGAGCTTGTCCATGCTGCGGTCTTCAGTAAATACCGGCCGCCCTTCTACCAATGATTTTCCATCAACACGAAGTGTGTCATGCCCGAGCACGCGGTGTTTATGATTAGCCTCGGCCTTGCGAGGGGTCTCCAGGCCGAAGAACACTCGAGCGGCGCGCAGTGTTTTGATATAGCCCGTGCAGCGACATAGCACGGGAGCCATGGCCTGGCTTATCTCGTCAACGCTAGGCTTTGGATGGCGCCTGCGAAGACCCTCCAGGGCAATCAACATGCCCGGCGTGCAGTAGCCGCACTGCACCGCACCTTCCCGAAGGAAAATATCCATGAGCTTCTGCATGTCTGGACGATCCCGAAGGCCTTCGAGGGTTTCGATACCGCGACCATCGGCGTCGCGCGCACGTAGGGTGACCGCACTGACGGGATGACCATCGAGCAGAATCAGGTCGGCACCGCCCTGACCATGCTCGTCCGAGAATTTAACCGAAACACAGCCCGCTTCACGCAGGATATCCAAGAGGCTTCGATCGGAATCGGTATCGATACTTAGATGTCGACCGTTTAGCGTGATGTCGATGCCCTTCATGCGCACTCCTTGCGATGCCTGTCCAGTAGCTTCGTCGCCGCCTGGTTGTGAATCTTTGCGTGAGTCGCTTCATCGAAGCCGGGAATTTTCCCGTCTTGCACAACCCAGTTACCGCCGACCATCACGGCATGGGCCCGAGGCGCAGGTGCGGAAAAGAGCAAAGCCGCCAAGGGATCACTTTGGGCGCCGGCCAGGTAGAGTCCATCCAGATTCCAGAGTACGAGATCGGCGAGGGACCCGACCTCAAGCGTACCCAGAGCGTTTCGGCCCAGAACCTGCGCACCACCCAAAGTGGCCACACGCCAAACTTCTTCGGCACTGAGCCAGTGCTTCTTCGATCGCGTTCTCGCGAGCAACAACATGAGCCGCGCTTCTACCAACAGATGATTCGTATCGTTGGATGCACTGCCGTCCACCGCCAAACTCACCGGCGCGCCTGCATCGATCAGCTCGCGAATGCGCGCCGTGCCGCTACCCAGTCGCATGTTGCTGCCTGGGCAATGGCTCATGCCAGTACCGCTGTCTGCCATGGCCGAAACTTCATCGTCGGACAGATGTACGGCGTGGGCGAACCAAACATCTGCGCCGGTCCAGTCCAAAGACTTCATGAGTTCAAAGGGTCGTTTGCCTGTTTCGCGAAGGCAGAAGGCTTCTTCGTCAAGGGTCTCGGCCAGATGTGTGTGCAGGCGGCAGCCGACCTCGCGAGCCAGGGCCGCCGTTTCCACCATGGCCTTGTCGGTTACGGAGAAGGGAGAGCAGGGGGCAAGATCCACTCGGATCATGGCCTCTTCGCTGTCATCGTGATAGTGCTTCAGCAAGCGGCGGCTGTCTTCCAGAATATCAACCTCGCTCTGGCAGAGGTCATCCGGCGGCAGCCCGGCCGCGCTTTCACCCAAACTCATGGAGCCTCGTGTGGGCTGAAAACGAATTCCCAATTCACGTGCCACTTCGATTTGTCGATCAATAAGGTCAGGAGCTGCGTTTTGCGGAAACACGTAATGATGATCGCTGCTGAAGGTGCATCCCGAAAGAAGCAATTCGGCCAGTGCCGTTCGGGTGGACAAGGCCACCATCTCTTCGTCCAAACCTCGCCAGATGGGATAGTGATACTTCAGCCATGCGAACAGCTTTTCGTCTTGACCCCCGGGAAGATTGCGCGTGAGGGTTTGGTAGAAGTGGTGATGGGTGTTCACGAGACCGGGTGTCAGCAACTTCCCCGTGGCGTCGACAACTTGATCGGCCTTGGGGAGATCTCCCGATTCCAGCACACTGTGAATGCGACCATCTTCTACAAGCAGTGAACCCCCTTCCACGCGGCAACTATCGGCGTCGAGGGTGGCGATGAGCTTCGCATTTTTTATCAGTGTTCTCACATCGACTCTTCCCGTTCATTCCCTGGCTAACAGCTCTCTAAGGTCTCACCGGACCATACGGCCCCAACTTCATGTCTAGGTCGATGACCAATGCTTCCGTTGGGCAAACCGTCACGCAAAGTCCGCAGACGAAACAGCGGTCGCCGTCCACGATCACCGCATCGGGATCTTCTTCCTTGTTGATACGCAAGGCGTCGTACTCACAACTCTTCACGCATAGATCGCAAAGGGTGCACTTCTCGGGAATGACCGTCGGCGGCGGGCCTTCGAAATGCACGCGTCCCACCGTACCCACTCCCTCTTGCAAGCCAACATCGTCGGCCGCAAGGTTGCGAATGTAGGCGCCTGTTAGTTCGCGGGCGGTAGCGTAATTTTTCGCATCCAACCACGCGTTCATCTCTTTGATGAGCCGCGCCCACATGGGCGGCCCCTCGTAAATGTTCTGAGTGCAGATCTGTACTGCGCTGGCGCCGGCCATCATGAACTCGATCACGTCGCGACCGGTCCGAATACCGCCCACTCCGATGATGGGCACCTTCAAGTGCCGCGCCAGATCGAAAACGATGCGCAACGCCACGGGTTTGATGGGCGGACCGCTGAGCCAGCCGAAGCCCAGCTCGGTGCCCATGATGCGCCCCCCCGTCTCGATGTCGATGCGCAGTGCCGGACCCAAACTGTTCACCGCGGCGATGGCGTCAACGTAGGGCTCCATCTTGATCGCAGCCTCAACCACCGTGGCCGGATCATGGGGACTGATCTTGGCGATGAGCGGAAGATCCACGGCGTCGCGAAGTGCGGCCATCACCTGCCAGGGCTCCTCCTTGGCGTAGTGAACCGTCACCTCCAGCGCATGCACACCGGCCTCGGCGGCGAGCCTACCAAGACGCACCACCTCTTCAGCGCCGTATCCTAGGGACGCGATGATGGGCGCATCGGCCTTCAAGGCCTCGGCGTATTCGCGTTCGAACCATTCCTCGGGTGGAAGTTCGCTCCAGAGCTCGCTGTTGAGCATGCCTCCGCGGCGATTTTTGGCCAGGTTCATCATGTGATACTTAGGCACCGGCGCGGCCACCGAGCTGATGGTCTTGCAAACAGCGCCGGCGGCGCCGCCATCCACCTGGCGCCGCACCATTTCGCCGTCGCGCACATTGGGTCCTGCGGCGGGCCAAAGAGGATTAGCAAAGGGGATTCCGAAGAGTTCAAGGCTGAGGTCGGCCATGATGATCCTTTCACGCTTATTCCGAGAATAGCCGCAAGTTGCTGACTCGCAAGCACTTTATGAGCGACCACAGGGAGAAAATTTAGGATTACTCATGATCGCCGTTATGCCTGCCCTGGCCACCGCTGGCAGCGTGGTCCCGCACGACTGGTTCTACGACACCAACGGCTACCGGGAAGGCCCTAGCTATTAGGCCTACTGAATGGCTCGCCTCTACGGCGATATCTCCACTCCCACCGGCAACATCAGATGGAGCGAGATCAAGTGCGCCTACTAGGCCCTGATCTGTAAACTGAGACGAGAGTTTTAGTATGGGGCGCCGATCGGCGCCCCATTTTCAATCAGCGATGGATAGAAAACTGAAACATGGGCAAGAACATGAAGCTGTCCATGCTTTCCATCGGCCGGACTCCCGTGAAAGAGAAGGACCAATCCTTGCCGAAAAAGCGTACGCCTAGATTGAGAAATCCGTTGAAATCATCCTCACCAAAGAGAAAATTCGTGGAATTCATATACTCAGCGAGGAATTTCGTGCGTCGGCCAATACGGATGTCTCCGCCGAGCACGAAGGTCGTGAAGGGATCACCGTCTTTTTGATAGCTCTGGTTGACCAGCAGATTCAGGCTTCGATCCTTGTCTCCTAATCCCAGGATGAGTGAACCGGTCAGTAGGCTTTTGGTCAGGTCTCCGGTGAAAAAGGTGTAGCTGCCTGCGAGGGCCAGCCCCAGGGGGGCCGTTTCGCGATCGAGAAGACTGTGTTTGATTCCGATGGAGCCGAAAGACATGACGCTGACTATGGGAAAGTGCGTCATGAAGCTAAGTGAGGTCGACTCGCCGGCCCCCCAGCCGAAGTTGAGGAAATAGAGTTCGAAATCGCGAAAGTAGAAGTCGCCCTTGGGGATCGTGGCGGGCGTCGGGCAGAACATGATCGAGTTGTAGTCGGGATCATGTAGAAGGGTCAGATCGTTCACCTCACTACCGAAATTTCCATAACGCAACGAGGCGACATCCTCGCGCGCCAGGGTTAGTTCCTCGAAAACCAATTGATGGTGGTTCTGGATATTCTTCACTTTGATAACCAACGAATCGGCGTTCTCTGAAACGATTTTCCCCTCCAGGCACTTTCCTGTCTTGAGAATAACCGTGTCGGCGGCCAGGCCCGTAGCGAAGAAAAGAAGAGCAAAAAGACAGAGCATTATATTCAGCATAATCGTCCTCCTTAGTCGAGTATCTCCACGAGTCCGTTTTCCAGGTTGAAGAAGGCGGGGAGAATCTTCAAACTTCCTTTTGCTGCCAATTCCGCGAAACCCTTTCCGCTATTTTCCAACTGTTCCGCGACATAGCGGGCATTGGATATTTCCGCGGCGTGGGGTGCATTGCCCGCGTTGACTACCGCGGGTCGCAGGGCCTCGGCGATAAAGGGAATGTGTCCCTCCAACTCGCCGCCTGACCGAGCGGCGGCCACCGCACCGCAGGCAGAGTGACCCAGCACTAACACCAAGGGCGTGGCAAGATATAGAGCCGCATATTCGATGCTGCCGAGCACGATGTCGTCGATCACGTTTCCAGCCACGCGAATCACGAAGAGATCGCCCTGCCCGCGGTCAAAGAGTATTTCCGGCGGCACGCGCGAATCGGAGCATCCCAGGATTACCGCGAAGGGGGTTTGCCCTTCCCGAAGTTCGGCACGCCTTGCGAGTGACGTATTCGGATGGCTGAGTTCGCCCGCCGCATAGCGGCGGTTGCCCGCCATCAATTCCCCTATAGCTTCTTTCCAGTTCATTTCAACCTCACACAGAGACCCACTCCGTCGCGGATCGGCAAGAGGCTGCACGCAAAATCGCGGCGGGCCCACATGCGGTCGGTGAAGGCGCGGATACCGCGCGTCGAGAGTTCGTCGTTTTCGAGATCGGCCACATCGCCGCCCCAGATCAGGTTGTCGATTACCAGTGCCCCGCCTACGCGCAGACGATCTCGCGCCAGGTCGAGAACCTCGGGGTATTGCTCCTTGTCGATGTCGCAAAAGAGAATATCGAAAAGCCCCGGCGCTGTTTGAAGGAGATCCTGTGCATAACCCGTGAGAAAAATGGCCTTTTGGTCCTGGCCATCGCGTGTCAGAAATTGGCGGGCCTTGGTCATGTTTTCTGTTTCACTGTCGGTGAGGTAGATTTCTCCATCTTCGGGCAAGGCGCGGGCGAACCACAGGGCGGAATAGCCAAAACCCGATCCCATTTCGAAGATGCGCTTGGCGCCCATGAGCAGCGTAAGCTGATAGAGGAAGCGCCCCACTTCGGGGCCGATGAGGGGAAAGTTCCGTTCGTGTCCGTAGTTCAGCATTTCCTCGAGCAAGGGATCCTCGCCGCGACGACCGAGATGGCCGAGATATTCAGCCAGGGCGGGATCGAAAACGGACACACTAGGCCTCCACCATGTTGAGCAGGGCGGCCACGGCCTTCTCGATACCCTCGGCCACTTCGCTGATATTCTGGCCCAGCATGTAGGCTGGTGTGGAGACGATGCGATTTTCCTCGTCCAGCACGAATTCCTTCACAGGGCAGTTCACGTGCCGGCCACCCAAGGCCTCGATGCCGCCGGCCGCGGCCTCGTCGTTGCCGATAGTCAATTGTGGGCTCAAGTCTTTACCAATTGCCGCAGCCACCATGGCCGGCGCAATGCAAACCGCGGCGATAGGGTTACCCGCCGCATGCATGTCGCGCAAAAGGGTCGCCACTTCTTCGTTGGCTGTAGCCTCGCCGCCCTTGCTGGCGAAATCGCAAAGGTTCTTGGCCGCACCGAATCCGCCGGGGAAAATGACCGCGTCAATATCCGCCGCCGCAAGCTGACCAAGCGCGACGATTTCCCCGCGGGCAATCCGCGCAGATTCCACGAGCACATTTCGCTTCTCGCCTGTGGGTTCGCCGCGAAGATGATCCACCACGTCCAGCTCCACGTCGGGGGCGGCCATGACGACCTCCGCGCCAGCTCGGTCGAGAGCAAGAAGCGTGATCACCGATTCGTGAATCTCAGCTCCATCGAAAACTCCGCAGCCCGATAGCACCACTCCTACTTTGGCCATGGACACTCCTTTTCCGCGGAGCCGCCTTCGCGGTCGCGGCTGACGAAGGTTTCAATGTCGCATCCTGGGAGTCGCGAATCTTCATAATTCACCCCAGTTGCACGTAGACCTTCCCGTCCTGAACTTCCACGGGATAGGTAGCCACCTGCGCCCAGTCCCTCTCCAGGGCTTCGCCGCTGAGCAGGTCGATCATCCAACCGTGCTCATGGCAACAGACGCTGCCGCCTATCATTTCTCCCTCGGCCAGTGCTGCCCCCATATGGGGACAGGGGTTTTCAAGGGCATAAAGCTCGTCGCCCGTGTTGAAAATGGCCAAGTTATAGCCCTCCACATCGAAAGCGCGTGCTTCGCCTCCGGGTATGTCCTGGAGCTCGCAGACAAACACGAGATCAGGGTCGGGCATTCTCATCCTCCTGCGTTTTTCTATCGTGACGAGAAATAGCAGAAAGAGGGGCCGAGGGGAAGCCCCCTACTTGATGCGCGAAGGGCCTTGGCTTAGGATGCACGGCTCAACCCCGTCGGAGGAAAGATGGAAAAGATGAAAATCCTGCTCGCCCACAGTCCCGATCCTGATGACGCGTTCATGTTCTACGGCCTGGCCAAAGGATTTGTGGACAGCGGCCCCTACGATTTCCAGCACACATTGCAGGACATAGAATCCCTGAATCGTCGTTGCCTGAAACAGGAACTGCACATTTCGGCGGTGTCCATTCACGCCTACGCGCATTTGCACGAACACTACGCATTGCTGGCCTGCGGCGCGTCCATGGGCGACGGTTATGGTCCCATGCTCGTTGCCAGACCCGGGCTCAGCCTCGAAGAGGTTAAGACGAAGAAGATCGCCGTGCCGGGCACGCTAACCAGCGCCTTTCTCGCCTTGCGCATGGCCATCGGCGAATTCGACTACGAAGTGGTGACCTTCGACGAAATCACGGGGCGCGTGGCCGCCGGTGAATTCGATGCTGGCCTGATCATCCACGAGGGGCAGCTCACCTATGCCAGCGAAGGGTTGGAATTGCTGCTGGACCTGGGCATCTGGTGGGGCGGGGAAACGGGTGGACTGCCGCTTCCTCTCGGAGGCAACGCCATCCGCCGGGATATTGGGAAAGAGCGCATGGAAGAGATGGGCCGCATTCTCAAGGAAAGTATCGCCTTTGCCTTGGAGCATCGCGAAGAGGCCGTGGCCTATGCCCTTGAATTCGGGCGCGGGCTCGACATGGATCTGGCCGACCGCTTCGTCGGCATGTACGTGAACGAGCTTACCCTGGACTACGGCGAACGCGGTCGCGAATCCATCAAACTCTTCCTGGATCGCGCTCATCGCGAAGGCTTGATCCCCGAAGCCGTAAACGTAGAGTTCATTGGATCGGCGCCATGAGCAACCATCTCAATTCTAAAGAGCGCGAGGATCTGGTTCGCCTGCGGAGGGACATCCATCGTCATCCGGAACTGGGTTTCGAGGAAGTTCGCACAGCCGGAGTGGTGGCCAGGTATCTGACGGACCTGGGTCTGGAAGTTCAGACGGGTGTTGGAAAAACCGGCGTGGTGGGCTTGCTCAGAAACCCCAAGGCTTCGAAAACCCTCGGTATTCGCGCAGATATGGACGCCCTGCCCGTGCAGGAAGCCGAAGGGCGTGAATACGGCTCGGAAAATGCCGGCGTCATGCATGCCTGCGGACACGACGGCCACACGGCCACCTTGCTGGCGGCCATGAGCGCACTTCGGCGAGAAGCGCCTGCGGGAAACGTGAAGGCCATCTTCCAGCCTGCCGAAGAAGGTCTTGGCGGGGCTCCCGCCATGATCAAAGATGGCGTGCTGGAAAACCCCACGGTGGACAACACCCTTGCCATGCACTACTGGGCCAGCCTGCCCACGGGAACCATCGCCGTGAAATCCGGGGCGCTCATGGCCAGCGCCGACGAGTTCTATCTGACAGTGAGGGGAAAGGGCGGCCACGCCGCCGCGCCCCACGGCACCATCGATCCTTTGCACTGTGCCGCCCATCTGGTAACGGCCCTGCAGGCCGTGGTTTCACGGCAGACGGATCCTCTGCTGCCGGCCGTGGTCACCGTGGGCGAGTTCCATGCGGGCACGGCCTTCAACATCATCGCCGGCGAGGCCAAGCTTTCGGGCACGGTTCGCACCCTGGATAAGCAACTCTGGGAAGACATTCCTGGGCGACTGGAAAAAATCATCGCCGGCGTTTGCGCGGCATTCGGCTGCGAGTACTATTTGGACTATCGCCGGGTGAACGTGCCCACGGTTAACGAAGAGGCCATGACGAACATGGTTCGCGAGGTAGCCGTTGACTTGGTCGGCGCGGAAAACGTGATCGAAGAAATGACCATGGGCAGCGAGGACATGAGCGACATGATGGTGCGCGTTCCCGGCTGCTACGTGTTCGTGGGATGCGGCAGCGAGGCCAAGGGCATTACCGCGCCGCATCATCATCCCGAGTTCGATATCGACGAGGACGCACTGCCCATCGGTGCCGAGCTTCTTGTGCGGGCCGCGCGACGCTACTTCAAGGAATAATAAAGCCCCTTTTCTTGTAGGCCTAGATACCCCCGTTAACCCAATCCATCACATCGTCGGCAAGAACTCCTCCCGCCGTAACGGGCCATTAATAGTGTCCGTTTCATAATTCGCCGGCTGCTGTTGCTTCTATGGTTTAACCAGTTCAAACTTTTCGCGCGCAACAAGCGAGTTTTCCAGGTAGACCTTCAACTCGTACTGGCCAGCCTTGCGTTTCTTCTTCTTCGAGATGTTGAGACTCGCCTCGAGTGTTGCGCTACTGTCGGCGGAGGCAACAATACTGAGTTCCTTGCTGAAGAGCTTCTTGCCGCCGGGCTTGTGCCAGGCAAGTTCGGCCGCGTATTCCTTGTTCACATCGAGCCCGGTCAAACGAACTTCAGCGGAGAGTTTGGCCTTTTTGATCATGAGGAAGGGGCCGTCTCCGGGACCGTCGAAGACGATTTCCTGGCCCACCAGCTCGAATGTCTTTTCGGTAAGGAATTCGCGGTTGTAGTACACGCGGAAAGTATAGAGACCTTGATCGCGCAGTTTCTCGGGCTTCACACTCATGACAGTGGACATAAGCACGCCCGGCTCCTCGCCTTCCTGAATCTCCTCTTTGAAGTGGGTCAGGTCTTCGGCCTTCTTCCAAAGAATCTGCTTCTTCCAACCACCTTCCACTTCTTCCAGACTCACTTCGGCATACTTGCGGAATGACTCTTTCAGGTCGCCGGGCTTGAGCCAGACCAAGTGGAAACTGTGCACGCGATCCGGGTTCAGGTTTTTCGCTTCCACGAATGCGCGAACCTTGGACCCCTCATCAATACCGAAGTGCTCGCCCACACCAATGGGATTACCTGTCTTCTTGCTCACCGAACGCGCCAGAGTGACTTCCACATCGAAGGCCAGCGGATCGGGAACGAAGCCCTGGGCTTTCTGCTCCTGGGTGACGCGGAATTCCTCGATCTTGTCTTGCGAACAAGCAAGGAGGGAGACGAGTACGAAGAGGCCGATGATGATGCTTACTGATCGTTTCATGGATTCTCCAGCGGGAACAAGAAAGCCTTCCGCCACGAATAGGCGTCCAGGATGCGTCACTATCGCCACAAATTCTTCTCGGGTCAAGGGCGCGAAACGGTCTTCCTGAGCGCTACCGCTCGGCGCGGTAAGCGATTACTCAGAATAGCACCACTGGCCCGCCTCACAGGTTGCGCTCAGTAAACCGCTTCGCTTTAGAAAAGAAGGAATCCTGCCCAAATAGAAAACGGGGAGGGATGAAACCCTCCCCGACTGACTTCGAAGCGGAAGGAGGGGAGGGTTTCATTCCTCCCCAGCCACTTATTTGAGCAGAACCATTTTCTCCATCAGCTTCAGGTCCTCACCCTGGAGAACGTAGAAGTAAACGCCGGAACTCATCTGGCGACCGGTGTCGTCGGTGCCGCTCCAGCTGATGGTGTGATAGCCCGCCTCCATGCGTCCGTCCTGCAGGGTCACAACCTGCCGGCCCTTCACGTCGTAGACCTTTAGGCTCACGTCCTGGCCCTGGGGCAGGGCGAAGCGAATGTCGGTCTTCGGGTTGAAGGGATTCGGCACGTTCTGCAGAAGCATGGCGCGCGCCGGGATGCCCTCATCCACGTCAGTGACTTCAGGCACCGTGTAGCCGAGGATCTGGAAGTCATCCAGGCCACATTCCACGATACTGCCGTCGCCCTCGTCCGAGGCGATGAAGCGGAACTGTACAGTGCTGGTCATATCGATCACGCCGGTGAGTTCAAAGTTCTTGTGAATCCACAGGTGACTGCTGTCGCTTGTGTACTCGAGCGTTTCCCAGTTGGATCCGTCATCCGTCACCTGAACGCGCCAGAAGTCGGTTCCGGGCGCGTTACCCGAATCGTTGATGTACCAGCGATAGTAATTCACCGAAACGCCGGAAGATTCATGGAGATCGAAGACCGGGCTGTAAAGCGTGGTCTGTCCGTTGTCCACGTCATAGTCACCCACGCTGCCACCACGACCATCGGTGAAGTAGCAGTACACGCCCGGAGCCGTAGTGTGATCGTCTTCGGGCTGGGAGTAGCGACTCTGATCGTCGGTGATTCCGACAGGATCGGTGCGTTCCCAGATACCGGTCGTGGCGTCGTCCGCGGGATCGCCCACGGTCCAGCCACCGGCAGTTTCCATGTCGTCGAAGAAGATCTCCTCAACTTCGGCAACCCAGAATCCGTAGTTGTTGCTGGGGGCGTTCACGGGATCGGTAGACTGGTTGCCCGCCATGTCCTCCGCCTTGATCCAATAGATCACGTAGGAGCCCAGTGGCTGTCCGGGAATGTCAGCCTCGTAGAGATTGCTTTCCGCGTCGATCAGAGTAAGCGGCACTGTTCCCGAACTGGAACCCATGATGATGTACTTCAGATCCAGAGTCACCATGGGCGAATAGTCAAAGACCGTCGTTTCGATGGTGTAGGGGCCACCTGTATCGTTGGTGAAAGGATGTACGGTGGTGTTCGTGATGCTCGGACCGCCGATGTCCACAAGCGAGAAATCGTGCTCGTAGGTAAGACCCTCGGAGATCATCACGTTGTAGAGCGTGTCGGGCTCGAAGCTCACATGCTCGGCAACGATGGTGTACTCGCCAACGGGAACGGGACCGAAGAAACTGCCGTCGGAACCGGAGACCAAAACCTGACCCGTCTCCACCAATTTGATGTGCACGCCCTCGGCCGGCGTTCCGCCCGCGGATTCGTTGGTGACCATACCGCTCAGAGTACCCGTGATGGTCGCTTCAACAGGCACGAAACGAATGGCGCGCCCGGAAGAAAGCGACGCGGCACCCGGCGCATACTGGTTCCAGTAAGTGTAAAGCAGGGCGTCAGTGGCCAGCTTGTTCTGAATACCCACCGTTCCGTAACCGTCACGACTATCGGTCTGGTTCACGGTCATGTACTGCATAAGGATCTCGCCATCGCCCGAAGAGGTCGGGTAGGCGGCGGGATCATACAGAATCACCTGCACGGTTTCCGTGGCGTTGCTGTAGTCGTTCTTCATGCGGCTCCACTCGATGATGTACCGATCCTGCACGGTATCGTGCCAGTGGTAGACCTTGTTGGAGCTGGACATGTCCAGGTTGTCCCAATAGACCGCGACCACGTTGGGAGGCGTTCCCGGCGAAGGCAAGGACCAGTTCCTGTAGAAAGGAACGTCGAATTCGCCGAAGGAGAACCAACCGTTGGAGCAGATGCTGATGCGATCGTAGGTGTCGCCATAGTACTGGAAGTCGAAGGGCAGGTCGTACTGGCGCACGTCATCCTGCTCCCAACCGTAGTCGTAGAGCCCGGTGTCTGTGCCCGGTCCACCGTAGTTGGGATCGATCTCCACCCAGTCATAGACCGGCGCATAGGGATAGCTGGTGTCCGTGTTGTCGAAGGCGTAATAGCCGTAGTTATCCGGACCCACGGGATCGTCGCTGCTGACCGAGCCCACGGGAATCTGGTACTCGACCACTTCCTCCACGCCGCCGTCGTACTCGAGCAACAACGAGAAGTTGGCCAGGTATCCCTCGAAGCAGTCGCTGGTGATGGCGATACCAAAGGGATTGCCGGAGTTGTTCGCCGATCCGCCGACGCCCACGCCCGAGTAGCTTCCGTTCGGATCGGCGATGCTGATCCAGCCGCTGCCCGAACTCAGGGTCGCCGTGATGGCGCCCGTCGAGATGTTGCCCGTATTCTGGATGGTTAACACCAGGTTGCCGCTGTCGCCGGGATCCAGGTCACCGCCAGCCCCCGAGAAGGTGAAGTTCGTGACGGCGAAGTCGCCGCTGCTGATGGTCAGCTCCACCATGGATGTCCAGCTGAAGGGGCCGGAAACGGCCACCAGCTCAAAGACCGCCACGTGATCGCTCGGCGCGGCGGGGCTCACCGTGATCGTGTAGCCGCCACTGCCCCAAGCGCTCGTTCCGCTGGCGATGGTTCCATAAGTGTCGTTACCGTCGGTCACGGTGACGTAGGGATCGTTCTCCGTGAGAACTCCCGTCACATTGCTCGCCGAGGAACTGCCGAAGTTGTAGAGGCGGGTGCCCAACTGCACGGTCTCGCCGGGATTCACCAGTCCGTCTCCATCAATGGTGGTTCCGTTGAGGGAGAGGAAGGTGCTCTGGCTCGCGAGCGAGAGATTGCCCTGGTGGGCGTAAAGGTTGTGGCCCGTCACGGTGACGTAGAGCGTACCCTGGCTGCTCGCGTCCATGGGAACCAGAGCCTCGCCGAACTGATCGGTGTAGGCGTAAGACGAAACGTCGCCGCTCTTGTAGATGGAGACGCGCGCGCCCTCTACGGGCTGCCCTCCACTCGTCACAATTACAGGAACCGTGTTTCCACCGATGTGAAGGCTACTCGGATAGCTCACGTCCAGGTCTTGCGGATAGGCGGTCCAGAGATCCACAGCCGGATCACCCATGAGGTTGTTCCAAACCATCCACACTTCGGTGGTGCCCGCCGAAGACAGATAGTAGTTCGTGTACATGCTGAGCTTGCCGCCGGTCAGCGAGGTGCCCATGTGGTAATCACCGGACTTCAAGTAGGTATTGAGGATGCCGTTGAAGACGGCGTTGTTGTAGCGGGTATGGGTACCCAAGGTCGCTGTGGCCACCGAACCGATGCCGCCGCCGTTGGGTGCACGCAGGAAAGCCTCGTTCATGGAAGTACCACTGTCGAAGCTTCCCGTACCGCAGGTGATGTCCACCACATAGGGGAGTTCCAGACCATTGGTCTGTGCCGCGGCGTGACCCGAGGTGTAGCCGCTGTTGCCGTAATAGCCTCGATAGCTGAACCAGGTCATTCCTTGGTTCATGCTCGTGACCATGGCGGAAGCGAAGTTGCCGCCCCAGATGGTATCGACCTGGGTCCAGCCTTCTTCAATAAGAAGGTGCTTGGCCCACTGGCTCACGAAAATGGTCGTGATGCCCGAGGAACTCTGATCGCCCACAACACAGGCTCGCTTGAACCAGCCAGAGTCACTGAGGGGCGGCGTCTGCTCATAGCCCAACGTTTTATCGACGATGTTGTCCATGTCGCTGGTTCCGCCAATGGACAGGCGACCGATGTGCACGTCGGGAAGGATGTCTCCACCCTCAAGCATGGTGTAGTAGTGGTCACCGCGTCCGTTGTAACCGGAAATGTTCTCGGTATAGGTGGCTAGGCCGTAGGTGCCGCTGGCGTCGCCCACGAGGGTCACGTATTCCAGGGGCGGGTCGACGGTGTTGTAGATGTTCTGGATGTAGTTCTTGATGGCCGTAGTGCTGTTGCCGCCCGCTCCGGAAGTACTCACTGCAATGACGTTGTAGCCCTGGCGGCGGCGCCACTCAAGGAGGGGCTCAACACGAGTGCTGATGCCAGATCCGGTGGTGTAGATCATAAGATAGGTGCCGGGGCCCACGGTCATGTCATCGAGAACGCGATCGGCGTTGATCACATTTTCGGCATAGAGCTTGGCGAATGACTCGGGGATGAAGCTTCTGTCGCTCTGCCTCTCGACACCGGCATAGTCGATGGAGATTTCCATGCTGGAAGTCACCAGGACTTCGCCACTCGCAGGATCGAATTCCACCGGGCGAATGGTAATGGGAACCACGCGCAGGCCGGCCATGATACCGACATCGCCTATTTCAAGGGCGGGCCTTGTCAGGCTAGGCATGGCGCCGGAATAGTAATCCGCGTCCATGTGGAAACGGTCGGCCTCATCCGGCTGGTTGGGTAGGATGCGGTAACCGTTCAAGGTTTCACTCTGACTGTTCACGATGCGTGCGCTCACGGAGACGCCTTCGGGAACGGCGATCAGCTTCGTGAAGATCGGGATGGCGGGATGTCCGTCCTCACCGTCGAAATTCGCGCCCTCAAAGTTGAGGAGCTGATAAGCCTTGTTCTCAACGGCGATCTCTTCACGAGTCAGCTCGGGGAGCGTGAAGGAAAGGCGCAGGCCATCCTCATTGCTTTCCACGAGGGTCATCTGAACTTCGTCGCTTTGAACATTTGTCAGGGAGATAGTGTCGGTATTGATGGCAAAGGCGCTACTGACTACTAAAAGTGTCAGCAGGATAGGCCCGAGTATCCTGGACATGTTATCCTCCGACTATTTCTGGCTTTTGACATGTCAATGATGTAAAAAATTCAGCCTCAATTATAGCATGAATCAGCGTAGAATCGGGAACATATCTCCCTCGCTTTTTCCACCCCTTTAAATCTGCAATGTGTTAAAATCAGCGGGCTTTCCTTGTCCCCATCATGTGATTTAGAACAATCTAAGGGAGATCCTGGAATGAAGAAGAATCTCGGGCTCGCCGCTCTGGCGCTGCTACTGGCCGGAAGCGCTTTGGGTGGCATCATTCATGTTCCGGGCGATTACGCCCTCATTCACGACGCGGTGCAGGCCTGCCCCGCCGGAGACACCGTTCTGGTGGCCCCCGGCACCTACGGCGATTGCACCCACCCCACCGAAGGCGAGGGCTCGACCCCGGCCTGCGTCATCATGAAGTCCGGCGTGACCCTGCGCGGAGCCGGCGTGGACGACACCATCATCGACGTGGCCGGCCTGGGCCGCGGCATCTTCGTGGAGCTGGTGGATAATTGCAGGATTGAAAATCTAACCGTAATCGATGCATTTGCAGAAGTTTACGGGGCCGGTATCCTGCTTCGCCAGGTGGACGACACGGTGGAGATCGCCGACGTGAACATCACCGCGAATCTGGACGGCGGCATCATTTGTATCAATGCAGCCTCGCCCATTATCACGCGAGTCTACTTCGAGAACAACGTGGCCAAGCAGGGCGGCGGACTGTCCATCGAAGAGAACTGCAATCCCGTGGTCACGGACTGTGAATTCCACGGAAACCAAGCGCCCAGCGGCGCGGGAATGTTCATTCGCCAGAACAGCAACCCTGTCATCAGTGGATGCGACCTGTTCAACAACATCATCAACTTCGACTACGGCAGCGGCGGCGGAATCGCGGTTATAAACGCCAGTCCCACCATCAGCGACTGTCATATCGAGGGGAACGTGGCCCTGGGCTACGGCTCGGGAATTGCATTCCTGGACCAGGCCGGGGGATCGCTAACCAACTGTGTTATAACGGGTAACAACCTCCCGAGTCCCGGCTTGGCCGGAGCTGGCATTCACACGAATGAGTCCAATCCCCTCATTGAGAACTGCCTGGTCACCAATAATGTGGTCACGGCCACCTACGGAGAAGGCGGCGGGGCCGACTTCTCATTCAACCCCTTCCCCACCGTGAGAAACTGCACCTTCGACTCCAATTCCACGGGCCCCAACGGATCGGGCGGCGGTATCTCCTTCCAGTTCGGCGCTGACGTGATTCTGGAGAAGTGCATCGTGAGCAACTCCTTGGTGGGAATGGGTTTATACTGCCTCGGTGCCAATCCGACCATCAGCTGCTCCGATATCTGGAACAACGATGGCGGCAACGGCCTCTGCGGCACCGACGGTGGAAACAACGTCTCCCTGGATCCGCTCTTCTGCGGAGTCGAGGGCTTGGAATTCAGCATTGAGGAAGATAGCCCCTGCGCCCCCGCGCACAGCGCCTGCGGCGAGTTGGTGGGCTATGGAACAGTGGGATGTGCGGTGGACGCACCGGATCTGCCCGTCATTGCAGCCCGGCTTTTAGGTAACGCGCCCAACCCCTTCAATCCCAGCACGCGGATCTTCTACGAGCTTGACGAGCCCGGATTTACTACCTTGAGAATCTACGACGTTACTGGTAGAACAGTGGATCTGTTGGACTTGGGCCTGGTTTCAGCCGGACGCCACGAGATGAGCTGGGACGGTAGGGACAAGAACGGCAGCCCGCTTAGTAGCGGCGTTTACTTCTACGAGATGGATGCTTTGGGCTCCAAACAAGCAAGGCGGATGATCCTAATAAAATGAGGCGCGCTCTATACGCGCTTGCTCTCGGAACCGGTCTCCTCGCGGCAGTGGCCTTGGGGGCCATTGCCGCTGAGATCGATCAGCAGGCGTTCTCAAAGATGTCGGTTCCGGTACGTGAGGAAGTTCTCGCGGACCATTCCATTCTCTCTTTTGAAATCGACGAGGCTGTCGAGCCCGGCGGGGCTTTACATCGCCTCGTCTTGCTACCCGCCGATGCAGGCGAGGTTAGCCTCGAGCTGCTCAGCGGCCAGGCCGATCTTGCCGAGGCGAAGTTCCTGGGAAATCTGAGAGGACGCCCAGTCTACTCAGTGCGGGTGGACAATCCCGCGACCGGCGAGCTTGAGCTAGCCATCCATCACGACGGCAGCTGGAATCGCCAGGCTCCGTCCTATTCCCGCGACTTCGACCGCGTGTTCAGCGCGCTGGTTTCGGGCATCGACGAGACGGCTCCCCGCAGTGGCTCAGCCGGCGGCAACGGTAGCTATGTGATCATCACCGCACCCCAGTACGCCGCCGCCGCGCAGCCCCTCGTTGAGTGGAAGCGCTTCAAGGGTTTCAACGTGGTCCTGGCGACCACCTCCGAAACCGGCCTCGAGAATACGGCCATCCAGGCCTGGCTTCGCAACGCCTACAACAGCTGGGACGCTCCGCCCGAGTACGTCCTCTTGCTCGGCGATGTCGACGTGCTACCCGCCTGGAGTTTCAGCGAGAACGTTTCCGATCACCCCTACGCGCTCATGGATGAAGACGACTGGCTGCCCGACCTGCACGTCGGCCGCATGTCGGTGGAGACCGAACTCGAGGCGGAGACGCTTGTCAACAAGACCGTGTCCTACGAGCGCGACCCCTACGTGGACGACACCGGCTGGTTCACGCGCTCGCTCATGGTTGCGGGCAACTACGGATCCACGAGCCCCTCGACCACGGTGACCTGGTGCGGCGAGCAGCTCGAAAGCATCGGCTTCGAGCCGGCCAGCACCGTCTTCTTCCCGCCCCTCTTCAACGGCGTCTATCCCATCACGGAGGCCTTCGAGGAAGGCGTGTCCATCTGCGCCTATCGCGGCTGGGCTTACGGAGTGAAAGGCTGGGAGCCACCTCACTTCATTGTGGACGACATCCCCGCCGTGGATAACGGCGCCATGATGCCCGTGGTCATGAGCTTCGTCTGCCTCAACGGCAATTTCGAAGCCTCAGAGCCCTGCTTCGGCGAAGTCTTCATTCGGCAGGGAACCCCCACAGAGCCCAAGGGCGCGGTGGCCTTCATCGGCAACGGAGAGCATTGGTCCCACACGCGCTACAATGACGCCATGGCCATCGCTTACTTCGAGCACATCGTCGACGAAGGGGTGACCACGCTTGGCCAGGTCGCCATGGCCGGCAAGCTCACCTTCATGAACTACTTTCCCCATGAGCTCCACGAGACCGGCAACGAGGAGTCGGTGGAGTTCTACTTCCACATCTACAACCTTCTCGGAGACCCCGAGCTGAACTTCTGGAAGACGGCTCCGGAAGATCTCGTGGTGGACGGTCTGGACGACATCCACTCCGGCACCAACTTCTTGACTGTCTCGGTCGAGGACCTCGCCGGTGAGTTCCCCCTGCAGGACGCCCGCCTGGGCGTGGTGCAGAACGGCCAGGTGCTCGGTTGCGCTTATAGCGACGTCGGCGGCATGTTCCACCTGCCTCTGAAGGCTCCCATCGTCGACGGCGAAGTTCAGATCACCGTGACGGCCGGCGGCTATACTCCCTACAGCCAGAGCTTTGCCATGGGCCAGGCCTCAGATCTGCTTTCGGCGCTTGAGACCGATCCGCTCACCGGCGAGCCCGGCGAGGTTCTGAACCTCGGCGTCCTGCTGCGCAACGAAGGAAGCGACGACACGGGCGCTATGGATGTCACACTCGCGGCCGAGGCCGGCGGCGTGGACATCGATCAGAATACCGCCAGCCTGCCCGCCCTGGATCCCGGCGCCAGCGCATGGACCGACGATGACTTCGAAGTTGAGTTGCACTTCGGGCTGGAAGACGGACTCTTCCTTCCCTTCCGTATCGACGGCCCCGGCCTAGACGGATCCGCCCGATTCGGACTGACCGTGAGCGCGCCCCGCATAAACGTCGCGGCGGTGAATGTGGACGGCGACGGCTTGGCCGATCCCGGCGAAACCAAGGAGTTGGTGCTGGACCTGTCCAATGTGGGCAGTGCAGGTACTGAGGGCGGCGTGGGAACCATCCAGCTGAACACGCCCGGCGGCGGAAGCGTCGGCAACGGCATGGTCGACTTCGGTGCCATTGCCGCGGGCGAAACCACCAGCAACTTGGCTGAGCCCTTCGTCATCACGGTGGGCGAGACCGTGGCTAAGGGAAGTGGTCTGGACTTCACGCTGGTGCTGGAAACCGTAGAGGGTCACAACCTGACAACCAGCTTCGGCCTGGTGGTTGGCGAGATGGGCGTCGGCTCTCCGGTCGGTCCCGACGCATACGGCTACTACGCCTATGACAGCGCCGACATCGATTATCCCGGACAGGTGCCCGTCTACAACTGGCACACCCTTAGCCCTCGCTACGGAGGTGCGGGCACGGAGCTGGATTTCCCCTCCGACCGGTATCCCGACCAGGGTGCGACAACCCTGCTCGTGGACCTGCCCTTCACCTTCCAATACTACGGCCAGGATTTCGATCAGATCCGAGTGAGTGACAACGGCTGGTTCAGCTTTGACCCCAGTGACTTCTTCGACTTCTATAACTGGGGCATGCCCAACTCCCACGGCAACCACTCCATCGTGGCCCCCTTCTGGGACAATTTCATCGTCGATCCCGGCGATGAGATTCCGTCCGACTGGGACTTCCGCGACGGCATCTACGTGCAGCACGTCGCCGAAAAGGGTGCCTTTATCGTGGAGTGGAGCCAGATGCGCCACTACAGAAATGAGATCGACGACTTCCAGACCTTCCAGGTTTGGATCCTCGACTCATCGATGCATGGTAGCGGCCCCATGGGCGACGGCGAGATGCTCTTCAACTACAGGCAGGTGGCGAACACCGACTACCTGCGCAACTACGCCACCGTGGGCTTCGAAAGCCCCGACGAGAACAAGGGCCTTCAGCTCAGCTACGGCAACGTCTACACCGAGGGCTCCTTGCCCGTGTCGCCGGGACTGTCCATCCGCGTGAGCACGGAGCCCCCCGTCTACGATCCGCTGACCCTCGCGGTCGGCAAGGTCTGGCGCCGCAGCGAAGGCTGGAGGCTCGAATGGGCGCCGGCGGACGATCGACCGGTGATCGGTTGGCGCGTGTACAGAAACAGCGAGCTCATCGCCACTCTGCCCGCGGGAGCCCGCGAGTACGTGGATACCCATGGCTACGAGGGGGCGGAGTATAGGCTGATCGCCCTGCATCCCTTCGGACAGGAAACGGACCTGGGCCTGTTGAACTTGATCCAGCCCGGCTTCATGGCGCTGGAGCCGGCCCTGCCGAATCCGACCCGGGCCGGATCCTGGATCCACTTTAGCCTGGGTCAGAACGGGCCGGCGAACATGAGCGTCTTCGATGTGAGTGGTCGGCGCGTGCGTACCCTGCTCGCGGGCGAGGCCGCCGAGGGTGCAGCTTCGCTTTTCTGGGATGGTCGTGACGAAGCCGGCAGAGAACTCGCCAGCGGCGTCTACTTTTACCGCCTGCAGGCCGGCGAGCGGAGCCTGACCCGCAAGCTGGTTCTGATAAGATAAGGGCCCCGGACCGCCATGAGGCTGATCCTCACGCTCTTTCTGCTGCTGACCGCGCTCGGTCTTTGGGAGATGCTGCGGCATCGCTGGCACCGCCGGCGTATCCCCGTGCGCGTGCATGTGAACGGCAGTCGTGGAAAGAGTTCGGTAACGCGTCTCATCGCGGCAGGACTTCGCGCCGGCGAGTACCGGGTCTTCGCCAAGACCACGGGCTCGGCGGCGCGAATCATTTACCCCGATGGGCGTGAAGCGCCCATCAGTCGTCGCGGCGGCCCGAACATCCGCGAGCAACTCGGCATCTTCCGCCAGTGCGTGAACTCGGGTGCCAACGCCCTGGTGCTCGAATGCATGGCCGTGCGTCCCGATCTGCAGTGGACCACCGAACATCGAATTGTGAAAGCCACCCATGGCGTGATCACCAATGTGCGGCCCGATCATCTGGAAGCCATGGGTCCGCGGCTGGAAGACGTTGCGCGAAATTTATCGAGCACCATTCCCAAGCGCAGCAACTTCTTCACGGCCGAGTATCGTTTCCTACCTCTCATGGAAGGCAGGGCCCGCGACTTCAAAACCCGCTTCCACCTGGCCAAGGCCGAGGATGTAAAGCCCGAAGATCTCGAAGGTTTCGCCTACGTGGAGCTGGCCGACAATCTCAGCCTGGCACTTCAGGTTTGCGAGTCGCTGGGCATCGAGCGCCAGAACGCGC
Organism: uncultured bacterium; assembly: GCA_964440095.1. Lineage (GTDB taxonomy): Bacteria > Krumholzibacteriota > Krumholzibacteriia > JACNKJ01 > JACNKJ01 > JACNKJ01. Next base: position 9,629 of record CAYTPZ010000019.1, on the reverse strand, counting down.
TGGAACATATGCGCGATGTAACCCCCGATCCCGGCGCTCTCATCCCACTGCGCATACAAGAAGATGATGTGCAGGTGGAGTTCATCAATCTTTTCGCGGCGAACGACCCCGAGTCCACGGCCTTCCTCTGGAAGCACCTGGCTCTCGGCGAGCGAGGCGACCGCACCCTGGCGCTCATCAACATTCGCGCCGATCGCATGCGCCGCAGCAAAGACCTGGCGCCCCTTTTTGCGCGACAGGTGAAAGCACATCGATACGTACTCGTGGGCGAGATGACCCACGTCTTCGCCGACATGATTCGCCGACAGGGTGTGGCGAAAGATGAAATCATCGACCTCGGCGGCAAGGGTCCCGAGGCGATCTGGTCGCGACTGGTGGAAGAGAGCATTGGCCACACCACTGTGGTGGGCTTGGCGAACATCGGTGGTGCGGGCGTGACGCTGATGGAGCTTTTGGAAGGGAAGGAGAGGGCGGCATGATTTATCAGGCAATCGGCTTGGGACTCGTTGTGAGCCTTGTCTTCTCGGAAATCCTCGGTTTGGCGGCCGGCGGGTTGATCGTACCGGGCTACATCGCCCTTTACCTGGATCAACCCGCGCGCATCGTCGGAACCATCCTGGCCTCGCTGCTCACCTTCGGCAGCGTGAAGCTGCTGAGCCGAGCCATCCTGCTCTACGGTCGACGCACCTTGGTTTTTTGTGTGTTGCTGGGCTTCCTCTTCGGCGGCCTTACGCGCTACGTGCTCGTCTTCAACGAATTCCTGGGCGCGAACGTGGACATCGCGGTGATGCAGTCCATCGGCTACATCATTCCCGGGCTCATCGCCTACTGGATGTTCCGCCAAGGCGTTTTGGAAACCCTGAGCACCATGATCATGGCGGCTTTCATCGTGCGTGTGGCCATTGTGGTGGCCTACGGGGGGAGGCTTATTGAGCTGGCGTTCTAAATGGCGCAGGCGCACCGTGCTGCTTGGCCTCGCCGCGGGGGCCATCCTCCTTCAGTGGATACTGGAAGAGACGCGTAGGCCTGTACGCCAGCGTGATTACGACATCAAGCTTGAGGCTGCCCAAAAAGCCGACGAGGCCTTCGCCTCGGTGCGCAGCTTCTGCGACCTTGAAGGCGCGGTCACCGATCTTGCCAACGACCCCTCATGCACGGGCCTCATCGGCCCGGAAACCAGCCTCATCACCAACGCTTTCGGAAACCTGGAGTCCAAGCTCACCACCCTCAACCCAAACATGGCCGCCTATGTGGTTGAACTCTTCAAGCAGGCCGGCCTGCGCGAGGGCGATATGGTGGCCGTGGCGGTTTCGGGCTCCTTCCCGGGCATGAACATCGCGCTCTACTCGGCCATGGAAGTGATGGGCCTGCGTCCGGTGATCACCTGTTCCGTGGGTGCGTCCAACTGGGGCGCCACCGATCCCGACTTCACCTGGCTCGACATGGAACGCCTCTTTGAGAGCGAAGGTATTTTCCGCTTTCGATCTGTGGCGGCCAGCCACGGAGGCGGCGACGACATGGGACGCGGGCTCAGCCCCCTGGGCAAGCAGAAGATCGTGGACGCCATGCACCGCAACGAGGTGCGTCAGCTTCAATCCGACAACCTCGAAGACGCCATCGTGACACGCATGGCCCTCTTCGAAGAGGAATCCCGCGGGCGCCTCTATCGCGGTTTCGTGAACGTGGGCGGCGGCTTGGCGGCCATCGGCAGCAGCCAGAACCGAAATCTCATTCCTCCGGGACTTAGCCTGGATCTGATCCCCCGAAACTGGCCGCGCAAGGGCTGCCTGATTCTCATGGCCGAAAAAGGCGTGCCCGTGATTCAGCTTTTAAGCATGGGAGATCTTGCCGAGGCGGCCGGCCTACCCCAGGCGCCCGAAGAGCTGCCTTCGCCTGGAGAGGGCGGGGTTTTTATCAAGAACAGCTATCGCTTGAGCCTGGCCTTTGTTTTCTTCCTGCTCTACTCGGCCCTTTGTGTGTTCGTTCTCGCCCCTGAAATTCGTCAGGGTGTCTTTGACCGTGTGCGGGGAAAAGTGGATGGAGACGCCATATGAGCGTGAACAAAATTAAAGCGAGCGCTGCTTTGGCCCTTGGCGCTTTGGTCCTGCTTGCGGGACTTGCCCAGGCCGCAACGAATTGGTCCTCATTCAAGCCGCGTGAGGATAATGGTAGGGATTGCCTGCGCGTGGGAGCGCAGGAACTTGACTACTACGTCCTCCATGATGAAGACGCCGTCACTCTTCGTCTTCGTGGACCACGCCGTGTGAAGATCATCACTCGCTATCTGTTTGGTGAAAATGATCCTTCGAGCGCGTCCTATCGCGTGTGGTTGCGCGTGGACGGTCGCGAAGAGCTCAGGCGCACTTTCCGCGCCTCGGCACTTCCCGGCGTGGCCCTTTGCGATGATCCGGGCGATGTTGCCGCGCTGAGGAAGGTTTACATCAACGTGCCCACGGGCCTGCACGATATCCAGGTGCTGGCCGACACGCCGGGCGACGGAAAGATCGCCGCGCGCTTCTTCCGCAATAGCCGCGGAAAGAAGGCCAAGATGGTGAACTATTCGCCTGAGCAATATGACGGTGTCTATGAATTGCAATTCGAGAGCGGTAGCCTTTCCACTTACTACCATTTCAGCGAAGACCAGCCTCTGGGATTTTCGGTCATCGGCCCCACCACTCTCGAAATCGACACACGACTCGACTTCGACCACACCATGAACGGCTCCATGGCCTATCAGCTCGAGGTGGTCCAGGACGGCGAGGCATTGCCGCGCTTCTTCTATCACACACAGAAATTGAGTACGGCCTCCTACGTGGAGCGTCGCGACATTCTACCGGGGGAGCGCAAGCGCATGCGCCTGACCGTTCCCCGTGGACGGCACGATTACGAAATCCACTGCGTCGGGCCCGAGACCTGCGGCGTTGCCGTTAAGATCCGGATTCCTGAAGCGGACCTGCAAGGGAAGTAGATGCAAAAAACAAGCAGAACCCTATCCATGACCATGGCGCTCCTGCTTCTCGCGGGATCCGCCTTGGCGGCCTTCACCTTGAAGAGCGAGGGAAAAACTCCGACGATAGGCATCCAGCGGGGAGAGAAGGTCAGCGAGTATCTGTCCCTCGAGGGGGGAGTGTTGGAAATTCCCCTGACCGGGCCGGGGCAGATTACCGGTTTTGCCAAGCGCATCCTGCCCGGCGGCGCCAAGGCCGACGGTCTCATCCTGCTGAGCGGCGTACCGGGAATGCCGGCCGAGAAAAGCTGGAGTTTCAAGGCCAGCTCCAAGGACGCCCTGGTGGGCCGCCCCGAAGCCGTGAGCGGCGGCAAGAAGCTTACCTGGGACGTGCCTGCGGGCAAGTACACGCTCAAGATCGAGGGCGATCCCGCCATCCTGCTCCGGCTTCGCTATGAGGGGCCCGAACAGCCCTTCCCCGAACCTGTGAAGCCGAAGACGAAATCGACCAAGAAGAAATCCACAAAGAAGAAGGGCTGGACCTTCAAGAAGAAGTTCGGCCTGAATATCAAATACGACGACAATGTCATCCACTATTCCGACGACCTCATGAGCGAGTATACCGACGGGCCCTACATGGAGTGGTTCCTGGACACCCAGGAAGTGCCGGACTTTGAGCCCGGTAAGTACCGCCTGAATCGGTTGGACGATCTGATCCTGACGCCGGCCATCGACCTGGAGGCCCGCCGCAAGTTCTTCAGCTTCGGCGAAACCCGTTTCCGCGCCAAGTACGTCTACACGCGCTACCTCTACAATCCCATCAAGGATGTGAGGGCCCTCACCCTCTACCTCCGCCAGGTGCTGCCGGGCAGGAGTCAGAGCATCGAGATCTCCTACAAGTACACGCCGGAGAAGTACATTCGCGAGCTCACCGACCGGCCGCCCTACGCGCCCTCGGACGATCCGCGCCCCTGGGTGGGCTTCCGCTTCGCCCAGAACGATTTCGTGGCCAACTATCGCCACAGGATACACAAAAAGGTCTCCATCACCCTGACCCTCGAGGACGTCCATCGATTCTACAACCGGCCCTTCCTCGAACAAGACCTGGTGGAGAACGAAATCATCGGGCGCACCGACTACACCATCTCGAAGATGTGGAAGCTCACGGGCATCTACGGGACGGCACGCGGTTGGACGCGCCGCCACGACACCGCCGAAGAGGCGCCGCTGAGCAGCGACGACAACGACAACAGCTACACCCAGGACCGTTATCGCGTGGATCTGCGCTGGACACCCCCAAAGGGCAAGTTCTTCTTCAATAACATCACCGCGCGCTACCAGCTCAGAATCGCTTATTTCACATCGCCCAAACAACTCTGGGACGACCCCTTCCATGTGGGCCGCAAGGATGTCTACGACACCTACCGGCTCATCATGAGCAAGAAGCTCACGAAGAAGCTGAGCTCCTCGCTCACCTTTGATTTCTCGAAACGAACTCTGCACTCGCCTTACACCGGAGATATCTCCGAGGGCATGGACTACGACAATTTCCTGATCTGGATGGATCTCACCTACAACTGGTAAGGATGATCGATGATGCGCACTCGAATCTGGACGCGTCTGCTACTGGGAATCACGCTTCTGCTGGCCATCGGCTGCGGCAAGCAGGACCTCTACGAGTTCCCCGACTCCCCCTATCCCATGATCGGTCAGCTCGCGCTGCCCAGCGCCAATGAGGGTGTGGCCGTGCTCGGCGACTACGCATTCGTGGCGGGCGGCGAGGCCGGTCTTCATGTGGTGGACATTTCCGACCCGGCCAACCCCGAACTCAAGGTTACTCTCAATACGACCAAGTATGCCGAGAGCATCGAGGTTGTTCGGACCTATCGCAATGGGACGGTCGTGGACATCGCCCATGTGGTCGAGGGAACCGAGGGAATCACGTCCTACGACATCACCGACCCCCTCAATCCCACCGACCTTGAGCAGGGAACCACCGCGGTAGACGGCAACCGCATGGCCATCGTTGAGCCGCAGGATCCCGTCGACCCCTATCTCGTCTTCCTTGCGGAGAACTGGAAGGGCGTCAGGGTCTTCACATCCAACGAGCTGTCTCCCGGCGTGCTCGACTATGGCGGTGTTTTCTCCTACACCCTAGGCTACGCCAAGGGCCTTGCCCCCTTGGGCGACTGGCTCTACGTGGCCGACAACGAGATGGGTCTGGTGGTCATGGACGCCAGCCTGCTCGTGTTGGGAGAGTTCGGCGTGGAAAACTCGGTGGATACGCCGGGCAACGCTCTGGACTTGGCCATCGAAGGTAGTTTCGTCTATGTGGCCGATGGCGTTGAGGGCATTCACTGTTTCGATATCAGCGTTCCAGATCAGCCGGAGCTCGTAGGCTCCCTTGACCTTCCCGCCTATAGCCGATCCATCATCGTCCGTGACGGTCTCGCCTTCATCGCCGCGGCCACTGGCGGTGTGCACATTGTCAACGTTTCCGATCCGACGGATCCGAGCTACGCGGGCAACGTGCCCAGCGGCTACGCCTCCGAGATCGCGATCACCGAGGATGGCCTCGTGCTGGTGGCGGACTACGACGACGGCCTATACATACTTTCGGGTGACAGCTTCTCCGACAACCAGGCGCCGGGAACCGCGCAGGCTCTGAGCGTCTCCCCCTATTCCTTCGAGCGGGTCGATCTGAGTTTCTTGGCCGGAGGAGACAACAGCTACTACGGTTACGCCAGCTCCTATGACATCAGGATGAGCACCGAGCCCATCTCGACCGACGAGGAATTCGACGCGGCCACGACAGTTTCCCACAACCTCACTCCCCAATCCCCCCTGAATCCTGAAGTCATCCAGGTAGCCGGCCTCGACCCGGAAACTGAGTACCACTTCGCGATCAAGGTCCGGGATGAGGCGGGGCATGTCTCCGTGCTATCGGAGAGTGCCTCGGGCTCCACGAGGCCGCTGGGCATCCTGCTGCAGGAACCCACCATCAGCGCCGATGCGGGCACCATCGATACGACCTTCGGCTACGAGGTCATCTGCCTGAACTCCTCGCCGAATGATCCCACCTTACGCACGATTGTCATCGACGGCATTTCCTACGACATGGATCACATCTCGGGCGACCATCTCACCGGCGCCCTCTATCGTTACGAGACCCTACTGGGTGTGGGCGAGCACAACTATCGCCTCTACTTCGAAAACGACCAGGGCGATGCCTTCGAGACCGAACTCTTAAGCGGTCCCGTTGTCGGACTCGAGATGCTCCATGTGGGCAGCCCCCTCGACGAGGATGGACGCGACGAGGACGAGACCATCCACACCGTCTGCCTCTCCCAGGAACTGCTTGCGGCGCCCACCGAGGTAACCCAGGCAGAATGGGTCGCGCTCATGGGCGCCCACGACTTCGACTATGTCGGCGACAACCTTCCCGCGCACAAGATCGACTGGTATCAAGCCCTGGAATACTGCAACGCCCTGTCGCTGGAAGACGGCTTCTCTCCCGTCTACGAAATTGACGGCTACGCTATTGACTGGGATCAGGGGGGCGGCGGATGGCGCCTGCCCACCGAGGCGGAATGGGAATGGCTGGCCCGCGGAGGTTCGGATACCGCCTTCTGCGGCGGCGACATCACCGAAACCGGTTATGGCCTGGATCCGGTACTCGACCAGTACGGCTGGTACGGCGCTAACGCGGTTCCCGCGCAGCCGCAGCCCGTGGGGCAGAAGCTGGCGAACGACTTCGGCCTCTTCGACATGCACGGCAATGTGGCCGAATGGTGTTGGGATTGGTATGAGGCTTACGAGGCCGGCCCACTGCTCGACCCTGCCGGTCCCGAGATCGGAGAGTTGAAAGTTATTCGCGGCGGCGATTGGTTCTTCATGGCCAAGATCTGCCGTTCGGCCAGCCGCGAAACCTTCCCGCCGAGTTCGCCGGACAACCGGGTTGGCTTCCGTGTGGTGCGTACCTTAATCGAAGAATAGGAGTGATCGTGGCGGTCAAGGAGCGCTTTCTTTTTATCGACCAGTTTCGAGGGCTCATCGGAGTAATGATGGCTCTGGGGCACAGCAACTACTATTTCAACAATGTGTGGTTGAGCCTGGACCCCATCGATCCCTTCTTCGGCACCGTCGGGCAGTTCTGGTTGCGCTACATGGGCTACCTCTGCGCGCCGGGGTTTCTCATCATGAACGGCGCCATGGTCTACTGGGCCTTCCTGCGTCGCATGAAACGCGGTCACAACCCCTGGCGAGCTCGCTGGGATTTTATCGAACGCGGACTCTTCCTCATCCTGGTGCAGCTGGTCTGGGTAAACGCGGCCTGGAGCGGCTTCAACGAGTTCTTTACCAGGCTTCCCGACCGGCTGACGCACTTTGGCATCATCGCCACCATTGGCAGCTCGATGATTCTGCTCACGCTCATCATCACCTGGAAATGGTGGCAGCGCCTCATCGTGGCGGGCGTGCTGTTCCTCGCCCAGACCTTCCTGATCAAGATACCCTACGATCTCGACGGCCCGGCCCATTATTGGGCGCAGCTGCTTTGGGATTCGGGTAGCTACAACAAGTATCCGATCCTACCCTGGTTTGCATTGGCCGTGGTCGGCTCCGTGATGGCGCACTTCTGGTTCGAGAAATGGAAGGATCCTGAAGAACGATCTGGAAACTCGATGACCCTGGGTATCGTGCTGGTACTGGTGGCTGTGGGCCTTCGCATGTTGCAAAGCTGGGGCAACACCTTCCCCTTCTCAGACTTCGGCAGCTACAGCTTCTTCCTTGTGCAGAAGTATCCGCCCAATCTGGTGCACAATATCTGGTTCTCCGGGGCCATAATTTTCATGGTGGGTCTCTTCGACTGGATCGGCCAGCGCGCGAGCATCCTCAAGCCCTTCGGTATTGTCGGGCGCGTACCGCTCTTCTTCTATTGCGTGCACATTCCCTTGCTGGCCACATTCACTAAGCGTTTGGGTATTTACTATCGCGAGGGTGAAGTGCTGGCGAGTTTCGTGGGCCTGGCCGGACTGCTGGTGGTCATGATTCCCCTGGCCATCTGGTTTGGCAAGGTGAAGAAGAATACGAAGAATCACTTCATCAAGTTGATTTAGTGTTTACGAGCTAAGAACCAGCCCCCCCCCCGAGCCGCCTCGGGGGTTTTTCATTTTGGCATCGAGGACAGATTTACGGCGGTCTTACCCCTTGGCCGGCGCACCCGGAATCTCAGGCTCCGGCGCACCTTCGGGTTGGGGCTCAACCCAAGCGTTGCAGTATCCGTCGAGTGTGACCGGTCCCTTGACCACGGTGCAGGTGGCGCAGGGCGAGCCGCCTACAGGAGCCACGTAGAAATGACAGTTGTCGCACCTCTTCGCGGGAATCAAGGTCTTGTTGCGGTAGGCGAAGGTCACTCGCGTGAGTTTTTCCTCTTCAGTTAGGCCGGTCAGGTCGCTGCAGGGATCTTTCGATCCGCCGCATCCAGGCAACACGGCGCCGGCAATGCCCAGGGCCGCCAGGCTGCTTCCCCACTTGATGAAATCACGACGATTCATCTCGCGTTTCTTCATGCCGTCTCCTCTCGATTCGTTTGGCCGGTAATTTGGATCCGCGAAGAGTATTAGCGCGATCGGCCGCGGATGACAACGCAAGAACGCCGCTAACTTATGCGCGGCCAGTATACGGAAATACCGGCTTTTTCACGAGGAATGCACAAGGTGCGAAGGGTTGCAGACCACATACTTGCGATGGGTTACGTCGTAATACTTCCAAATGTCCATGCTGTTCCTACTTGAGTATGAGTGCCTTGCGCATATAGGTGTACTCCGCCGAGTGCGCGCGTATCAAGTAGAGACCGCTGGGGTGGGCACCCGAGTTCCAGCTCATGGGATATTCGCCCGCGTCCATGGGACCGGCGTGCAGCGTTTCCACATGACGACCGTCAGGCGTGAACACTTCGAGGTGCAAGTCTGCGGCTTGGTCAAGGATGAGTGTGAAGTGCGCCTGTGGGTTGGCCGGGTTGGGCCACGTGTGCGACAGGAATATTGCAGGCCGCGGGGGCGTCGCGCCGACGCCGGTTCCGAGTCCATCTTGGAGAACGTTAAGTGCACGCACGCTGGCGTAGGGAATGAAGTCATGGCTTTCGGCTTCGGCCACATAGGCCTCGATGGTCGTAGGCTGGGTGAGATATTCGACGGACAACACGGCTTTGCCTTGGGCCCGATACTCGGCGAGCATGGCGATTCGCTCGAGGTCGGGATTGTGAGGATTGTCCTCGTCGAGGTCGCCATAGTAGAAAACATCTTCCACGCCGATGGCGTCGATGGCCGCGAAGTATTGGTTCGCCAGCAAACCTTCCACGTCGTCTTCCACCACGATGAAGCTACCATTTTGTGGAATCACCACCATGTCCGTGTCGGAGAGGTAGTCGCTGATGTCGATGACGAACTCTGCCATGTCCGCGTCGGCCTGCGGATTTTCAGGGTTCTCTTCGCTCCAATAATAGTAGGCGTCGATAATGTCCATATATACACCACTGAAGCCCTGCGCGGTGATGCGGTCAAGCCACTGGAAAATGATAGCCTGCCACTCGGGATGCCTGAATCGCACCTTGAAGTTGCCGGGCCAGTCGGGGTTTTCAGGGCCGAGCCAGACCGGCGGGTTTGTGTCCCAGGCGGAGTCC
>CAYTPZ010000018.1:0-38450 GCA_964440095.1 uncultured bacterium | reverse complement strand
GCGACTCAAGCGTGCTGGAAGCAGGTCAACGCAACAAGGCGGGCATCCTGCCGGCCCGAAGGCGAACAGTACTGGCACGCGATGCACACCGCTGCAGACCAAGGGATGCCGATCCACCAGCTTCCTGGAAGTGCATCACATTAAATCGCGTAGCCGTGGAGGGGACAACCGCGAGGAAAACCTGATCACGCTTTGGGCCAGATGTCACCGGCATCTGCATGAGTGAAGCGACTCGCTTGCTGTTAAGGCCGGGCTTGGGCTGCAGCGCGGCTAGGAGAGAGGAGCTGAGTCTGCGGCCCACAGGAAATCCTGAAGTGCCCTCCTTGATTCTATTGAGTTTTTGAGCAAGAGCGGCCATATTGTCCCACCTGAAAACCAATCCGAGGAGAGCCTCATGAAGAACGCCATGCACGCCAAAGTGGACGCCCTGATGAAGGAAGATGGCATTGATGTCATCGTTGCTCTGGGGAACACGCCTGAAAATCCAAATTTCTGGTATCTGGCCGGCGGGCAGAAACTGGAAGCCGCTATGCTCATTTGGAAGCGCGGCGGCAAGAAGCTGCTCATCGCCGGAGACATGGAGCGCGATTGCGCGGCCGAGACCGGTCTAGATTGGATCGTTCGCTCGTCGACGCCGGCCATGAAGCTGGCCAAGCAGGCCAAGAAGCCTGGTGACTACACTCTCGCCTATATTGCCTGGGCGCTGAAGAAGCAGCGCGCCACGGGCAAGGTTGCGATCTACGGTAGCGATCGTGTGGAGGCGGCGGTCAGCTGGTTGCCGCGGCTGAAGCGCGCCCTCAAAGAAGCGGGATGCGAACTCGTGGTTGAAAAGGCGCCCGTGGTGGAGCGCGCTCGCGTGGCCAAGAATGCGGAAGAAGTGGCCTTCATCCGCAAGGCTGGCGTGGGAACCAAGGCGGCCTTCGACGCCATTCGCAAAGCCATTTCCAAGTGCGCGGCCAAGGGCAAGACCCTCTACAAGAAGAACGGCGAGGCGCTTACGATTGCCGACCTCAAGAGCGAGGCCGATGTGGCCATGGCGCGGCACGGTCTGGCCAATGTGCACGGCAGCATCGTGGCTCAGGGCGAAGAGGGCGGCGTGCCCCACAATGCCGGCACCAACACGCGCAAAGTGAAGACGGGTCTGCCCATAGTCTGCGACATCTTCCCCAAGGACACGGCAACGGGTTATTTCTTCGACATGACCCGCACTTTCCTGCCCGGCAAGGCCACCAAGGCCCAGAAAAAGGCCTATGAAGATGTGCGCCAGGCGGCCCTCATGGGATACGAAGCCTACGAGCCCGGCATCACCTTCAAGGAACTACACGACCGGGTTGCGCACTTCCTGTCGGAGAAGGGCTACGAGAATCTGACCACTCATCCCAACACACAGGTTGGCTTCTGTCATGGGCTCGGACATGGGCTCGGTCTTGAGGTGCACGAGGAACCGAATCTGCGTACGCCCCGCCCACTCATGCCGGGGGATGTGATTACCATCGAGCCTGGTGTTTACTATCCCGAAAAGAAGCTCGGTATTCGCATCGAAGATGTGGCGCTGGTCACCGAGGCCGGCCTGGAGAACCTGACGGAATATCCGACGGTTTTCGAGGTACCGGTGAAAGAGTAAGCGGCCACGGACCATTTTTTTAAGCCCTCCCCTGTTTCCATGGGAGGGTTTTTCTTGCCATTTCCACATCACCCTCATCTGCAACAAGGCCCAGATCCAGGGGGGTGCTTGTGTTCCAATAGACGCTTGGGCATACTGCAAGCCTTCAGGCACATGGCGTCCAGGCTGAATATCTCGGTACCCGGCCAAAGGGAAGGTATCCATGTCATCCCAGGAGACTATCTTCTATACCAGCAACGATAAGGTGCGGGAGAAAGCCGTATTGGTGGGCACTGTCCTCTCGGGACAGGAGCGTGAGGAGGAAGAGGACAACCTTCGCGAGTTGTCCATGCTGGCGCGTACGGCCGGCGCCAAGGTGCTGGGTTCCGTGTTGCAATCTCGGCAATCCCCCGACGTTTCCACGTTCATCGGCAGCGGCAAGGTGGAAGAGGTCAAGCAGCTTTGCCAGGATCGCGAAGCCAACCTTATCCTGTTCGACCACGACCTCAGCCCGGTGCAGGCGCGAAACATCGAGAAGCAGACGGGCATCAACGTGGCCGACCGCACCGAGTTGATTCTCGACATCTTCGCTCTGCGCGCCCGCAGCAGGCAGGCTCGCTTGCAGGTGGAGCTTGCCCAGCTGGAATATTTGCGTCCACGCCTCAGGCGCATGTGGGAGCACCTTTCGCGACAGGCCGGCGGTATCGGTTCCCGTGGTCCGGGTGAAACGCAGATTGAAGTGGACCGGCGAAGGCTTGGCGAAAAAGTAACTCACCTTCGCCGGGAACTTGAGCATCTGGCCAAGATCAGCGAGACAAAGGCCAAGAAGCGTCGTCAGGAGGCTTACACCGTTGCTTTGGTGGGATACACCAACGTGGGTAAGAGCACGCTCATGAAAGCGCTCACCGGTAGCGATGTTTTCGTGGAGGATGCCCTTTTCGCAACCCTCGACGCCACCACACGGCGACTGACCCTGGGAGACAGTGAAGAGCTGTTGATTACCGACACGGTGGGTTTTATTCGCAAGCTACCTCACCATCTCGTGGAGAGTTTCAAAGCGACTCTTTCGGAGGTGCGCGAAGCCGACCTGCTGCTCCACGTCGCCGATCTGTCCAGTCCCGCCATGGAAAGACAGGTGGCGGCCGTGGATGAAGTGCTGGGCGAAATGGATGTGGATCCCGCATCAGCACTTCGCCTTTTCAACAAATCCGACGAAGCTGAAGAGGGGCGGGCCAATTGGGCGCTGCGCCACTGGCCTGGAAGCATGGCAATCAGCGCCAAGGCTGGAGAGGGTTTGGACGATCTTCGAGGCGAGTTGCTCAGCCGCCGCCGGAAAAGCTTCCGTGAAACCTACCTTCGTGTGCCCATGGGTATGGAACGCCTCAGCGCCGTTATCTATCGCGATTGCGAAGTCCTAGACGTGAGCTACGATGAACTGGGCGGCATCTATCATCTACGTCTTCCCGAATTGGTGCTCGGTAAATTGCTGGCCGAGGGCGTGCAGCATTGTCCGGAAGGATAGGTCGAATCAGAAGGCGCGGAGAGCTAGTCCAGTTTCTGACCGCATCTCGGACAGAAGTAGTGACTGTTGTGAATCTTGTTCCAGCAGGATTGACAGGGTAGCCGTTACGATCGCAAAAAGTGAAATTTCCACGACCATCAGAAGGATCTCCATGGAGTCCCGCAGGTTTCCAATGAACCTCCAAGTGCTTTCAGATAGCGTAGAAGCTGAACAGATAGGCGCTGGGGCGATGGGCCACGAGAAGACGCAGGATGAGTTCCACCGCGAAGGCCCAGCTCGTCCAAACTTCCCCCCCAAGGTTTCTGGCTGGATAAGCTCTTGCTGGACATAGAGGTAGACCCGCCGGTGATTATTATTCATTTAGGAAAATTGCGCCCAAATAGTGACAGATTTCTCACTTTTTCTTGCCATATTGCCCGGCAGGGGAACCGGGGAAAAACAATCGCTTGTATGCTTTGAGATTCCACCGCCTTGGATTCTCGGCCACCCTGGGCTATCTTCTTCGCGACACTTGATCACATGGAGAGAGATTCAATGAAGATTACAACCACCCTTCTCGCCCTACTCGTTTTCGGCGGCGCTGCGTCTGCGGACAACAAGCATTTGGACGCCATCTGGTTCGACGATGGCCTTCCCGAGGTGGTTCTCGGCGCCTACTTCAACATCGAGGGCACCGACACGGTCATGACTCTCGAGGCCGATACCCTGAGCGTCTATCTGATCATGTGGAACGGTGGACTTCGGGAAGAGGGCGACGCGGCAGCGCTGGAATACATGATCGAAATTCCAGAGGGCCTACGCCTGATCAAGGATGAACTCCCTCCTTATAGTCATCTTTGCATCGGCACCGTGGAAAAGGGCTTCAGCCAGACTCTCGAGAAGCATCCCGCCGATGGGCTACTTGTCAACACGCTTCGTTTTTGGCGCGACGGTGAAGTTGGCAACGATGCCCGCATCCGCGTTGTGCCCCATCCCGATACTGACCTTTTGCAGTGGGTGGCCATGCCGGGCGGTCCGCAAACGGTGGTCAAGTACATGATGAGCGGGCAGGATGCCATCTTGAACCCCAAGCTCACCTCGGCCATTGAAGGCTGGAAGCCTATTCGGAGCAAATAGCCTCCTGACGCTTGTCAAACCCCCTTCCACGCGGAGGGGATTTTGCGTTGCGCTAAGTCGAGCGCAGATCTAGGCTCTCCGCATGTCTGATGAATCCCGCAAACTCGGAACTTTCCTGGGTGTCTTCACGCCGACGATTCTCACGATTCTCGGCGTCATCATGTACCTGCGTTTCGGTTGGCTCCTTGGCCACTTGGGCCTTATGCGTGTGCTCGCCGTTGTGGTCTTAGCCAATTCCATTACCCTGGTGACCACCCTTTCATTTTCAGCGGTGGCCACAAATGCCAAGATCGGCGGCGGTGGGGCATACTTCATTATTTCTCGCAGCCTGGGTGCTGGGCTCGGTGGCGCCATCGGCATTCCTCTTTACCTGTCGCAGGTATTTTCCGTAACGCTCTATGCTTACGGTCTGGCTGAATCCCTTCGATTCGTTTCGCCGGAATTGCCACTGATGCCCGTGGCCCTTGGCGTGATCGTGGCTGTGGGCCTGCTGGCCGTGGCGGGCTCGGACAAAGCTCTACGATCGCAGGTTGCCCTTATGGTTTTCGTGGGGCTCTCTCTGGCGGCGCTGGCTTTGGGTGCATTCATTAAAACCGGTGCAGAAGTGTCCGTGGATATCACCCCTTCGAGCATGGGTTTCTGGGCCGGCTTCGCGATTTTCTTCCCCGCCGTAACCGGCGTCATGGCGGGCCTTGGTCTGTCGGGAGATTTGCGAGATCCCAAGGAGTCATTGCCCAAGGGTTCGCTCATTGCCGTGGCCACGGGATTCCTGGTTTACCTCAGCATTCCCTTTTTGCTTTCGGCGGCGGCGAGCCCCGCGGAGCTACGTGAGAATCCGCTTGTCTGGACCCGCATCGCTTTTGCCGGTCCGTGGCTGGTCTTGCCCGGACTCTGGGCGGCGATCTTTTCTTCGGCGGTGGGATCCATTCTCGCCGCGCCACGAACCTTACAGGCTCTCGCACGTGATGGTATTGCACCGCGCATCTTCTGGAAAACTCGGGGGCATGGCGGGCTCATTCCCGGACTTGTGGTTTCGGTGTTGATCGCGTTGGCCGCCGCATTATTGGGCGAGCTCAATGTGGTGGCTGCGGTGGTGTCCATGTTCTTCCTCACTGTTTACGGCACGGTTAATCTGGTAGCGGCCTTCGAGGTGCTCAGCGGTGATCCATCTTGGCGACCTAAAATTCGCATTCCCTGGTCCGTAAGCCTGGCAGGTGGTTTGGCTTGCCTGATGGCCATGGTCTTGATCAATCCCATCGCCGGCGCCCTGGCCATAGCCGCCGAGATCATACTCTTTCTCTTTCTTTCCCGGCGCACCCGCAGAGCCCGCTGGGGTGACGCGCGGCACGGACTCTATGAAAGCCTTATTCGATGGTCATTGTTTCGCCTGGCGGAAACCCCCGACAGTCCGCGCAATTGGCGTCCGCATATCTTGGTTTTCGTGCGGGATCCTCAGCGAGAAATCGACCTGCTTCGTTACGCCAACTGGTTCAGTCAGGGCCGCGGCGTGGTGACGGCCTGTCACATGTTCACCGGCGATATAAATAAACAGGCAGATGCACTCCCAGAGCGGGAACTCGAACTCGGCGAATTTCTCAAGAAGGAAGAGTTGCCCATCTTTCCCCAGGCGAGCCTCGTTTCAAATGTAGTGGATGGAATCGTGAACGTGGCCCAGGGAAACGGCATCGCGGGCATGGAAAGCAACACGGTGCTTCTGGGCTGGCCCGATGATGCGACAATGCGCGGAGACTTCCTACGCGTAACGGCTAAGCTGGCGAAGTTTCGCAAGTCGGTTGTCTTTGGACGCTTTCACGAGAGCTTTGCATTCAGCCGTAGAGACAAACGTCGCATTCATGTTTGGTGGGGCGGCCTTGATTTCAACAGCGACCTGATGTTGCTGCTTGCCTATCTGCTCAAGGCAAATCCCGAATGGCGCGACGCCGAGATCGAGTTGATAAGCATTGCCTCAAACGAGGCGGTCACGGCACGCACCGAATCTAATTTTGAGAAACTCATTCCCGAGTTCCGAATCAACGCCAGCCACCGAACCCTGCTAAAATCTAAAGACAGCACGGTGGCGGAACTTATTCAGGCTGAAAGTGCCGAGGCGGACATTGTATTGCTCGGCATGATGACCCCCGCTGCCGGGGAGGAAGACGCCTACGCCGAGCGCATGGAGGCTCTGGCCGGCAACCTGCACGTGGTCTTTTTCGTGAAGAACGCCAGCCTCTTCACCGGCGAGTTATTGGATTCGCCAGAAGAGGAGTTCGAGGGCGAGGAGGAAGATGATGCACGGGAGCCGCAATAGAATTCTCTGGTCGATCAAACGCCTTCCACGCCGCGCATGAGACCCTGGGCTTTGGGCTCCTGAATGCGCATGCGCTCTTCCACGGTAAAGGGCGTTACACGTTTGGCCTCAACCAGAGCTTCGCCCAACTCAACTGTGGCTTCGCCTTCGATCCAGAAGGGGCCTGCGCCGCGCAGTCTTGTGGCCAGCCGTGCGTAATCTTGCGGAAAGAAAACTGCTTCGAAGGTGCCGGTGTCGTCGGAGAAGGTGTAGAAGGCCATGATGCGCCCGTCGCTTTTTGCGCGGGTGCGCTTGCCGGTCACCTTTACTCCGGCCAGGCGCACCTTGCCCAGGCGCACCTTGCCCAGGCGCGCGCTTTCCTCGTTACGGAATTCGAGGGCACGTTCACGAAGGTTTGCGGCGCTCATGCGGGGACCGGTGGCCTCGAAAAGTAAAAGCGGATGCAAGGACGGCGAAAAACCCAGCACGGCCAACTCCTCGCGTGCGCGGGCAGCGGCGTTTCCCATATCGCCGCAAAGGGGACGGAAGGCGTCTTCCTCGGCGCGGGCCTTGGAGTTCGTGGGCCAGAGACCGCGAAGAGCTTCCAAAAGTTCCACGCGCGAAGCAGGGTCGCTCAAGCTCTCAACAGGAAGGCCATCGAAGCCGCCGATGCGGAGGAGCAAAGCCGCCTCCCAGCGGCGGGGGCCGTCGCCGTCACCGCGTGCGCGGGCGATGAATTCCTCCAGCGAGTAGAAGGGACAGTGGGCGCCTTCTTCCGCCATCCAGCGCACAGCCGTCTCGCGCACATTTCGCAAGAACGAAAGGCCGATGCGCACATGGCCGCCGCTTTCCACGCTGCCGGCGGGATCTGCGGCCAGGGCGCCGCCGGACCACCCTCCACTTCGCGTGCTGCCCGCGTTCACATGCGGCGGCAGGATCGTGAGTCCCAGGCGCCGTGACTCTTCCACGTATTCAGCGGTGGAGTAATACCCGCCGCGCTCTTCGATGACCGAGGCCATGAACTCGGCCGGGTAGTGCGCCTTCCAGTAGGTCGACTCGAAACTTTCCCGCGCGAAGCTGGCGCTGTGCGCCTTGCAAAAGGCATAGCCCGCGAAGCCGGTAATCTTTTCGAGCAAGCTCTCGGCAATCTCCTTCGCCTGCTCTTCGCTTTCGCCAGCCTCCAGGAAGAGTGCGTGGGCGCCGTCGAGAAAGCGTTGGGAAAACTCTTCAAGATCCAGATGATGCTCTTTGCCCGTCATGAGTTTGCGAAAGAGATCCGCCTCGCCCAGAGACAGTCCGCCGATCTCCCGCAGCACGCGGATCACTTGTTCCTGATAGATGAGGCATCCCATGGAATCGCGGAGCACTGGCTCCAGCAAAGCGTGTTCATGGCGCAGGGGCTCCAGGCCCAGATGGCGGCGCAGGTAAAGATTTTTACCGCCGTGATTGCTCACCCCCGGTCGGATGATCGAGGAAAGCGCCGTGAGCGTTTCGAAATCATCGCAGCGCGCCTGCCTGAGCAGCCCCATGAGAATGGGGCTCTCGATGTAGAAGCAACCTTCGGTGCGTCCTTCGCGCAACATGGCGCGGGTTTTCTCGTCGGCGAAGGGATTCACCGAGCGGCGATCCTTGGCCTTCTTCCCGGGGTCCCCCGCAATGCGCGGCGCCAGCCCGAAATTCTCGCGCACCCTTTCCCGCGTGGAGTCGATAACCGACAAGCCGCGCTGCCCGAGAATATCCATCTTCACCAGGCCGGCATCTTCCACCGCGTGCATATCCCACTGGGTGATGGCGTAGCCCCGGGCGCTGGGCTGCAGCGGCACGAAATTCCTTATGGGCCCCGGCGCGATAACCACGCCGCAGGGGTGGGTGCCCAGGTGCCTCGGTAGTCCCTCAAGTTTCGCCGCCAATTCGAAAAGTAGGGGATAGGGTTCGGCGTTCAAATTGTAGCCCCGGGCGCGTGGGTCCGATCGCAAGGTTTCGGCAAGGTCGCAAAGGGATCCCCAGCGCGGAAGAGTTTTGATGAATGCGTCGTGCGGATCGGCGTCGATACCCAACGCGTCCATCAGCCCTCGAAAAGCGCTGCGCGGGCGGAACATGTGCCAGCATCCGATCAGCGCCACGCGATCGCGGCCGTAGCGTTCGTAGATGAAGTCGAGAATATCGTAGCGCGCCTCCGAACCGAAATCGATATCGAAGTCGGGCAGGCCCTGTCTCTCCATGTTCAAGAATCGTTCGAAGTAAAGTCCGTGTTCCAGTGGATTCACGTGGGTTATTTGCAGTGCGTAGGACACCAGACTGCTCGCCGCGCTGCCGCGCCCCAAACTTTCCAGGCCACGTGTGCGTCCGTGGCGCACCAGATCCCAGGCAATCAAAAAGTAGGCACTCACGCCGCGGCGACGGATTACATCCAGTTCGCGGCGCAGGGCCGACACCACTCGCTGTGCCTCGGGTTTGCGATTACGCGGTGTGAAACCCGTGCGCTCCCAAAGACCCAGGTGTGCCTGATGAAAAAGAAAGCGCTCGGGGTCGCCGGGGTCTTCGCTGCCCAGCGGCTGGAAACGCGGCGGGCGCGGGCGTCCCGTAGGCACGCGATAACGACAGCCCCGCGCGATGAGCCCCGTGTTGCTGAAGGCCTCGTGCGGCGCGGCACCCAAGGCGCGGCGGATGGCGTCTTCATCCATGAGCCAGGCGCTGTCTGCCGCCACGGCGCCCTCCGGAAGATCGTTCGCCGCGCAATTCATACGCATGGCCGAGAGCATTCGATGGGTTTCATGGTCGCCGGGGCGCTCGAAGAAAACTCCACCCGTGGCCGCGTATTCCACACCCAGCTTCCAGGCCTGATGAATGAGCCGCCGCCGCGCCGCCTCCGGCCCGGGGCGCAACTCGGCGAAGAGGTATCCACCGGGATCGGAAGACGCCAGCGTGGCCAGCAGCGAAGCATCGTCCGCGAGTACGAAGAGTTCGCCGGAGCGAAGTGCGCGAAGCAAGGCATGCTCGAAACGGAAGTCGGTGTCCAGGTGCCGAGAGCTGAGAATTTCCCCCAGGATGTTGTAGCCCGCTTCGCTGCGTACCAGCAGGGTCGCGCGATCGCCTGGCCGAGAAGGCCCGGCGGGGCGCTCGCGGGAAAAGCCGCCGGCGGAGACCTTGCCGCCTTGCTCGCGCAGTTCGGGGCGAGTCAACTCCGCGCCCAAAATGGCGTGTATACCTTCGGCCTCGCAGGCTTTTTGAAATGGCACCGCGGCGTAGAGCCCGTTGCTGTCGGTGATCGCGAGCGCGCGCTGCCCCATCCACCGTGCGCGGGCGGCAAGATCTTCGGGGCGCGCCGCACCGGAGAGTAGGGAGAAACAACTGTGAACGTTGAGATGGATGAACAAAATAGACGCCAGCTTCCAGCCGCAGGCTCGCCGCCATTTCGGGCGGATAGCGGTCAGCGGATAGTGATCTTCGGAGGGATCGATGCCGGGAAGGGAGCGGCAAAAGAAAACGCGCCGACCAGCAAGGCTCGGCGCGGGAGGGTAAAACCAGTGTAGCGTGGATCGCTGCTGCGATCAATCGTTCAAAATGAGTTTCTCGAAAGCCTGCCCCACTCGGGACATGTTGCTTACCCAGAGACCACGCTCTCCATAGTAGCACCCGGCATCCCGCATGGCCCGCAGCATTTCTTCGTCCACCGCGTCTACGCGAATCTCGCACTCCCAGGACATTACCGCGCCCCTGCGCTTGATTTCCCGGCATAGCTCCATGGTGAAGCTGTCTTCGGCGTGAACCAGAAGGATGTAAGACATAAATTAAGCCTATCCCCGTTCTTGGCGAAAGTATAGGCGGCCGCTCTTACTTCTTATCTGGGAGTTTGGGCCAGTCACTGCCAGTCATTTTCAGCATGAGAATCGCAGCGGTGAAATTAACAGGAATGAAGAGCAGGGCGAGACCTTCGATGTTTCCCCAGGAAGTCAAATAGCCCTGAGTGAAGTAGTGGAGGGGCACGAAGATAGCAATGAGGATGAGGGCGGAAAGAAGCCAAAACCCAAGAGCCTCCCCATTGCCTTGGGCCATGGGGATCCCGCGCGACATCGCGAATTTCAGCCAAAGCCAGAACACGGAAAAGGTAATGACGGCGGACAAAAAGCTTTGAACGTTCCGCTGGGGCCCGCCAAGGAGCTTCCATAAAAAAAAGCCGATGGCCACAGCGCAGAGATTCAGTATTCCTAGAACGAACGCGTGCAGGATCATGTGCCGTTTTTTCATATTCCAAGATTAACAAGAAGGTATTGAGGGATCGAATCTTTTCTTGCCCGAAATCCAACAGTTCTTGCTATCTTCTTGCGTTGAATCAAGGAGGATCATGCCCCGAGTCAGCCGCATTATTCACGCCATGACCGGCGCCAGCGCAACGCCCTACGCCTTCCGCCTGCTTGAGGTCCTGGCGAAGGCGAAAATTGGCGTGGAGCTCATGGCCAGTCCCAACGTGGACGAACTCTGTCGGGTTGAATCCGGCACGACTCTGGCCGGTGAACTCGAAAAAATCTACGGGAGCGCGACGGTTGCAGGTGAATCATTCGGCGAGGCCGAGGATGGTGGCCCCCTGGTTCGTCGCCACGGTCTAGGCGATTTCGCCGCTGCCGCCGCGAGCGGATCGGGCCACGAGGTCCCCATGTTGGTGCTTCCCTGTTCCACCGGCACCTTGGGACGCATCGCCACCGGCGTGAGCGACAACCTTATCACCCGCGCGGCCGATGTTTGCCTTAAAGAGCGTCGACGTCTGGTATTGGTGCCGCGGGAAACGCCGCTTTCAGCCATCCACCTGGAGAATATGCTCACACTGACTCGGGCAGGCGCGGTCATTCTGCCGGCCAGCCCGGGCTTCTATTACCAACCCGGCGGCATCGAGGATCTACTCGATTTCATAGTGCAGCGCATCCTCGACCAGTTGGGCGTGGACCTGCGCATACTCAAAGGATGGGGCGAGAATGACTGAAGCCCCCCGCGGATTTTGGGCGCGCTTATCGACCATCCTGGAGATGATCAAGTTCGCGCACACGCTCTTCGCCCTACCCTTTGCCTTGCTGGCCATGATGGTGGCGGCGCGGAACTTCGAATACCCCGGCTTCCCCGGATGGCGCGTTACAATTCTCGTACTTTTCTGTATGGTTACCGCCCGCAACGCGGCCATGGCCTACAACCGCCTGGCCGACCGGAATATCGACGCGGCCAATCCACGAACATCGAGCCGCGCCTTGCCGGCCGGCCTGCTCAAGCCCAACTGGGTAGGCTTCTTCGTTTTCATCAACTCCCTGCTTTTTATCACCTTCGCATCCATGCTGAACCCACTTGCCGGATGGCTCAGCCCTCTGGCCCTACTTCTCGTGCTGCTTTATTCCCACACCAAGCGTTTCACGCCGGGCAGTCATTTCGTGCTTGGCCTTTCCCTGGCCATCGCACCCATCGGCGCATGGATCGCCGTGCACGGCGCTTTCGCAGGTGCGCCCTGGTTCCTGGCCTTGGCCGTGCTGCTATGGGTGGCGGGATTCGACATCATCTATAGTTGTCAGGACACGGAGTTCGACAAAAATACCGGGCTCTACTCGCTCAGCGTCACACTGGGAGAGCATGTTGCGCTGAGGTATGCCGCGCGTCTGCATCTGCTCATGGTTGTGTCCTTGATTGTGTTCTCCCTGGCCCACCACATGGGATGGATCTTCTACCTGGGCCTAGCCTTGGCCTCCTGGCTGCTCATTCACGAGCATCGGCTGGTGCGCGGCGGCGACCTGAGCCGCATCGACATGGCATTTTTCCGAGTAAACAGCGTGGTGGGCCTGGTCATTTTCCTGGCCGGCGCTCTCGATGTAATTCTGGGCTGATGGGAACCATCAAATCATTGCGCGGTTCTCAACTTTTACCTAATCTTGACGCTGCCCCAACCAAGTAGGAAATATGCGTCCCCTGCGCCTCGGCCTCATTTCATTCGTGAACACATTACCGCTCATTCGCGGACTTGAGGTGCGGAAGCCGGAAGGCTTCGAGCTAATCTACGATCGCCCCAGCGCCCTGGCCGACCGTCTTCGCCATGGCGAACTCGATTGCGCCCTGATTCCCGTAGTGGAGTTCTTCCGCGGCGTGGGCGACGCCATCGTGCCCGATCTCTGCATTGCCAGCGACGGACCCGTGGGCACCATCCGATTTATCGCGCGCAAGCCTCTGCGAGAGATCCGCAGCGTGCTGGTAGACAAGAGCAGCCGATCCTCCGTGGCCATGCTGCGGCTTCTACTTCGGCGCACCCACGACATCGAACCCGATTTTCACATCTACGATGTGCGCCCCGACGCGCCCTTCATGACTCCCGCGGGGGAAAAAGGCGACGCGGTGCTCATTATCGGCGATCTGGCCATGGATCTGGATCCCGGAGATGTGGAGCTCGACGTGGACCTGGGCGACTGGTGGCACCGCAGCTTCCATCGTCCCTTTGTGTATGCGGTTTGGGCTTGGCGCGAACGCGAGGACGAGAAAATCGGCGAAAGACTCACGAGCCTGCTTCATGAAAGCTATCAGCTTGGTCTCGAGGAAATGGATATCCTCGTGGAAGAGGCGGCCGTCGGGCACAACTGGAGCGAAGATCGTGTGCGTCGCTACCTGAGCGAGCAGATTCAGTTCGAGCTCGACAGCACCGCCATCGACGGGCTTCGGCTATTCCATCGCCTGTGCTTGGAAGATCATCTTGCGCCTCACCGCCTCAGTGTTGAGGGAATTCTGGCTCGCCTGGGCGAGAGCGCCATGGCCATGGCGGCTCCGGCTCCCTGAGATGGCCCTCCTCCGCGATACCCTCCCCGGCGACATTCTGATCTATCAGGCGGGCTGGGTTCATCCCGTGCTGTCACCTCCCCTTGAAAATGCAGCCCTCGCCGTTCGCGATGGTAAAATCCTCGCCTTGGGCCCTGCCGATGAAATCGCCCGCGCGTTTCCAAAGCCTGCGGCACGATTCGATCATCCCGACGGCGTGTTGATTCCTGGTCTGGTTAACGCCCACGCGCATCTCGAACTCACTTACATGAAGGGCCTGGTTCCACCGCGGGAAGATTTCACGGGTTGGATTGTGGACTTGGTTCGAGCCAAGCGAACCTGGACTCGTGAGGAGTTCGAAAAGTCGGCGCGTGCGGGACGACGCGAGCTAATCCGCGGCGGCTGCACGGCGGTGGGGGATATCGTTAGCGCAGAAGCCGAAGAAGGCGCCATGTCCGTGCACCGCGAGGCCGAGTTGCCTCTTCGCACGCGCGCCTATCAGGAGTACTTGGGCGCTTATGGAAGGGGTCGCCCACCCTTCGAGGAAGATGAGTCCAAGCTGCTTCACCCGGGGCTCAGCCCTCACGCGCCCTACTCGTCCAACACCGATCTTTTTCGTCGATGCATTGCCCAGGCACATGAAAGTGGGATGCCACTTTCCACTCACGGGGCCGAGATTCGCTGGGAAGAGGAGTATCTGCTCAAGGGCACCGGGCCTCACTACGATTTTCTGGTGAAGCTCGGCTTTGCTTATGGAGACCCCAAGCCTTGGGACAAGGATCGTCCCGCGCGACTGGCCGGGTGGTTGGCTGCGGAAACTCCCCCCGCTCCTTTGCAGTTTGTGCACGGTACCTGGTTGGGTGAAGACGAGTATGCTGCACTGCGCAAGATCAAAGCCACGGTGGTTTATTGTCCCTCTTCGGTGGGTTACTTCCATGATGGACGGGATGAGCATCCCGTAGAGAAACTCTTGGCCGCTGACATACCCGTTGCCCTCGGCACCGATTCCTTGGCGAGTTCAACCAGTTTGAATATGCCGGAGACCTGCACCATGGCGAAGCGGGCACATCCGTCGCTGGAGCCGTCGACCCTACTTGAGATGGCAACACGTGCAGGCGCTCTCAGTTTGGGGTTTGAAAACTGCGGCGCACTGGCACCCAACATGGAAGCGGATTTTGCGGTCTTCGAATCGCCGGGCTCGCGCCCGAGCAGTGCCGACGAAGCATTGGAACTGGCTTTGCTGTCTGGGTTTGCAGTGCCTCGCTTACACGTGATCGCCGGCGAGCCTTACGTTTTCTCGGAGCTTTCTCCGCTCAAGGTCTAGATGCGCGGGCAGCAACAAGCTGCTCGGCCGCCTGCAGGCACAACTCGAAGAGCACTTCGACGGCCATCGTGGCGAATTTGATCTGTCCATTCTTGCACCAGGCACTGAATTCCAGGAGGCGGTCTGGGCGGAGCTTCGCAAGATTCCACCCGGGTGGACGCGCTGCTATCGAGAGCTCGCCGAAAACCTCGGACGCCCCGGTGCGCAGAGGGCGGTGGGCCGTGCCAATGGCGACAATCGCATCGCAATCATCACTCCCTGCCATCGCGTTGTTCGCGCTGCCGGCACTCTAGGCGGATACGGCGGCGGTATTTGGCGCAAGCAATTCCTGCTCGATCTGGAGCGCGGAAAACCCCCCCCGGACACCGAGGAGGGTTGATTGCTTTCCGTGAGCTTGTGCGTCAGCCCAACCCTATCCATTCTCCAAGCAGGTAAACCACCCGCCCGATCAGGATCGAGATGCGACCCATGATGGTATAGCCGAAGGCGGCGCCGAAAGAGATCATCAGGAACCAGATTCCCAATTTGCTTACGCCGCCCACGACACCCTTGTGCTCGGCCGAGAAGAAGAAGTAGACGAGCACCGAGAGCACGCCCACGGTGATGATGATCGAGCTGATCCAGGCAACCGGATCACCCCATCCCGCGGTAAGCCCAACGATGGTGTCGGCCGACTGCGGCAGCACTTCACCCTGCAGGCGCTGCATGAAGTCGATGCCTGTGTAGTATCCCACGTAGATCGCCAAGGCGAATCTTGCGACCCAGGCGATTTTGCCGACGTAGCGCGCGTAGAGGATAACGCCCAAGGCCATGGGAATAATGAGATTCCACCAGCCCCAGCTCGTGAAGGGCGAGAAGCCGCCGTGACGCAGTGGGTCAATCACATTGGGTACCAGGGTCTGCCCGAAGGTCTGACCGATGTAGTAACCCAGGCTCACGCCCGCGAAAACGCTTTCGGCGAAGCGGAAGAAGGGATTGTCCTTATAAAGGAAGCTGAAAATGCAGAGGGTTAAAAAGGCACCCAGCCAAATTCCGATTTCCGTGCTCATTTAACCACCTCCCTAATTCCGCTTCTGGGCGCGTTCAACGAAAAACGCAACGTTACCCAGAATGATGAAGAGTGTGATGATGGTGTAGACCACCGACTGAACGTCCGAACCCTTGCCGGCGTAGAAAACTTCGGAGGTGGTCAGGGCGTCGAGTTTCGGATAGGCCTCTCTGACCAGCTTTTCATACTCGGCGGCGCCCTTGAGCCCGCCTAGTAAGGCGAACATTTGGCCGGCCTTGTAGTAGGCGAAATACTTGGGCGCGCTCACGGCCGTGCAGCCGACAGCCACCGGAATGCCGAACTGAGCATTCACCAGGTTCGCCCACCACTCACCGATAATTCCCGTCGCCGCACTGAAGACGAACTCAAGATCACCATAACCGTGCACGGCGCGCCCAAGTGCGTACTCTTCAAGCGGAGTGTCCCAGTAATCGGCAGGGAAGGTGGCGTGAATATTTTCGTTCATTTGGCGCATGGCGGCGAGCCCACCATCCTTGTAGCCAAGGTAGAGGAAATCCTCGCCGTAGAATTTGCCTGGGAAGTGTAAGCTTTCCACAAGAGTGTCACTGGGAAGATGCGCATCCAGCGGACCCACACAGCGCTCAAGTTCTTCCAGGCCCTCGTTCATTCCCCCGATGGGGTAAAGAGCCAGGGCCACGACCTTCGCATCTTTCTGCAAGGCGTGGCGAATAACCGCGTCGGCCATGGGATCGTTTTCAGGTCCCGTTGATGGGCCATAGTCGAAAGACACCAGAATGATGTCGCCCGGCTGAAGCGCTTCCATGCGATCGAAGAGCACCTGCACCGGCGGGCTCACCTTCACGGGAAGGTTGAGCGGCCAGAGGATTGGCAGAACCGCAGCGATGCCTACCAGGAGGTAGAGCCAGCGGCGATCCAGATCCATGAGTTTAGAAAAGAACCCCATGACTATTCTCCTTTCTGTAGGCCGAGGTAGGAACGTTCAATGCCGAGCAGGATGCGCAATGCCATGGACGCCGCGCCCAGCGCCGCGCCGATGATGATGCCTCGCTGCGCAGCCGCGTTGGGCACGTTCATGATCCAGGTGGTCCAGTCGGACAGGAATGGCATCATGCCCTGGGTGATCGGATTGACGCCGAGCATGATGATCAGCGCCGCCACCAGCAGCATGGCCGCATCCACGTTGCGCGCCCGGAATGCGCGGAAGGACGCCGAGGCCACGTAGAAGGCCAGCAGGCTGAACATGGTGGACTGGAGCGGCATGAAGACCGACTCGGTTATCCACCTGAAAATGTCGAGGCCGTCCACCTGGAAAGGCACGATTTTGAAAGCGTCCAAGACTCCGAACACCGCCGCAATGATCAGCGCCAACAGCAGCCAGAGTGCGTTGAACCAGCCCTTCGATTTGTTCGATATCTTCTTCAGGTTCATCTGGAAGACGTTCACAACACCCAGGAGCAGCGCGAAGCCCGCGACCACGAGCATCCACAGCTCAAGGGTGTCGTTGGCCTGCTGCAGGTAATTCCCCGGTGTCGTAATGAAAAAGGCGAGGATGGGAATCAACCCGGCCAGGAATGTGAACATCAATGGTAGTTGTTTCTTGTACACGTTCTTCTCCTCCTAGCCGCCGGACTGCAGCAGTGTCTGGAAGACGGTGCTTCCGGTGAAAGTGACGGTTAGGATTCCGAGTACGATCCAGACCAGTAGCAGGAACTTCACGAAGTCCTGTCCCTTGATGCACCCGAGCATTACCGGCTCACGCGACAGATAAGCGCTGGCGGCGTAGAGTTCCTCGCCGATGAGCGTGTAGTCGCAGGTGGTGACGAAGAAGGGAAGTTGTGCAACTTCGGCGGTGCCGGCGATCTGAATGGCGCCGGTTGACTGTCCGGCTTCAGCCAGCAGCAGGCTTTCGGCGTAGAAGGATCCGATGAGGAAATTCGCCGCCGGTTTCTCGCGCACCATCTTGCCGGTGACCGCGGCCGTGAAGGCGAACTGGTCGTAGGTGATGTAGGGGACCATCTCTTCGGAGAAGAGGTCCGGTCTTCCGGCCTCCAGATAGGCCTCTTTCACCGTTTCTCTCGCCGCGGCGTAGGTGAGCGGATCCTTGTTGGGTACTTCAAGCGGCGTGCCGTATTCAGCAGTGTGCTTGGCCACGTGCTTGAGCACCGCCATGGACGCCAGGGTCTGCACCTCGCCAATGGAGCCGATGCCGGGGACGTAGAGCACCTTCTTGCCCAGCTCCGTGGATCGGCCGATGGCCTCCTCCACGGCGTTCAGTCCCGCGATGCGGCGGATGTAGAGTTCCCTACCGCGACGGGCCAGCCAGATGGAAACCAGGATGACGACGGTGAAGATGATGAAGAGGATCATCGCTGATCGGTTTTCCGCTCGAAAACCCCAACTGATGACCCCTTCCTGTGCCATGGCGGGCGCGGCGAATGCAAGCAGGCCGGCCGCCGGGAGGAGAAGCTTGTTTCGAATCATGATCTCCCTCTCGGGTGGAGGAAATATGTCCGTGGGGGATGACGAGGTAGATTAGCCGCGGAATGCGTGAAAGACAATGGATTTAAGCTCAACCCGAATATGAGCTTGGACCTGAACCGGTGGCGGCTTCAGGTTCATTTGCCTTAAGGGCTTCGAGAAAAAACGTATTCTCCTCTTCCGTGCCGATGGTGACCCGGAAAAGCTCGGGAAATCCAAAAGCAGTGAGGGGTCTGACGATCACGCCGCGCTCCAGCAGGTTATTGCAAATCATGGCGCTAGCCTCGGCACTGGGCGCCTTCACCGCCAGGAAGTTGGTGTTTCCCGGGAGCACCTCGAAGCCCGCCTCCCTGAGGCCGACGCTGAGCATTTCGCGTCCGGCGAGAGTTCCCTTGAGGGTGCGATCGAGGAAATCCTGATTTTCCAGTGCCGCCTGCCCGGCGATCTGGGCCAAGACGCTGGGCTCGAAGGGCAACTTCACCTTCATGAGGTTGGCGATGAGGTCTTCGTGGGCGAAACCATAGCCAATGCGCAGACCAGCCAAACCATAAGCCTTGGAAAAGGTGCGCAAGGTGATGACGTTGTCGTAGCGATAACTCATGGAGTCGGGAAAGCGCGCGTCGTCAGCCGCGAATTCTATATAGGCCTCATCGTAAATCACGAGGCAGCGCGAGGGAACGCGATCCATGAAGGCGTCGAATTCCTTGCGTGTGAAAATGGTGCCGGTGGGATTATCGGGATTGGCTAGGTAGATAATTTTCGTGTACTCGCTGAGTTCGCGGCTCATGGCTTCCAGGTCGTAGCGATAGTCTTCGCCTCGGGGAACCAGAGTAATCTTGCGGCCGCTTCCATTAGCCAGGACCATGAAACCCACGAATGTGTTCTCGGCGGTGAGGATTTCATCCTCGTCGCAAAGGAATGTGCGCATGATGTTGGCCATAATGCCCTCGCTGCCGCTGCCCACAACCACGTTTTCGACTTTCACGTCGAATCGGGTGGCCAGTGCGCTGCGAAGGTCGCGGGCGAGCATGTCCGGATAGCGATGCAGCCCACCCAAGGCCTCACTCACGGCCTCAATAGCACGAGGTGAGGGGCCCCAGGGGTTCTCATTACTGGCCAGCTTCACAACCCGATCCAGCCCCAGTTCCCCCTGGACCTCGGCGATGGGCTTCCCGGGCGAGTAAGGCCTTAAGTTCTTGATTGCTTTCGGAACCAGGGGCATTGCTTCCTCCGGGGAATTCTATCCTCAAGTATGGCCACAGGTTAGCCGATACCCCGCCCACGGGCAAGGCGGCCTTTCATCGGTCGCGGCGATTTGCTATAATAGGGCGTATGCCTATACGTCATAATTGAAGCAATACGCCATAGAGGATGCTCTGGCTCACCGCACAGGAAGGTACACCTATGATTGGCAAGACCCTGCACAGGACGGTTGTCCTGCTGGCCACACTTCTTTTTTTGGTCCCCGTATTCGCCATCGCCGACAGCGAATACTGCGACCATCCCTTTTATCCCGTTATTGAGGACGCCGTCGCCAAGTCTGTGATGAACAACTTGCTCGACGTTTATGTACCCAACGATCCCCTCGAGGCCATCGCCTGCATCGAGTCGGGTAATCGTGCCTTCTGCGTGGATCCGAGCACTCCTCACGATCGCATGATCGAGATCCTGAAAAGCCTGCCCACCGGCAGCGAGTTCGACGATGATCGCTACTGGCGCAGTGATCGATGGGTCACCACCGCCAACGGCGCCACCGGCACCCTGGGTGATCCCATCACGATCACCTACAGCTTCATCCCCGACGGCACCAACATCTATGCAGACGGAGGCGAGCCGAGTAACCTCTTCGCCACACTGAACTCCCAGTTCGGCGACGAGGAGACCTGGAAGCAGGTATTCGCCGACTGCTTCGCCGACTGGGCCAGCCACATCGGCATCACCTACGCTGAAGTGAGCGACGACGGCGCCTCCTTCCCCGGAACTTCCGGTTCCCTTGGTAGCCGCGGCGATGTTCGCATCGGCGGTCACCACATCGACGGCAGCAGCGGCATTCTGGCCTACAACTATTTCCCTGATGTCGGCGACATGGTCATGGACACCGACGAGAACTGGGCCTACGGCAACTTGCGCACGATCCGCAATACGGTCATGCACGAGCACGGACACGGCCAGGGTCTTGGCCATGTGACTCCCGAGAACGGCACCAAGCTCATGGAAGCCTATCTCAACACCAACTTCCTGGGCCCCCAGGAAGATGACATTCGCGGCGGCAGCCGTAACTACGGCGACGGCTTCGAGAGCGACGATGATTCCGCCACCGCCAACCAGATGGGTACCTGGGAAGGCGTGAGGGTGACCATTGATCACAACCTCGACACGCTCAGCGACTACGACTGGTATGAATTCCACACCATCGCCACCAGTGAGCTGGACATCACGCTGGATCCCATTGGCTTGCACGTGCAGCTGGGCCAGCAGGGTGGTCCCCCTCCGGGTTGGTATGACACCGACCAGATGATGGACATTGGCTTCAAGCTCTACGATTCCGATCTCAACGAGCTGATCTACGTGGAAGACACCGACCACGGTGAGAACGAAATGCTCGTCGACTATGTGGTCGCGCCGGGCACCTACTTCATCGAGGTTCGTCGCCATGTCGGTTCCACCGGCGTTGACGTACAGCGCTACAATATGCTGCAGTGGATCACCATCACCGATCCCACGGATGTGGACGATGCGGTGGCGCCTGCTACGGGTCTGCAGGCCAGCGTGTATCCCAACCCCTTCAACCCCAAGGCTACCGTGCGCTTCTTTGCTCCCCAGGCTGGAGCGGCCTTCGTTG
Organism: uncultured bacterium; assembly: GCA_964440095.1. Lineage (GTDB taxonomy): Bacteria > Krumholzibacteriota > Krumholzibacteriia > JACNKJ01 > JACNKJ01 > JACNKJ01. The sequence continues at coordinate 17,471 of CAYTPZ010000018.1, read as the reverse complement.
ACGTCTTCAATATGGGCGGACACTTGGTCGATCGCATGGCCGTCGTGGCCGATCAGGCTGGCTGGGTTCAGACTGAATGGGATGGCAAGGCCTCCAGCGGTGAGGCTGCTGCCAGCGGCATCTACTTCATGAAGGTTCGCATAGGTCAGAACACTCAGACCGTCCGCGGCGTTCTTCTGAAGTAACAGAAGCTTAGTTCAAGCTTCACATTTCTCTTGGGGAGGGCTTCTGCCCTCCCCTTTCTTATTGTTTCCCAACACGCACAGACCGCTATTACTCCCATGTGCTTCGCAGCATGTGGTATAATTAGCACTGAATATCCGATTTGAGTGGTCTGCCCAGTATCCCCAAGGAGATGGCAAGATGAAGAAGGTCCTCGTTGGTCTAGTTCTATTATCTCTCATTGCTGCAGCGCCGGCGCTCGCCGAAGTAGCCAGCCTTAGCGAGGCCCGGGCTGTCGCCGACGCATTTGTGGCAGAACAAACCGCGCATGTCGGACATTGGGGCGACTCCCCATCGGCTCGTGTCACCGACTGCTCCGAACTGATGCTCGACGGCGAGCTGCTCGGTTACTGGGCTCAGGTTGAGCCTTCCGGGCACCTGATCATTTCCTTGCTCAAGGAAATGCCGGCGGTCAAGGCCTGGTCCGATACGGACACCTTCGATCCGGATCTCGATTTCGGCTACACATCGCTCATCAAAGAAGGCTTCGAGCGCACACACGAGTTTCTGCGCGACGAGTACGGCAGTCTGGAAGATCTGCCTAGCAATGTCGTGTCTGATCAGAATCGTGTGAACTGGGACAAGCTGCTGCGCGGTCAACCTCTTGCCCGCAGCCGGGAAATGGTTGGGCCGGTGATCCAGTCAACCTGGCACCAGGAAGGTCCCTATTGGAACGACTGCCCCGACGGTGACGGCGGTATATGCCTCGTGGGTTGTGTGGCCACCTCGGCCGGTATGATCATGAAGTACTGGGAGTATCCCGAATACGGTACCGGGGGACATGGTTACGATTGGAACGGCGATGATTCCTGCAACGGTAGCGAGCCGGGCTCCTACCTCTATGCGGAATTCTCGGATCCCTACGATTGGGCGAACATTCGTCACAATTACAACGGTGGATACACCCCGGAAGAGGCCTCGGCGGCTGCCGAGATCAACTATGAAGCGGCTGTGGCTTTCGAGATGGATTTCGGCCACTGCGGCTCGGGCACATGGGTTCACATGGGTGATGAAGTATATCCCGATTTTTTCAAGTACAGCGCCAGCGCCATCGACTGGGTAGAGCGTGACAACTACGATGCCGAAGAGTGGTGGAGCATCATCGAGAATGAAATTCGGCAGATTCCCGCTCGACCCATTCACTATCGTATCACCCAGCACTCCATCATTTGCGACGGCATCAACGACGTGGGCGAAAATCACTACTACCACATGAACTACGGATGGGGCGGCGGGTCCAATGCCTGGTACGCCCTGGACAATGTCTACTGTGACTGGGGTTGCGACGTGATGGAAGAGGGCATGGTCATCGGGATCGAGCCCATCGGCTTTTTCGACGTGACCAGCCCGGGCGCCGAAGATATTTGGTATCACGATGAAGCGGCGGGTATGGTTGAGTGGTCCGGCTGCACGGGTACGGAAGTTTTCGTCGACCTCTACCAGGGCGGGAATTTCGTGGCCAATCTCATCGGCACCACAGCCAATGACGGCAGTGAAGATCCCGGCATGAACGTGGATCCCTCGTGGGGCACTGGCTCGGACTTCCGCCTGAAGGTCATCGATGAGAACAACAAGTTCGGCTGGAGTGAGTACTTCGGTGTTTACGGCGGCGAAAGCTGGACCGACGTGACCACTCCGGTGGTCGGCGACATGGGCCGCGGCGAAGCCGTTGCCTGGGGCGACTTGGACGGCAATGGAACCTTCGATCTCTATACGTCCAACGACGCCGAAGCCAATCACTGCTACGACAATGATGGCAGCGGCTTTACCGACATAACCTCTGCGCCTCTGGATGTTTCCGGCGATAGCCGCGCGGCGGCTTGGGCCGACTTCGACAACGACGGCGACCTCGACCTCTACGCCTGCCAGACCAGCGGCGACGCCAACTTCCTGTTCCGCAACGATGGCGGTACGTTCACCGACGTTACGGCAGGCGACTTAGGGGACACCTCTTATAGTGAAGGTTGCGCTTGGGGCGACTATGACGCCGACGGCTTCCTGGACCTCTACGTGACCAACGTCTACGCCGCCGACAAGCTCTTCCACAACAATGGCGACGGCACCTTCACGGTGGAACTTGGCTACCCCGTGAACGACAGCGGGTTCGGACGCTCGGCCAGCTGGGGCGACTATGATGGCGACGGCGACCAGGATCTTTATCTTGTTCGCTCGGGGCAGAATCGCCTGTATCGCAATAACGGCAACAACACTTTCACCCGCATTACTAGCGCGCCGGTGGGCGATGGCGGTAACGGCTACGGTGCCGCATGGGCTGACTACGACAATGACGGCGACCTGGATCTCTACATTGTCAACAACGGCGCCAACGTCCTGCTCGGCAACAACGGTGACGGTAGCTTCACCGACGTCACCACCGCGCCCCTGGACGATGTGGGTGATGGTCGCTCGGCGGCCTGGGGCGACTACGACAACGACGGCGATCTGGATCTGCTCGTCAGCAACAACGGAGGGAACCATCTCTTCAAAAACCAGGGCGGGGGCGTCTTCACCGAGGCCACCGATCCTCTGCTCGGAGATGCTTCCCAAACCAACGCGGCGGCCTGGGCCGACTATGACAACGACGGTGACCTCGATGTCTATATGGCCAACCTGAACGCCGAGAATAAACTCGCGCGGAACGACTTCCCGCCGGAGAACAACTGGCTGCAGATAAAACTACAGGGGACCACGGCCAACAAGCAGGGCATCGGTTCGCGCATTCGCGTGATCGCCACCAACGGCACTCAGTACCATACGATCGGAGGCGATGCGGCCTACATGGCTCAGAACATGTCCGTGGCTCACTTCGGCTTGGGCATGGCCACCGAAGCAAGCCTGCGCATCTACTGGCCCAGCGGCACCGTTCAGGACACCACCATCACGACCACCAACCAGCGCATCGTGGTTGAAGAAGGTGGCGGTACGGCGGTGGATGAAAATGCTCCTGCGGGCACGCGCCTGTTCAGTAACTATCCGAATCCCTTCAATCCCAAGACTGAGATTAGCTTCAGTCTGGACATGGCCGCGGACGTGAGCCTGGCGGTTTACGATCTAAGCGGTCGCAAGGTGCGCGATCTGCTCGTCGACGCGAACTACTCTCAGGGAATGCACTCGGTGGTTTGGGATGGAAAGAGCGACGCCGGACATTCCCAGGGTTCGGGCATCTACTTCTACAGGTTGTCGGCGGGAGAAATCGTCGATATGAAAAAGATGACATTGTTGAAATAACTGAGGACTGAGAACTAAAAACTAAGAACCCCCTCTGGCGACGGAGGGGGTTTTTCCTGGTTCTCGGTTTCTAGTTCTCAGTTCTAGTTTTCTCCTATGGAAACCACTGCTGATATCATGTAACTTAATTACCTAACCCTATTTGCGAGGCTCCCATGAGCGAGAAAATTCAGAGCGACATTCATCCCGCGGCCAGCGAACCCTTTGCCACCGATCACAAGCTTCGTTTCGTCACGGCGGCCTCGCTTTTCGACGGGCATGACGCGGCCATCAATATCATGCGGCGCATTCTCCAGCAGGAGGGTGCCGAGGTCATTCACCTGGGGCACAACCGATCGGTGGATGAAATCGTCGAGGCCGCCATCCAGGAAGACGCCCAGGGTATCGCCGTGTCCAGCTATCAGGGCGGCCACACCGAGTTCTTCAAGTACATGGTGGACCTACTCAAGGAAAACGGATCCTCTCAGATCAAAATCTTCGGCGGCGGCGGCGGGACCATCACCGATGATGAGGCGCGGGAACTTCACGACTATGGAGTGGAGCGAATCTACTCGGTGGAGGACGGTCGGCTCATGGGCCTTATCGGCATGATTCGCGACATGATGCGCCTGGCGGATTTCGATCCCGCCGCTGGCACTGCTGAGCTGCCGGACGGTCTCTATACTCGCGAGCCGCGATCGGTGGCCCGTGCCATCAGCATTCTTGAGCGCGACGCCGATACTCCGGCCATGGACATTCATCGCGACACCCTCAACGCGAAACTTGGCGACGCTTCACCCCTTGTACTCGGCATCACGGGTACCGGCGGCGCCGGCAAGAGTTCGCTCACCGATGAATTGGTGCGACGCGTGCTGGATCGTTTCGACGACCGCAGCGTGGCCATTCTCTCGGTGGACCCGAGTCGCCGCCGCACCGGCGGTGCGCTTCTAGGCGATCGCATTCGAATGAACGCTGTGCACGGTGAGCGAGTTTTCATGCATTCGCTGGCCACCCGCCAGGCCCACACCTCGACCGCACGAGTGGTGGACGATGCCATCCTCGCGCTCAAGGCCGCGGCCTACGATTTGGTCATTCTGGAGACCGCCGGTATCGGGCAGAGCGATTCTCAGGTGGTGGACCTCACCGATCTATCGCTCTACGTCATGACTCCCGAGTTCGGTGCGCCTAGTCAGCTCGAGAAAATCGAGATGCTGGATTTCGCCGATGGCGTGGTCATCAACAAGGCCGACAAGCGCGGAGCCGACGACGCTCTACGCGACGTGCGCAAACAGGTGCAGCGAAATCGCAATCTCTTCGAGCTACCAGTCGAGCAGATGCCCGTCTTTCTCACGGCGGCCAACCACTTCGGCGACGAGGGTATCGACAATCTGTTCATGTGGGTGATCGGCCAACTGGCCGAGAAGAGCGGACGAGAGTGGAACCCCGCGGCCATGCCTGACCGGGTGGGCGAGGTGCCCACCGTGGTTCCGGGCGGACGTGTGCGCTACCTGTCGGAAATCGCCGAGGCGGTGAGGCATCATCATCGTCGCAGCGAAGGACAGGCCTCAATTGCCGAGCGTTTAGACGGCCTCGCCCGCGCACTGCGCGAATTGGGTGAGGAGGTGCCGAAACATTCCGGCGACTATGAGGTCGATCAGCTCAATTCGGGAGCCGACCAGGCCGTTCTTCTACTGCGCCAGCGCTATCACGAACTGCTGGGCGAACTCGATCCCGCCTTGCGTAGGCAACTTGCCGAGTGGAAGTCGAAGCAGGCGGGGTATCTGGCCGATGACACCGTTTATCAGGTGCGCGGCAAAGACGTGCACGTGAAGAATCATCACGAAACCCTTTCGGGTACGCGTGTGCCCAAGGTGGCCCTGCCACAGACTCGTGATTGGGGCGAACTTGTCAGATGGTTCGGCCGGGAAAACCTGCCCGGTGAATTTCCCTACACGGCCGGCGTATTTCCCTTCAAACGCACGGCGGAAGATCCTACGCGGATGTTCGCGGGCGAGGGCACGGCCGAACGAACCAATCGCAGATTCCACTATGTTAGCCGGGGGCTGCCGGCGGTGCGACTGTCCACCGCATTCGACTCTGTGACCCTGTATGGCGAAGACCCCGATGATCGTCCCGACATCTACGGCAAGGTGGGCAACAGCGGCGTAAGCATCTGCTCCCTTGACGACATGAAGCGACTCTACTCGGGCTTCGACCTGAGTGCGCCCACCAGTAGTGTGTCCATGACCATCAATGGGCCCGCGCCCATGGCGCTGGCTTTTTTCCTGAACACGGCCGTGGATCAGGCCGTGGAAAAGCGTCTGAAGGGAACCGATCGTTGGGATGAGGCCCGCGCGAAGATTGAGAAACTCACGGGCGGGAAACAGCCGCGATATCGCGCCGAACTTCCCTCGGATCACGATGGATTCGGACTGAACATGCTCGGAGTCACCGGCGACGAACTGCTGCCGGCAGAGGAGTATGCCGAGATCAAGGCCCAGGTCTTATCCTCCGTTCGAGGAACGGTTCAGGCGGATATCCTCAAGGAAGATCAGGCGCAGAACACCTGCATCTTCAGCACCGAGTTCGCTCTGAAGATGATGGGGGACATCCAACAGTATTTCGTGGAGAAAAACGTTCGCAACTTCTACAGCGTGTCCATTAGCGGATACCACATTGCCGAGGCCGGTGCGAATCCGGTGAGTCAGTTGGCCTTTACCCTGGCCAACGGCTTCACCTACGTGGAGTACTACCGTGCGCGCGGCATGGAAGTGGACAGCTTCGCCCCCAACCTGAGTTTCTTCTTCAGCAATGGTGTCGATGCCGAGTACTCAGTGATCGGCCGTGTGGCCCGGCGCATCTGGGCCATCGCAATGCGCGATCTCTACAGCGCCGGCGAACGCAGCCAGAAGCTGAAGTATCATATTCAGACCAGCGGCCGCTCGCTGCACGCACAGGAAATCCAGTTCAACGATATTCGCACGACACTGCAAGCGCTCTACGCCATCAACGACAACGCACAGAGTCTGCACACCAACGCCTATGATGAGGCCATCACCACGCCTACAGAAGAATCGGTGCGGCGCGCCTTGGCGATTCAGTTGATCATCAATCGCGAACTGGGTTTGGCAAAAAATGAGAATCCGCTGCAGGGCGCTTACATCATCGATCTGCTCACGCATTTAGTGGAAGAGTCGGTGCTGAACGAGTTCGACGCCCTCACCGAGCGCGGTGGAGTGCTTGGGGCCATGGAGACCATGTATCAGCGTGGGAAAATCCAGGAGGAGAGCCTCTACTATGAAATGCTCAAGCACAGCGGTGAACTTCCCATCGTGGGCGTTAACATGTTCCAGAACCCCAGCGCCGAGGCGGGCAAGGTTGTGGAAACCGAACTCATTCGCTCCAGCGAGGAAGAAAAATGCGACCAGGTGGATCAGGTGCGCGATCTCCACAGCCGTCACAAGGACAAGGCTACCGCTGCCTTGGAACGCTTGCGCGAGGTGGCTCTGTCGGGCGGTAACATCTTCGAGGTACTTATGGATGCCGCGAAGGTTTGTACTATTGGCCAGATGAGCCGAGCGCTTTATAGCATCGGAGGTCAGTACCGCAGGGGGATGTAGACGTTTAAAATCATTTGGGCGCCTGCAATAGGTCATCAGCCTCTTTACATCGCGCAATTCCTTCGCTATTTTCTTCGCATGTCCAAAATCCGTCGGGTACTTCCGGCACTTGTGATGATTGGAGTGGTCGCCCTTAGCGGCTGCGTGTATTGGCGCCTTCTGCAATTCAAGAAGCAGTTCAGCGACTTTCACGAGAATTTCGAATTCCGCAATAACGGTCGATACGCTCTCATCATCAAACAGCCACTGCTCTCGGGCGAAGACGTGGACTTCCTCATGAAGGCCGCGCCCACGCGCAAGGAGAGCGAAACGGGTGAAATCTCGCGGCGCCTTTACGTCTTTCATCTGGATGGAGGCGAAGGTCCAGCAAGTGTCCTCGACTATGATCTTCGTTTCGATGAAGACCTGTTCGAGAAATTGGTTTTCCCCGAGGAGTTCGCCGATCTCTTTCCGGAAGACGTCCTCGTGGCCTTTCTAACCAGCCTGGGCGATGCGGAAACCGATCGACGATCCGAAGGGCTCAGGGCAATGATTCTCAAAGACCGCGTACGAGAATTGATGCCCAGCCGAGAGCGGGTTTTGGAGGTGCTGGGCAAGCCCAGCGAAAAATGGCGCGAGCGGGATGGTCTCGACCGGCTCTACTATCGCTACGAGCTTGAAACCGAATCAACCGGGCTCAAGCCATACGAGACTCGTGCTTTCGGACGTTTTCACTACGAAGGCCAGGAACTTAGAAAAGTGGACGCCTCTTTCGCGGGGCATGTTTTTTCATTCGAAATTCCATGATCTCTATTTAGGGGATGGATCTGAACTAAGGAGTCGACATGGCTAAGGCCGCAATTCTTATCGATGGTGCCTATCTGGAAATGTTGCTCATCAAGGAGCACGATAGGGCGCAGGTGGACTATCACAAGCTTACATTGGGATTGATCAAGAAGGTTTCCCGCTACGCAGGGGGGCACGTGAGCCTGCTGCGCACTTACTACTATCATGCCTTGCCCTGGGCACCGGCCGAGCCCGACGAGGAAGAGCAGGATCGCGTCTATAAAAAGCGCGGTTTCTTCCACCGCCTGGAATACCTTCCCCGCTTTGAAGTGCGTCTTGGCCGCACTCAGCGCGTTCTCACCGAAGAGGGCGGAACTAGTTTCGAACAGCGCGGTGTTGACGTGCAGTTGGTGGCCGACATGGTCAATTTGTCCGCCAAGGGTCTCGTGGATCACATCGTCCTCGTTGCGCCAGACTCCGATTTCGTGCCTGCCGTAAGAATGGTCAAGAATATGGGTGTGGTGGTTCACCTTGTGCACGGTGGAAATCTTTCGGCCAGCGCCGACATGCGCATGGCCTGTGATGAGCGCATCGAGATGGATGGCGACTTCGTCTACGACGTCAGGCGCGGCGGCAATGTTCGCCAGCCGGACAACGCCGGCGATCGTCATGCGGACGAGTACAACTTTTAGTCGGGAGGCAGAATGAACGAGACGATTGCGAAACTCTGGCCCGAGCTCGAATGGATTGAAGACGCTGACCTGCGCGAAAGAACGGCCAAGGTTTGGGAATTCGCGATTGAGAAAAGCGTGCTCAGCGCGGAAGACCTGGAAACCATTCCCTTCACGCTTCTCACAAAGAAGGCCGTGAGCTTCATGGCCCACAAGCGCAGCGTGGTGCACGTTTGCCGCGACAGTGCGCTGAAGATGCGTGAGTTCTACGGCGATACGATTCCCATCGACATGGATCTGCTCCTCTCGGGCGCCATTCTCATCGACGTGGGTAAGTTGCTCGAATACGAACTCGACGAGAACGGCAAGGCCGTGCAGAGCGACTACGGCAAGCTGCTTCGGCACCCATTCAGCGGCGTGGGTTTGGCCATGCGTTTCGATCTACCCGCCGAGGTATGTCACATGATCGCCATGCACGCCAAAGAAGGGGACACGGGTCAGCGCACTATTGAGGGGCTGATCGTCCATCATGCTGATTTCATGACATTCGAGCCCTTCAAGCTGATCTAGCCAAGAGGAGTCATAGCACGCGACTCTCCCCGATTCACCCCGGGGAGACGCGTTTTGCTGTACCGCCCGCGAGAGTAGGTAATGGTGGAATCGGCGACGACCAGATTGATGACCTGACTCATTCCCGTATCGGCGTCAATGCTCTCGAATGAAGCGGTGATGGCGGGGCCAAGGCGGCGGCTACTTCTTCATTCCCGCCTTCACCTTGTAGTTCAGCGCCATGAGCCCCACCGACAGGAATTCATCCTGGACCACCACGCCTTCGGGCACGCTCAGATCCACCGGTGCGAAATTCCAGATGCCGCGCACGCCGCCGGCGACCATCTGATCGCAGATTTCCTGGGCCGCGCTGGGAGGTACGGCAATGGCGCCGATGTGTATGCCTTCACTGCTGAGGAACGCAGGCATTTCTTCCAGATGGCGAACGGGAAGGTCCTTTACCGTCATGCCGAGAATACGCGGGTTGATATCGAAGATTCCGCGCAGCTTGAAACCGTCGTCCTCGAAACGAGAGTAGTTGGCGATAGCCTGTCCCAGAAGTCCTGCTCCGGCGATCACGTAAGGCGTGGAATTGCCCAGGCACATGATCTCGTTGAGGCGTGCAATGAGCGCTTCCACTTCGTAGGGACGGCCCGGCCTGCTGAAGTTGCCGAAGTAGTGGAAGTCGTGACGCATCTGTCCGGCCTTGATGTTCATGGGCTCGGCCAGTTCGCGGCTGCTGATCTGAACCACGCCTCGGGCCTTGAGAGCCTTGAGACGATTCAGATAGACGGGGAGCCGGAGAATGGTGGCTTCGGGAACCTTGGCCAGGGCGTCACAGTTGCGAGGTGTCTTGTCGGGCATGAGCGCTCACTTGTTAGCGACTTAACAGGTTCTACAAGAAAAGCAGCGCGGCGCGGCCTGTCAAGGTGGGGTGAATCCTGTTGTTTGGTGCTCTAAATCGGTTAGATTGAATAAAGTGGCTTCATGAATCGAAAGGACAGCATGGACGAGAATCGCTCCTGTTCATTGACCGACTACGCCTCGGCCGGAGGCTGATCGGCCAAAATGGGTCCGGAGGACCTGGCCGAAATTGTCGCGAATCTGCAGCTTGAGGGATCGCCGGATCTGCTCGTGGGTATCGAGCACTCCGATGACGCAGGGGTTTTCTATATCTCAGAAGACCTGGCTCTGGTGCAGACCATCGATTTCATCACACCCCTGGTGAACGATCCCTTTCGATTCGGACGCATCGCCGCCACCAATTCCCTGAGCGACATCTACGCCATGGGCGGGCGCCCCATGACCGCGCTCAATGCCTGCGCCTTTCCGTCCAAGGGCATTTCCAAGATATACCTGGCGGACATTCTTCGCGGCGGCTACGATGCCATCGTGGAATCCGGCGCGGTACTGGCCGGCGGCCACACCATTAAAGACGACGAACTCAAATACGGATTGTCCGTCACCGGTCGCGTGCCTCCCAAGCGTGTTTTGCCGAACTCCACCGCCCGCGTGGGCGATGTGCTCATTCTCACCAAACCCCTGGGCACCTCGACGATATTTTCCGGCTTCGGCCAGGGTGCGATTACGGAAGACGACATTGAGCCGGCTATCCTCGGCATGATGACCCTGAACCGTGCGGCTGCCGAGTGTTTGGATCCCTATGTGGAAAATGTGGATCGGCGCGGCGACGCGGACCCCAAGCGCGGAGTTCACGCCCTTACCGACGTCACGGGCTTCGGCCTCGCCGGCCACGCTTTGGAGGTTGCGCAGGGCTCGGGTCTCAGCATCGAACTGTTCGGCGCCCTGTTGCCCGAGTATCCCCAGGCCCGCGCCATGACCGAGCGTAACTTCCTTTGCGGAGGTTCGCGCGGCAACCGCAAGGCCGTGGAGTCCAAGGCCGACTTCACCGGCGCGAGGGAGGTCGACATTTGGTTGGCCTGCGACGCGCAGACCAGCGGCGGATTGTTGATCGCCGTGGCGGAGTCCGACTCCGACGCCTTGCTGGGCGATCTTATCGAGGCCGGTGTCACCGACGCCTGCGTCGTGGGTCGCGTCATGGAAGAGGGATCCCATCGGGTTCGGATGCGCGCGTGAGTTTCGCCAACGACTGGACGCTCACCGCACGAATCACAACCTTGGCCTTGAGCATCATCATCTGCCTTCCCTTCGGCGCATGGCGCGTTCGGACCGTACAGACGTCCATCCCCTGGTGGCTGGCCATTCACATTCCCATCCCGCTTTTCTTTCTGCTTAGGCGCGGGTTGGGGCTTTCTTTTTGGTTCATTGCGGTTTCGGTGGCAGCGGCCATTGCCGGCCAATATCTCGGCGGGCGAATTTGGCCACCCGATTCCGACGGAAAACTTTCAGACGCGTCCTGAGCGCGCCGTTCCCATTCTCGGAGGTCTCGCATGAGAACCACCCTGCTCATGATTTTCGCACTGCTTGTCCTCGGGTGTTCCACATCCGTTGACGAAGGAGCCATGTCATACTCTCCGGCCGCGCCGGAACTGGACCAGGCTTTGACGCTGAGTTTCCATCCCGAGCATTCCGTATCGGCCTTGGCCGAGTCAGAGAATGTACAATTGCGTTTCACGCTCTTGGCCGGTGATGGCAGCCTGCACTCGGAAGCCATGCCCATGGATAAGAATGGCGCCCGCTGGCAGGTCAGCTTCACGCCAAGCGATCTTATCGATGATCCTGCTTTGTTGGTTTTCGCCTTCGTGGATGGTGAAGACCTCGAACTCTTCGACAACAACCAGGGCCAAAGCTGGAAGATCTTGCTCTATAAAGATGGCGTCGTTGCGCCAGGGGCAAACTTCCAGAACTACAGGTTGCTTCAGGGGCAGGAGCGCTTGGCCGATATTTTGAGCTTCCCCAGGGATCGCGATGGGGCCGGGGAGTTCGTAGATCTGGAACTGGCCGCTCACCCTGAGAACTTCCGTGCCCAGCGCGAGAAGTGGCTCAAGGAACTGGATGATTACGGCGACGATGCGCCGGACTCGCTGATGCGTCACATTGATGTGGAGCTTGGCAAGCGGCTGGCGGGTTGGCCGGAATGGGATGAGTTGCCCAGCGATATCGTGGACATGCTCGATCTCTACTGGAAGATCGATCGGCAGGAAGCCATGAAAAACCTGCGCGCTTCCATGTTGCATCACTTTCAAGGCAGCGACGCGGCCCGCGAGATACTGCACTACAAGGCTATGCACGAAGCCAACATGGAAATTCGCGTGGAGCAGCTTCAGAATCTTCATCGCATTTATCCCGATTGGGAAGGCGCCAATAATGATCGCGGATACATCATCTATTGGGCCCTCGGCGCCATGAACAATATGGAGAAGGCCATGGAGGTTGTGGACTCCGGTCTGCCCATTGAGCCGGGTTTCGCCAATTATCTGGCCCAGCGATTCATGGGCCTGGCAGACGATGAGCGTGCGTCGGCCCTGCTTGACCAGAGTTTGACTCTCTTGACTGAAGCGGAGTGGAGCCCTGAAGGCATTTTGAGTCAGGCCGAATGGGCCCGCGACAACGGCGAGGCCGCTGCCGCGGCGCACTTCACCTTGGCACAGCTCCGCATCAAACAAGGTTTAGGTCGTGACGCCTTGCCGCACCTTACTCGTATCGTTGATGAATTCCCCGACTTTGCCGATGCGGAAGTGTATCGTGAATTGATCGGCATTCAGACTCGCATGGAAAGAGTCGAGGATGCTCGCGCCAACTACGAGAAGTTGGCGCGCGTTGCCGAATTGTCTCCCGTGGAGCTCAAGGGCTGGAAGGATATCTACGAGGGCGATCAACCCTTTGTGGCGCACATGGCGCAGGTTCAGCAGAAATCTCGCGACGAAGCCTGGGCAGCTTACGATAAGCACGCCCTGAACTGGGCGGCTCCCGGAGCGATATTTTCCGACATGGATGGTGTCAGTCTGGGTCTGGAAGAGTTGGCCGGCAAGGTCGTGTTGTTGGACTTCTGGGCGACATGGTGTGGCCCCTGTAAAATGGCATTGCCCGGCATCGACAAGATGGTTCCGGAATTTGTCGAAGGCGGCGACTTCGTCGTCATTCCCGCCAACACCTGGGAACGAGTCAGCGGCGATGAACGCAAGGCTGCGGCCGAGGCGACCTGGGCCGAGCTTGGCCTAAGCCTGCCCATTTACTTCGACAAGACTCGCGATGAAGGCCGTCCTGCAGTTGAGGCTTTCGGTGTTTCCGGAATTCCAACCAGCTTCCTGATTGGTAAGGATGGGAAGATTCTCTTCAAGACCATTGGCTATGGTGGCGAAGCGGGCGAGTTGGAGCTTAAGTACAAAATTGAATGGGCGTTGAGCAAATAGTTGAACTGAGGACTGAGAACTGCGGACTGGGAACAAGGCCCCCGCCTGATTGGCGGGGGTTTTTGTATTGAAGGTCCCTGGCCAGCGGCGGCTTTGTTCCCGATCCTTTGAGGAAGATTTGGAGACTGATTATCCGCTATACTTAGGGCATGAAAACAAGACGATTATTGCTGGCGATCCTTCTGATCTTCATGGCCCAGATCCTTTGGGCTGATGACACGAGCGTGTTGTTTATCGGCAATAGCCACACCTTTTACAACGATCTACCGGGGCTCTTCGAGGGCTTGGCAACGTCAGGTTTCCACGATGTCTATGTGGGAGAGTCCACGGTGGGTGGATCCACACTCAGTTTTCATGCAAGCTATGCCTCGACCTTGAACGAAATCCAAGAGCGCGATTGGGATCGCGTAGTCCTGCAGGAGCACAGCCTCTATCCTGTCATTCCGCATTGGCGCGATGAGTCGTTCTATCCTTCCGCACGATTTCTCGACTCGCTCATCACGGGAACAGGCTCGAACACGGCCTTCTACCTTACACAGGGTTGGGAAAATGCCGAAGGGCCTTACTGTATCGAAGATTATTGCAGCCCAAAGTTCGACGGCTACTTCTCCATGCAGGTGGATGCCACCGCCGCATATCGAAACATCAGTAATGAACTTGGCGCTCTGCTCGTTCCAGCGGGAGAGGCTTGGTCGGCGGCCCTGTCTGTGAATCCCGATCTCGAGCTTTGGGCTTTTGATGGATATCACCCCAGCTTGGAGGGGAGCTACCTCAGCGCCTGCACTTTCTATGCGCACATTTTTGCGGAGAGCCCCTACGGGTTGGAGTTTTTTGGCGGTCTCGATCTGCAAACAGCACTCTTCTATCAGCAGATTGCCTGGCAGGTAACCGGAGCCGGTGAAGAGGCCGCAGAGCCTGTAGCGCGCCTGCATCCGGCCTATCCTAATCCCTTCAATCCGAATACGGAAATACGTTTCGACTTGGATCGGCCCGCGCGAGTTCATCTTGCTGTTTACGATACTCACGGCCGGCGGGTACGTGAACTGTACCCGGGTACAGTTCACGAAGCTGGTGAATATGGAATTACTTGGAGGGGAGATGATGAATCGGGAGATCCGCTGCCATCTGGGATCTATTTGGCGAGACTCAAGGTGGGCGAAGTTTCTCGCGAGATCAAGCTGACCCTGCTGAAGTAGACATTCAATATATGCTCTTGATGTGGCTCCAATTGCTCTGGATATGCGTGCCCCCGGGAATGCAGCTGCAGATCTCTTCACAGTTGAATGTTAACTGCAGGCCCTTGGCATCGTACATTTCAAAAAGCTCAACTACGACTACGATTAATCCATTGTCGAGCCCCGCCCCCGCCCCCACGACCACCTGATGGACATCGGTGATCCAAGCCTCACTGAACATTTGCAGGTTCACGGTTCCCAGCTCCACGATGGGGCCGGATTGAGGAGAGCTGAACGCGATGGAAAAATCCCAGTTGAGTTCGCCAAGCAGCGGATCAGGGTTCGCGCCAGAGGCCCCGCGATTCGATCATTGCCTGCAGGTGATCAACCGCTTTTTCGCTGGGAAGCCCGGCCTCGACGCGTTGATGTCCTTCGTAAAGATCGATCTTGCCTGGCGCCGCGCCGACGTATCCGAAGTCTGCATCGGCCATTTCTCCGGGACCGTTGACGACGCATCCCATGACGGCGATTTTCACGCCCGGCAGGTGGGCAAAATGTTCTTTGATGCGTCGGGTGGTATCTAACAGGTCGAAGTGCGTGCGCCCGCAGGATGGACAGGCGATGAAATCCGCGCGGCTCATGCGAAGGCGAGTGGTTTGCAATATGGCGAAGGCCAGGCGGCAGCCCTCCAATGCTTCAACTTCACACGAAGCTTCCACGGCGATGGCGTGGGCGCGTCCTTCGAGCAGGGGTACTCCGGCGCTAATGGCCAAATCCAGGTAGGCGCGTTCGCGGGTGAGGGCATCTTCGGATTTCAGCGCCGTAAGATCGGGGCGAATACGAATGAGACCGCCCTCGTCTTTGGGCTCGGTGAGCACATGGTCGGGGGCGTGAGCGCCCCAGGGCATGTCGAGCAGGTCGGCGATGTCGGGTGTCCAGCCATCCACAAGTAAAAGAGTGACCGGATACCGCTCGGCCGACTCGCGTGGTCCTGTCGCTGCGGGCAATGCGCCGGTTTTCGGATCGCCCCCGGATTCGGCGAAGGCTGCGGCGAGGGTGTCCGCCGTCCAGGCTTCCGCTGATTCACGTCGCGGATTGTATCGATCGGCCAGTGCGTGGCAGGCGGGCATCTCGTGCACGGGATCTTCGGTGAGGGAAACGCGCACTGTGTCGCCGATGCCGTACTCCAGCAGTGAGGCCATGCCGATGTAGCTTTTCAGGCGGGCGTCCTCGCCGTCTCCGGCCTCGGTCACTCCCAGGTGTATAGGATAAACCGGCAGACCTTCCTTTTCGTGACGACGCAGCATTTCCAGGGCGAGCAGGCGGTAGGCGTCGATCATCACGCGTACATTGCTGGCCTTCATGGAAATGACGATGTCGTGGTAGTCGAGTTTCTCGGCGACGCGCATGTACTCGAAGGCGCTTTCGACCATACCGCGAGGTGTGTCGCCATAGCGGGCGAGCAGCCGGTCGGAAAGGGAACCGTGGTTCGTGCCGATGCGCGTGGCCCGGCCAAGCTTCTTGCACTTCTCGACCAAGGGCGCGAAGACTTCTTCAACGCGTGCGAGTTCGGCGGAGTATTCCTCGTCGCTGCACTCAGGGTTCTCGAAACGTTTCCTGTCGGCGAAATTCCCCGGATTGATGCGCAGCTTCTCCACATACTCTGCCGCGATCATGGCGGCCTCGGGGCTGAAGTGGATATCGGCCACCAAGGGAACGTCGACGCCTTCTTCGACCATTCGCGTGCGCAGCGGCGCCAGCGATTCGGCCACCTTGCGGCTCTGCACAGTGAGGCGCACGAGTTGGGCGCCGGCTTCGGAAAGTGCCTTGATCTCGGCGAGGGCGGCCTCGGTGTCGGTTGTTTCTGAGACGATCATGGATTGGGGGACAACGTGGGAATGATCGTTATTGCACGATTCCAGGCAGTTGGGCCAAAGAGCATGTAAATTTCGAGTGATCATGGCTCGGAAAATAACCGGAAAAGGCGTCGCTGGCAAGCCGGTCAAACGAAGGGAAGCCTTGTCTGTCGCCTGCTGTCAGTCCACCCGGGTGGACTGCTGCCCGCCGCAATGAAAACAAATGCTACAACACGCGGAAATCCATTTAGGTCGGAAGAGGCCTAGTGAAAGTTCACCCGTTCGCGGGCCTTGCCGATCCAGTAGAAATCGAGGGAGATGAGACCGAGCATTCCGATGCCGGCCACCAAATAGGCCACCAGCATGCCGCTTTCAACACCTCGCACTACGGACAAGATGACTAGCACGAGTAGGGTGATCCATAGCGGGATACGCAGCCATGCCAGCACGTGTAGGCGGGCGCGATCGGCGGCATCGACAACTCGCGTCACCGCGATGCGTTTACCGAGGGCATTGATGCCCGTGGTCAGCGGCATCATTTCGGTTATCATAGTCAGCAGGCCGAAGGCGTATCCCACGCCGAGATAGAGCGCGGCGCCGAAACCTACGAGGCCCAGGCCATGATGAATGATCAGATCTTTTCGGGGGATGATGTTGTATCGAATCCTGCCCACAGCCATCCAGATAAAGTCGGCGAGCAGATGTCCGTAAACCGCGAGTAGGCCGATGCGCATCCAGTCGCCTTCGGCATGGCGATAGAGGAAGGCCTCGCGCCAATGGCCGAAGCCGCCGACCAGCGCAGAAATTCCAAGCACTGTCAGAATGAAGGCAGCGCCGCCGCGGGACAGTTTGAAGGCGCGAGTGTAGGTGGGCTCCACGCGCAAAATGGCCAGCAGGTGCAAGAGCACGAAGACTATTGTGAAGCCCAGAATAGGCCAGTAGGTGTCGATCCATCCGAATGACATGGGCGGAACATAGCATAATTGTAGTGTTTAGATACAATTCCTTGTAACAACCGTGTAGCGGTTCCGGTTCCCTGGACACAAGGGCCGCTTAATCATGCGGCCTCCCG
>CAYTPZ010000017.1:0-38879 GCA_964440095.1 uncultured bacterium | reverse complement strand
GCCGTATCTCAGTCCCAGTGTGGCCGGACACCCTCTCAGGCCGGCTACCGATCGTAGCCTTGGTGAGCCATTACCTCACCAACAAGCTAATCGGACGCGGGACCATCCTTAAGTGACAGCTTAAATCAGAGGCCGTCTTTGATCTTCGGAAGATGCCATCCAAAGATATTATGCGGTATTAGCACCTCGTTAGAAGTGTTGTCCCCCGCTCAAGGGCAGGTTTCCCACGCGTTACTCACCCGTTCGCCACTGTACTCAGACCCCGAAGGGTCCTTTCTCGTTCGACTTGCATGCCTAATCCACGCCGCCAACGTTCGTTCTGAGCCAGGATCAAACTCTCCATTGTGGATTGTTATTTCCTTGCCAAACGCTGGTGCTAGACTTTTGTCTTCGCTCCATTGTTCGATATTAGCTGAAACCATCTATCGTATAGACAGACGGCTCTACCGACTGGAATCGTTACGGGTCTGTGCGCTATTCGGTTTTCAAAGAGCGTTCTTCGCCGGAAGGGCGAAATGGGACGCAAAACTACTCCCCTTTTGCCCGAATGTCAACACCTGCTTTTTAGCTTTTTGGAGTTGAGTCCGGAACCGGCATTGCCTTGAAAGCCAATGGCTTCCCTTGCAAAGCGGGCGGCAATATACCCCGGGGGCCCTACCCTGTCAACAGGGCCACCAGAAAAAAAGTAAAGGAAGTAAGAAAAAAAAGATGCTGCGTCCCCCAAGGTGCCGCTAGCCCGCTACCACCTTGAGAAATCGCCGCTTACCCACTTTTATCACCCACTGCCCGGCGGCCGAGACATCGAGGCTTGCGTCCTCGTTTTCGATCTTCTCTCCATCGAGGCTAACGGCCCCTTGTTTGATGAGTCTGCGGGCCTCTCCCCGGCTCTTGACCAGTTTTGCATCCGCCAGGAGGGCCACCAGCCACACCGCGTCGCCACCAAGCTCCAAATGATGCTCAGGCATGTCGTCGGGCAGGTCCTTCTTCACGAAGATTTGGTCAAAGGCCTCTTCGGCGCCGGCGCCCTGTCCTTCGCCAAAATAGAGATCCACCAGGTTCCGAGCCAACATGCGCTTGAGCTTCACGGGATGCATTTCGCCGGCCTTCAAGGAGGCGAGAAACGAGTCCACTTCATCAGCAGGGAACCCGGAGGCGAGGCGCAGGTAGGACGCCAGCAGTTCATCGGGAATGGACATGGTCTTGCCGAAGATTTCGCCGGCCTCGTCCATGACTCCGATGTAGTTGCCCAGGCTCTTGGACATCTTGTCCTGCCCGTTGGTCCCTTCCAGAAGCGGCAGGGTTAGGATGACCTGTGGGTCTTGCCCGTAAGCCTCCTGCAGATGACGCCCCACAAGGAGATTGAACTTCTGATCCGTTCCTCCCACTTCCAGGTCGGCCTTCAGAGCCACGGAGTCGTAGCCCTGAACCAAGGGGTAGAAGAACTCCATCAAGCTGATGGCCACGCCACCCTTGAAACGCTTGTCGAAGTCGTCCCGTTCGAGCATACGCGCCACGGTGTAGTGACTGGACAGGCTCAGAACGTCGGAGAAATTGAGCGGCGAACACCACTCGCTGTTGAAGCGGATCTCGAGCTTGTCCATGTCGAGGATCTTGTGCACCTGATTCTTATAGGTCTCGGCATTGGCCTGAACATCTTCCTCACTGAGGCGAGGTCGCATTTCCGAGCGACCGCTGGGATCGCCGATCATGGCCGTGAAGTCGCCGATGATGAGCACCACGTGATGTCCCAGATCCTGGAACTGGCGGAGCTTGCGCAGGCCCACGGCATGGCCGATGTGCAGATCGGGAGCGGTGGGATCGAAGCCCTGCTTGATGGTCAAGGG
This sequence comes from uncultured bacterium, assembly GCA_964440095.1. Lineage (GTDB taxonomy): Bacteria > Krumholzibacteriota > Krumholzibacteriia > JACNKJ01 > JACNKJ01 > JACNKJ01. Next base: position 37,035 of record CAYTPZ010000017.1, on the reverse strand, counting down.
GCGGTTTTCGCTCACCGATCGTTCGAGCTTTCGTTCGAACTCCTCCAGGGGCAGAATTTCCTCGGTCCCCTCTTGGATGATTTTGAGTTGCTCTTTGGCCGAAAGCATGGGTCCTCCAAGCTGGATGTTCATCGGAATCAGGTGCCGCGAAAGCTACGAATCGCCGCTTTGATTGACAAGCCTTTTCCCCCTTACTAAGGTCTCGGCGCCATGAATGAAGCAATGAAGCCAAAGCATCCTCAAAACCCGCGCCGGCGCATAATCTGGCGCGTAGTCCTGGTACTCGCCGCCTTTGGCTTGGGCATGATCATCGCCACGGTGGCCTGGCTTTCGCGGGATCTGCCCTCGGATACCCGCATGCAGCTCATTACCCACAACCTGAAAACCCAGGTTCTGGATCGATATGGAGAGGTTTACGGCTCCTACGGAACGGAAAATCGCGTTGCCGTATCCCTGGATGAAATCTCCCCCCACCTCATCGATGCGGTGCTTTCTGTAGAAGATCGGCGCTTCTATAGTCACTGGGGCGTTGACCTGGTGCGCTGGCCCAAGATCATCCTGCACGATATCGGTCTGCTGCTCAAAGATCCCGACGCGCCCCTTCACGGCGCGAGCACCCTGACCATGCAGCTGGCCCGCGACCTCTTTCTCACCAAGGAGCAGACCCTTACCCGCAAGGCCAAGGAACTCATCCTCACGCTTCAGCTCGAGCGGAATTACTCCAAGGATGAGATCCTCATCATGTATCTCAATCAAATCTATTTCGGTGCGGGATCTTGGGGTGTGGAGTCGACGGCTCAGACCGTCTTCGGTAAAAGCGCGGCTGATTTGAACATTGAGGAAAGCGCCATGGTGGCGGGCATGGCCAAGAACCCCTGGGCCTATGACCCCCAGCGCTTTCCCGAGCGGGCTCTTCGCCGCCGCAACCTTGCCCTGCGCATGATGTCCAACAACGAGACCATTAATGAATCCATGCGGGACTCCCTTCAGCGCATGCCGCTGGTCACTCGCGACAAACGCCGGGGACAGGCGCGCAGCGGATTATATTTCCTCGAGTATGTGCGTCGCTATCTCATGGATACCTACGGCGCCGACCGTCTCTACCGCGAGGGCCTCGTGGTGGAAACCACCATCGATCCCCTGCTGCAACAGCGCGCCGAAGAGGAGATGGCGCGTCACCTGGTCAAGGTGGAAGGCCTCATGGGCTACGACGACACCCATGCCTCGGTCACCGCCTTACTGGATTCAGCCATTTCCGTGCCCGCGGCCAAGCAGTATATCCAGGGTTCGCTGGTTCTACTGGATACGGAGGAAGGCGCTATTCGCGCCATGGTAGGCGGGCGAGATTATCGACAGAGCGAGTGGAATCGATCGGTGCAGATGGCTCGTCAGCCGGGTAGCGCCTTTAAGCCCTTTGTCTATTTAACGGCCATCGAAAGTGGTATGGCCCCCAGCGATCAGATAATGGACACACCGCTCGTGGTGAAGATGCGCGGGCAAAAGGACTACAAGCCCAAGAATCATTCGGGCAAATTCCTGGGCGAGATCACCCTGCGCCACGCCCTGAACAAGTCCATCAACATTCCTGCGGTGCGCATGGTTCAGCGCTTGGGCACCGCGCCCATCATCGATACCGCCAAGCGGCTCGGCATCACCAGCCCTCTGCCCAACAACCTGACCCTGGGACTGGGATCGGCCAGCCTTTCGCCTCTGGAAATCACCGGCGCCTATGGAACCATCGCGCGGGGCGGTATTCGTAGCCGGCCCTATGGCATTGTCCGTGTGACCGACCAGTGGGGCCACGTGCTCGAAGAGCATCAACCGGAACGCCAGGAAGTTGTATCGCCCCAGGCGGCCTACATCATCAGCAACATGATGGAAACAGTCATTCGCAACGGCAGCGGCATTCGCGCAAGGAACATGGGATTTCTCCGACCTGCCGCGGGCAAAACCGGCACCACCGACGACAACTATGACGCCTGGTTCGTGGGCTTCACTCCCGACTATGTCTGCGGTGTCTGGGTGGGTTTCGACGAGCGCCGTGACATGGGCAAGTGGATGGAAGGATCCCATGCGGCCCTGCCCATCTGGGCCGAGCTCATGAAGGCCGCCCATCGCGATCTACCCGAACGCCCCTTTGAGATGCCAGAAGGTGTGAGCAAGGTGTCGGTATGCTCCGACTCGGGACTCCTGCCCACTCGATATTGTCCGGAAACCAGTCAGGAAGTGTTTCTGGAAGGACGGCAGCCCACTCGGGCCTGCGATCGCCACAGCCCCAAGAGCGCTGATTGGCGCGGCTCGGGTAGCGAATTCAGGGAAATCGATCGGGACACTCAACAGGTGGATGAGTTCGGCTCGCCCTAGCTTTGGCTTTGAAAACCCTTCTCGTCGAGACGGGCCAGGATGAGCGAGCCGATCTCGGGCGCCACCGCCACAGGCTTTAGCAGTTCACTCAGCTCGAGCAGAGCCTTCTCCGCCAGGTCCTTGTCGGCAGCTTCCAACTTCGCCAGCACATCGCCTTGCTTCACGGACTCTCCCCATGCTTTACAGAAACGAATGCCCGCTGTTGCATCCACGGGATCCTCAGCCTTGAGACGCCCCGCTCCCAGGTACAGAGCAATGATGCCCACCTGGCGTGCGTCGGGAGCCGGCATGAAGCCGTCACGATCCGCCACAAGCTCAAGGATGCACTTGGGCCGAGGCAGACCCCATGTATCAGCCTGGGGATCCAAACGCCCCCCCTGAGCTTTTACCAGGTTCAGGAAGCGATCCAGTGCGCTGCCGTCGTCCAGGGCCTTCTGCGCCATGGCGTAACCGGCCTCGTGACCTGAAACCAATCCCGACAGGTGCAGCATTTCCCCGGTGAGAATCAGAGTGAGTTCGCGCAAATCCGCTGGCCCCTTACCCTGTAGCAATTCCATGGATTCTTCTACTTCAGGCCAATTGCCCACCGTACACCCCAGGGGATGATCCATGGCGCTGAAGATCACGCTGCAGGGCAATCCCAAAGCACCCGCGGTATCCCGAAGGGCCTGTCCCAGGGCGCGGGCATGCTCCATGTCGGGCATAAAGGCACCTCGGCCGACCTTGAGATCGATGACCAAGGAGGCCGGTCCCGCTGCGAGCTTCTTACTGAGGATGGAACTGACGATGAGTGGCAGTGACTCCACCGTGCCCGTCACATCGCGTAGGGCGTAGAGCTTTCGATCGGCCGGTGCCAGGTCGCCTGTCTGTCCGATCAGGCAGAGACCTTCGGCCTCCAGCACCTCGCTGGCTCGAAGCTCGGAGAGACGTGTTTGGAAGCCGGGTATGGACTCCAGCTTGTCGAGAGTGCCGCCGGTGAAGCCGAGACCCCGACCGCTGAGCATGGGCACGGCCAAGCCGCAGGCAGCGGCCAGGGGCGCCAGGATCAGGGATACCTTGTCCCCCACGCCGCCGGTGCTGTGCTTGTCGGAGCTGGGTTTGCCCAGGGAAGACCAATCGTAGCGACGCCCCGAATCGGCCATGGCTTCGGTGAGCGCGAGGGTTTCTTCCACATCCATTCCGCGCAGCAGAATGGCCATGAGTAAGGCGCTGATCTGGTAATCGGGCAGGCTGCCATCGACAACGCCTTGCACGAAATCGGCAATGGCTTCGCTGCTGAGGGCCCGGCCCTCGCGCTTGCTGACGATGGTGGAAACAAAGCTCAAGAGCCCGGCTCCTGGGGAAAGTGGGAGAAGGCCTCGGGCATGAGATCAGAGAGCTGGAATTTTCGCCAGCTACCATCGGCGTCCACCAGGAGCACTTCCATATCTTCGCAAAACTCACGAAGCACCTGTCTGCATGCGCCACAGGGTGGAACCGAATTTTCGCCGTCGCTGGCAATGGCCACCTTCACGAACCTTCGATGTCCGGCGTTCACCGCCGTGGCGATGGCGTTGCGTTCGGCGCAGACCGACAGCCCCAGGGAGATGTTCTCGACATTGGCCCCATGGAAGATTTCTCCATCTTCGCTGAGAAGGGCGGCGCCCACGTGAAAGTTGGAATAGGGCGCGTAGGATCCTTCCATGGCGGCCTTGGCCCTGGCGGCGAGGGTTTTGTCATCCATTCAAGGCTCCCTTCAATACTGGCCAGAATGACTCGCCCGCTCCCAGAGGGGCGAGATCGAACATATCCAGCACCGTTTCGGCGAAGTCCGCGAAGGTTTCGCGGCGGCCCAGATCAAGGCCCTGCTTCATACCGGGCCCCCATCCAAAAATCGGCACGTACTCGCGGCTGTGATCGGTGCCCTGGGTGGTGGGATCGTTTCCGTGGTCGGCCGTGATGAAAAGAATGTCGCCCGGGCTGAGCTTGCCCACGAAGCCTGTGAGCCAACGATCAAAATCGACCAGACCCTGGGCGTACCCCTCTGGGTCGTTGCGATGTCCCCAGAGCATATCGAAATCCACGAGATTGACGATGTTGAAAGCCCTGTTCAACTTCTTCCCCAACAGGCTTTGAAACGCTGTCATGCCTTCGCGATTGCCATGGCTGGTCAAATGGGACGAGAACCCACGACCGGCAAAGAGATCCTTCACCTTGCCGACGCCGGTTACCGGCACGCCGCCGTCCAGAAGGCGATCGAGCAGGGTGGGACCCGAAGGCGGCAGGGAATAATCGTGGCGACCGTCGGAACGCTGGTAGTTTCCCGATTCACCATGGAAGGGACGCGCGATCACACGGCTCACGGCGAATTCCCCCGTGAGCAGGTCGCGCACCTTTTCGCAGAATTTGTAGAGATCCTCCAGGGGCACCACGTCTTCGTGCGCCGCCACCTGGAATACCGAGTCGGCCGAGGTATAAACGATAAGCTTGCCCGTGCGCACATGCCGATCGCCCAGACGCTGGATGATCTCGGTGCCCGAGGCCGCTTCGTTGCCGATAAACTCGTAGCCGGTACGCTCGCTCAGATCCTTGAGCAGCAGGTCGGGAAACCCCTTGGGAAACAGCGGGAAGGACTTGGGCGTTTGTAGCCCGGCCAGTTCCCAGTGCCCCGTCGTGGAGTCTTTGCCCATGGATTTCTCGGCCATGCGCCCGTGGAAGCCGGTGACGGCAGCCTCGGCATTCATGCCCGCAAAGGGCTGGATTCGCCCAAGCCCCATCCCCTCCATGCAGGGCAGATGAAGCCCGCCGGCCGCGGCGGCCACATGGGCCAGGGTGTTGCATCCCTCGTCGCCGAAATCCCGACTGTCGGGAAGGTCTCCCACGCCGAGTCCGTCCAAGATGATGCAGAAAACCCTAGTCCCCATGTCGGTCCTCTCCGATGAATAGCGGCCGGCCCAGTAACCGGTGAATGCCGGTCCAGTGGCTGTCCTCGCCCTGGCTCTCACGGCCCTCGCGGATTACGCGGGCGAAGCCGTCGATCTGCGCATCGAGGTTGTCGATGTGATGGAAGGCGATGGCCTCCAGGCTCATGGGCAGCTTGGGGCTGCCGTACTCGTAGGCTCCCTGGTGGCTGACGATGAGATGTTTCAGCCGGATGGCGGTCTCGCGAGACAGATCGGGATGGCGCGGCAGGAATTCATCGAGAATCTCCACGCCCTGCACCACGTGTCCCACCAGGCGGCCCTCGGAGTTGTATTCGATGGCGGCGGCGTAATCCAGTTCGCGCACCTTGCCCAGATCATGAAGGTAGCAGGCGGCCATCATGAGATCCCGATTCAATTCAGGATAGAGATCGCAAACAGACTTGGCGATACGGCAAAGCTTCACCACATGTTCGAGCAGGCCGCCCACGTAGGGGTGATGCCAGGTCTTGCCCGCCGGCGCGCTTCTGAATCGCCAGGACAGATCTTCATTCTCGGCCATGTCCCTGAGCAAGGCGGCCAAGGCCGGATCGCTGATGGCGTCCACGTGTCCCATCCACTCGGCGAAAAGCTCATCGCGATCGTAGGGCGTAACCGGCAGGAAATCGGCCAGATCCAGACGCTCACTTTCCAGGGGTTCTACCTGAAAAACACGCACCTGTTGGGTGTCGCGATAGGTTTGCACCTCGCCGACCAGACGCACGAAGCCGCCCTGAGCCAAGCGCTTGTAGGTGACTTCCGCGTCATCCCAGAGGATGCCCCCGATCACGCCCGTGCTGTCGCTGAACTGGAATAGAATGAAGCGGCTTCCATCGGGATTCTTCTTGAGCAGTTTGCGCTTAAGCACATAGGCCGCATCCACACGCATGCCCACTTTGAGACTGGATACTCGCTGACTCTTTGTTTCCATGGCTTCCCCTAGCGGATCTATACGTTGAAGCGGATGTTGAGAATGTCCCCGTCCTGAACCGGATAATCCTTGCCCTCGAGCCGGAGCGCTCCCTGCTTACGAGCTTCGGCAAGTGTGCCCATTTCCTTGAAGGTCTCGTAGGCGATGGTCTCGGCGCGAATGAATCCCCGCTCCAGGTCACTGTGTATCTTCCCCGCCGCACGCACCGCCGGCAGATCGCGGCTGATGGTCCAGGCCCGCACTTCATCGGCACCCACGGTGAAGAAGGAAATCAGATCGAGAAGTTCGTAGCCCAGGCGAATGAAGCGATCCCGCGCAGGTTCGCTCACACCCAGGTCGGCCAGGAATTCGGCGCGCTCCTCGGCATCGAGTTGGGTGATCTCCCACTCGGTAAGACCGTTCATGGCGATGCGGCCCAGACCCTTGCTCTCGCAGAGCACATCGAGACCTTCGGGCAGTTGGTCGCCGCCGTCGCCGTTGAACAGGATGATCATGGGCACTCGGCTGATAAGTTGATAGGTGCGGAGCAGGGTTTCCTCGTCGGCACGAAACTCCACATCGCGAATCGGTTTTTCGGCCTCGAGATTTTCCTGCAGCTTGAGCATGACATCGCGCTCGGGCACCAGATCTTTGCGCCCTTTGCCGATGTCTTTTTCCAATTTCTCCAGGCGTTTTTCCACCAGGATGAGATCGGTGAGGATGAGTTCCTGCTCCATGGCTTCCAGGTCGCCGGCCGGTCCGGTCGACGTACGATCCTGCGGCACACCCTCGTCTTCAAAAAGGCGGATCACGTGAACGAGAGCGTCGAGATTGCGCAGTTCCTCCAAGGCTGCACTTCCTATTCCGGAACCACCGCCCACGCCCACACCCACCAAGTCGGCGAATTCAATTTCACCGTAGGTGGTTTTCTTGGGCTCGAAGATTTTGCTGAGCAAGTCCACACGGGGATCGGGCACGTCGATGCGCGCCAGATGGGTCTCCGCCTTAGCGGAATAGGCGCTGGTCTCTTCGGCCCTACCGGTGAGCAGGTTGAAGACCGTCGTCTTGCCCGTCTTGGGCAGACCGATCAGTCCGATTTTCATCGGGAACCTCTTTCTATCCAGCGATCAAACAGCCTGATTTAAAACTAGCTCGGACGCGTCTAGATCTAGTTTTTAATCAGGCTGCTAGGGAGATGATTGAAACACAGGCAGCGGATGCCGCCAATAAAAAAGCCCCGGCCCTCGGGCCGGGGCTCAAAGAATCTGTATCAGCCGTTGGTGATCAAGGTCTCCTGGAAAACAAAGTGGGAGAGCGTGATGTTGGCGAGGATACCCGTGTCGCGCAGTGTGCGTCCGCGGTTGAGCTCACCCAGCTGACCGGCCACTTCAATGTCTCCACTCATCCTGAGCAGAGCCTTGAGGAAGAGGGCGCCCTGGGGCGTCACACCGTCCAAGAGGAAGTGGCCGAAGTCGTTGTCGAGGAAGTAGCGAATCTGGCCTTCGTGGTCTGCACGGCTAAGTTTGCCGGACATCCAGATGCGCTGATTCTTCTTGCCCCAGGCGCTAAGCATGGGCTTGATCTGGCTGGCGTCGTCCAGGGCCTTGACCTGTGCGCTCACATCTTCATAGCTCACGCGGTCGAAGCTGCCCAGAGGCTGGAAGCTTGGGAAGACCGGGGGCTCGTCGGAAGTGACGAAGGAAGTGTCGGGCCCGTCGATGACGTGCTCGAGCACCAAATAGATTTCAGGATCGGAACCGAATTCGCGATGGACACCTAGCTTGTAGCCCATGTCCAAAGTGCTCAGTAGGTTCAGATCATCACCCGCGAGGAATTCGATACGATCGTTTTCCCTAAGGAGGGCGAGCTTTCCTTCGACCGAAAGAATCTCCGGCTGACTGAGCTCGAACTTGAAGAGCTTGTGCGCGCTCTCGCCGCTGATGGCCTGAGCCAGTGTAACGGGCTCATATGGATTCTCGATCTGCTTCTTCCCGCAGCCAGTCAGGGGAAGCGCGACCAGGGCCACCAGGGCCAGGGCCATGAGTCGGATGGACACACTCTTCCGTGTCATGAATGAAACTCCCTTCCTAAAGCACCATAATGCAAGCCGATGGGGATCTTCTGGTGAGGCCGATGAAAAATATCACCCGGATCCCTTCCCGTCAACACCCAAGGATAGAAGAGAGTGAATGAAGAGCATCTTCCGTCAATTGCGGTTGATGGCAAGGCGGGCGAATGCTATCAAACTGGGGGCCGGTTCAGCCCCCTTCCCGCCCGGAGGTATCCCGCGTGTCCGCCCGAAATATCACTCTGATGCTCATGCTCCTGGCCTTTTCGACGGCCATGGCCGCGAATCAGGCGGAAGATCTGCCCGATTGGAAGCGATACGTCTGGAGCGATGTTTCGGTGATTATGGAGCCCTGGGAGAAATCCGCTTTTCTGCGTATGGAGCAGCGGGACGAGCTCGACGAGTGGCTTCGCCGCTTCTGGCTGCGCCGGGATCCCACGCCCACAACCATCCTGAACGAGCGGAAAGAAACCCACGACAGCCGTTTGGCCCAGGCCAGGCATCACTTTCCCGCCGAAAAGCTCGAGGGCTATGATCTGCGGGGGCGCGACCTGATCCTCTTCGGATCCCCCGACGAGCGCCTGATCCACGATGATTGGTTCGACGAGACCGGCTACCATAATCTCATCGAGAGCTGGATCTGGGTGGATCTGGAAATGCGGGCCGAGTACGAGGATCGCAATCTCGATGGAGAGTACGAAATGGCCGCCCCCATGGGTCCATCCAGCCGGCCCGACGTGGGCGAACGCTATGCGAATCAGTTCACCGAGCAGAGTGAAGAGGCTCGGATGCTTCTGCGCGAGTTGAAGCTCGGCAATCCACAGGTCTATCAGCAAATGGTGGAACAGTTGGCCCAAGGCGAGATTCAGGGTTTCGCCGACCTGCAGAATCAGGCCCTGGCCGCCAATCTCCTGGCGCCCAAGCTGGAGCGCATGAAGGGCAACTATATCGATACGGTGCGCAAGGGAAGGGATCCCTACCAGCATGACTTCCAGGCCGAACCCCTTTGGGCTGTTTTCGCGGTAGACAATTATCGTGCGGCGAGCGGGCAAACCCAGGTTGAAGTGAGCCATGAGGTTCGCACACGGGACCTGCGTTTCGAGTGGGATTTCGAAACGCGCCTCTACCGGGCCAAGCTTTTGCGCCGGATAATATTCTTCGACGAAAACGAGCGGGTGGTCTCCCAGAGCGAGGAGATCATTCCCATCGAGGCGGAGAACCTCGACCAGACCCGCGCGGCCACACTATTGCCGGGGCTCAGCCCCCACCGGCTCGACGGCGGTCGGTATCGCATGGCCCTGCGCCTGGAAGATATGGGCAGCGGTCGCCTTCAGATTTTCACCACTTCTGTGGACGTGGAAGCCTTCCCCGCCGATCAATTGAGCCTGAGCGATGTGACCTTCGCCTCTCTCATCGACGATATGACCCACACCGGCCCCTTCAACAAAGGCGACTGGTGGGTGAAATCCCATCCCTTGCATGGCTTCGATCAGGGTGGCGAAATCCACTTCTTCTTCGAAATCTACGGCCTGGCTCAGGATGAGCAGGGACTCAGCGACTATGCGGTTTCCTATCGCATTCGGCGCAAACACCCGGAAACCCGATCCAGCTGGCTCTGGACCCGCGAAGACACCGTGGGTAGCGAAGTCAGTGCTACATTTTTAGATCGACATGGAGAAGCCGTGGCCAGGCATCCTTTGAGTTTGGCTGCCGGTGGCTTCGCCGAAGACGCCTACGAGCTTCAGGTCGAGGTGACCGACCGGCTCAGCGGACAAAAAACCAGTCGTCTGGCCGCCTTTAGTGTGTTGCCAGCAGGGAGTTTACGCTGAAGCAGGCTCTTCTCAGAGTTGACATTCCGAAATTCCTGTGGAATGATGGGACTAAGTTCTTTCGGGAGGTGCAGATGTTCCTGCGAAAAATGCTGACAACCCTGTTGATTCTCAGTTTCGCCCTCACGGCGCTCGCTCAAGAGGGAAGCATCCAGAAACCGCTCAGAATCGGATTCAACGGAGGAGACAGTCCGGGCATCATCCGTTTGAAGGCCAATGCCTTTTCAGCCTTCCTGGAAGAGCATTGCGGCCTCTTCCTTCAGCCCGTCATCGCCACGAGTTACAGCGAGCTCATTCGCTTCATCGTGGAAGACAAGGTTGAGTTCGCCTGGCTCTCGCCTCAGGGACTGATCACGGCAGAAGACACCGCCGATGCCAGGGTATTGCTCAAGGCGGTTCGCGCAGATCAGCCCTATTACTGGAGTGTAATCCTGGTGCGCAAGGACAGCGGCCTGCGCGAGCTCAGCGACCTCAAGGGCAAAGACTTCGCCTTCACACATTTGGGTTCAACCTCGGGATACGTGATCCCCAAAAGCAGTCTCTTGGGACTGGGCATAGAACCCGAAGAGTTCTTCTCGGAAGTGGTTTTCGCAGGCGGTCACCGCGACGTGATCAACATGATCCTCAGCGGGCGAGTCGATGCGGGCGCCACCTTCGCCGATCATCCTCGCGGACTGGTCGGTTCCTGGACCGACGAAGCTTTCCACCCACGCTCGGAAGCAGCCAAGCTGCGTCCCATCTACATTTCCGAGAAGATTCCCGGGGATACTTTCACGGCGACCAAGCGCATGGCCGATGGAAAGCCTGACAAAACCGCCAAGGTAGTGGACGCGCTGAAGGCCATGGGAGAAACACGGGCGGGAAAGATCATCCTGACGGATCTCTATAACATCGACAGCCTCGTGGAAGCGCATAGTGAAGACTACCTGCCTGTGCGCGAGGCTTTCGAACGCGTCTTCCAGCGCTAGCGCTTGAGGATGGCCAGGCTCTCCATGTGACGAGTCTGAGGAAAGAAATCGAAGAGATGCAGGGCTTCCAATTGGAAGCCCTTTTTCGTCCAGGCCTTCACATCACGGGCCAGTGTCGCGGGATTGCAACTGAGCGAGGCGATCTCCCGAATGTCCAGGGGATCAAGCCAATCCACCAATTCGGGAGCACCCTCCCGCGGCGGATCCAAAACCACGGTGCGATACTTTCTTCCATCGGCCACTAGTTCGGGCAGAATCTTGGCGACCTTGCCCGCCTTCATGCGGGCGCGGGCGGCTCGGTTCTCGCGGAAAGCCCGGCGGGCGCTGCGCACGGCGCTGCGGTTTTCCTCCACACCCATGACCTTGGCTCCGGAAAGCGCCAGAGGCAGGGTGAAGTTTCCCGAACCCGCGTAGAGATCCAGGAGCCAGGGCGAATCCGAAAGATCGAGTTTCTCCAAGAGTCGTGTGATCAGATGCTGATTGGCCGCAGCATTCACCTGAATGAAGTCACCCGGCCGTGTGAGCAGGCGAATTTCCATGGGATCGCGACCTTCGGGAGCCAGCTTCAGGGTTTCCAAGAGGAAGGGCGCGCCTCCAGCCTCACGGAAACTATGCTGTTTTTCCAGGGCGCGAAGGCTCAAGTGTAGCGGGGCGGGAGTGTTCCAGGCCTCCATGACAGCCAAGACCTTCTCCCCCATGCGGCTTTCCACTCGTAGAAGCAATTGAAGAGCGCCGCCCTCCAGCAGCGTGAATTCCGCCTTGAAATTGAAAAGCTCGGGCAGTGAGCCCGCGAGCTGCTGGCGAAAGGCGTCTACCCAGGATTGAAGCTCAGGATCTAGCAGCAAACATTTTTCATGAGGAATCAACTCATGGCTGCCGGCGGCGAGAAATCCCATTTCAACCGTTTCGGCCAGGCTGCGGCCCTGAAAGCGGGCACGGCGCCGGTAGGCGAATTCGCTGGAACTTTCGAACTGAATCTCAGGGATCTCGCCCAAGCCGCCGATACGCTCGAGACTGTCGCTCAAAATCTTGAGCTTGGCTTCACGCTCCGCCTCGGAACCGATGTGCTGAAGCTGGCAACCGCCGCAACGACCCGCAAGAGAACATGGCGGATCATTACGCCCCGGCCCGGGTTCCTTGAGTTCCACCAATTCGGCCCGGGTCCAGCGCTTGTCCTCGCGCACGGGTCGCACAATTAGCAGGTCTCCAGGCGCGGAGTGCGCCACGAAAAAGACTTTGCCGTCTGCCCGACCCACGCCTTCGCCCGAGTCAGCGAGACTGTCGATTCTGATTTCGATTAGTTCATTCATGGATACAGCAATAGCCACAGCAGCACATTCGGTCAAGTGCATGCTGTGGCTATGGCCTTACTCCTGCCGGTTTACACCGTTTCGAAAATGCGCTGTCGCTCTTCGGCCTTCTGTGCATCCACCGTGGCGATGGCCGCCATGTTGACGATCTCGGCGACATCATCGCCGCGGATGAGCAGATGCGCCGGCTTGTCCAGGCCCATGATGATGGGCCCCACCTGCGTCACGCGACCGAAGTGCTTGAGCAGGTGCATGCAGATGTTGCCCGCGTCGAGATTCGGGAAGACCAACAGGTTGGGACGCTCGCCCTTCAGGTTATTGAAGGGGTAGTACTTGCTCAGCAGGGCGGGGTTCACGGCGAAGTCGGCTCGAACCGGCCCGTCCGCCTTGAGGTCGGGACGTTCGCTGGCGATGATCTCCAGAGCGCGAGCGACCTTCCTCATGTCCCGATGCTTGGAGTAGCCGAAGTTGTCGAAGCTGAGCAGCGCGATGCGTGGCTCGATGGACAATCTCTCAAGTTCTCGAGCGCTCATCAGGGCGATTTCCGCCAGTTCCTCGGCCGTGGGATCCACGGTCACCGCGGTGTCGGCCAGACAGTACAGATGGTGCTGATGCAGCAGCAGGTGCATCCCCGCCAAGACCTTGCCCCCGGGACGCTTGCGAACGGAACGCATGATTCGCTTGAGGGAATCGGGGAAGGATCGCTCCGCCCCGGCCAGCATGGCATCGGCGTCGCCGGTGTTGACCATCATGGCGGCGAAGACGAAGGGATCCTTCAAGGCCTCTTTGGCCCGTCGCTCGGTGACTCCCTTGCGCTGGCGCATGCGGTAATAGAGTTCTTCGTAGCGTTCAAGACGGGGCCAATCCTTCGGATCCACAATCTCGCAACCCTCCGGCGTGCCTCCGTGAATCTCCTCGATGATGGAGAGAATCTCCTCCCGGTCGCCCAGCAATATGGGTTTGGCGATGCCCTCGTGTAGAATCTCGCAAGCCGCCGAAACGATAGCGGGGTGGGTGCCCTCGGGCAAAACCACGCGCTTGGGATCCCTACGAGCGGTGTCGAATATCTTGCGCATGACCTCGCGCGAGGGATCAATTTTCTCCTGAAGGCTTTCGCGATACTCATCCAAGTCGATGCTCTTGCGCGCCACACCCGTGTCCATGGCCGCCTTAGCTACGGCAGCCGACTCCCAGAGCAGCACCCGTGAATCGAAGGGTTTGGGAATGATGTACTCGGGGCCGAAGGCGAGGGACTCATCGTTGTAGGCGCGCTTGACGTTTTCGGGCACCTCTTCTTTGGCCAGTCGGGCCAAGGCGTGGGCCGCGGCCAGCTTCATTTCCTCATTGATGGTGCTCGCCTCCACGTCCAGCGCACCGCGGAAGATGAAGGGGAATCCCAGCACGTTGTTCACCTGGTTGGGATAGTCGCTGCGCCCTGTGGCCATAAGGCAGTCTGGGCGAGCGGCCTTGGCCGCTTCGTAGGTGATCTCCGGATCGGGATTGGCCATGGCGAAAATGATGGGCTTCTCGGCCATGGTCTTCACCATGTCGGGGCTAAGAACGTCCTTCATGGATACGCCGCAGAATGCGTCGGCGCGCCTCATGGCATCGGCCAGGTCGCGGGCTTTGGTATCGCGGTAGAACTTGTCCTTGTACTTGTTCTTGCCCTCGTCTCCGCGTCCATTCCAGAGCACACCCTTGCTGTCGACCATAAGGACATTGGCCGGATCCACGCCGAGGGAGATGTAGAAATTCGCACAAGCGATACCCGCCGCGCCGGCGCCCGAGAAGACCACCTTGATGTCACCTGCGCGCTTACCCACGATTTCCAAAGCGTTGACCAGGGCTGCACCCGAAATGATGGCCGTGCCGTGCTGATCATCGTGGAAGACGGGTATATTCGTGGACGCCTTCAGTGTTTCTTCGATGTAGAAGCACTCGGGAGCCTTGATGTCCTCCAGGTTAATGCCACCGAAAGTAGGCTCCATGTTCTGGACCGTGCGGATGATCTCATCGGGATCTTCCGTATCGAGCTCGATGTCGAAAACGTCGATGTCGGCGAAACGCTTGAAGAGCACACCCTTGCCCTCCATTACAGGCTTGCCGGCCAGTGCACCGATGTTCCCCAGACCTAGCACGGCCGTGCCGTTGCTGACCACGGCAACGAGGTTGTTCTTGGCTGTGTAGAGCCCCGCTGCCGAGGGATCCTCTTCGATGGCCTTGCAGGGCTCGGCAACGCCGGGCGTGTAGGCCAGGGAAAGATCCCTCTGGGTGATGCAGGGCTTGGTGGAGCTGACCTCGATTTTTCCTGGGCGATCGCCCAGGTGATACTTCAACGCTGCGCGCCGCAATTCGTCTTTGGCCATATGCTTGGGCATGGGTTTCACCTCTATGCAAGGACGGGCGGCCGAAACTGACCGCCGTCCATGAACCGGATTAAACGCTCCTGAACATAAAACAGCCCAGACCCCGCATCGTCAAGGATAGGCCTGGGCTTTTGTGAATAATGTCACAAGCTAACGCTATTACCCGAAAGGGTCTGCCCCTAGGCGCGCTCTAGATACTTGCCCGTGGTCGTGTCTACACGGATTTTCTGGCCGGTATTCACGAAACCCGGCACCGTCACCACGAGGCCGGTCTCCAAGGTGGCCGGCTTGGTCTGGGCGGTGGCTGTGCCGCCCTTGACCTCCGGAGGCGTCTCCACGATGTCCAATTCCACCACCTTGGGCAGGGCGATACCCACCACGCGGCCCTGATAGGTCTGGATATCACAGACGATATTGGGCACCAGGTAGAGCTTCACATCCTCAACCAGATCGGGATTTAGTGAAATCTGCTCGTAGTTCTGAACATCCATGAAGACGAACTCGCCCCCACCGTCGTAGAGGAATTCCTTCTTCTCGGTCATCACGTCCACTTTTTCGACTTTGTCGCTGGTCGAATGGCGTGATTCCTTATTTGAACCCGTCTGCAGGTTTTTCATTTTCAACTGGATGTGCGCAGGGCCTTTACCGGGAGTCACATGAGTGTGATCGGAGACGCGCCAAAGCTCACCGTCGATCTCGAGGACATTGCCCGTGCGGGCCTGAGAGGCGAGGATTTTCATGATTCTCCTTGGAGAGGCAAAATGTAGAATTCGGAATTCATCGCTAAAACTAGCAAGAGCGACCGAAACAAGCAAGATTCTTAGCCATGGCTGAAGTGGGTGACGGCTACTGCTCACTCAGATAGAGGGCCAAGCTCTCGGGCAGAACCCGCGGATGATAGCCCCCTTCGAGAGCCGAAACCATCTTCCCATCGCAAAGTTCTTCGACCAAATCCACCAGCGCGCGGCCGATGAGGCCATATCCCTCGCTGCTCACATTGTGCCCTGCCAAGGGATCGTCCACATGGCCGTCGAAACCGGCCGAGACCAGAAGGAACTGGGGTTTGAACTCGCGAAGAGCTTCGCCGAGAGGGCCTTGGAGCCAGGCCAGGTATTCCAAGTCACCGGCACCTGCTGGCATGGCTTCGTTGAGAATGCCTCCCGGCGCGTCCTGACCACCGGTCTCATCGGGAGCCCCAGTTCCAGGATAGTGGGGATATTGATGGCAGCTCGCGTAAAATACGGCTGGATCATTCCAGAAACTGCGTTGGGTTCCGTTGCCGTGGTGCACGTCGAAATCCACGATGGCAATGCGCTCGAGGCCCTCGCGCTTGAGTGCCTCGGCAGCCAGCGCAACATTGTTGAAGAGGCAAAAGCCCATGGCCTTGTCACTCTCGGCATGATGCCCCGGCGGACGTACGGCGCAGAAGGCCCGGCGAATTTTCCCCTCCAAAACTTTGCGAGATGCGTCCACGACCGCGCCTGCAGCGCGCAGACCCGCATCCCAGCTGGCAGGCGCAACATGGGTGTCCGAGTCGAGGGATGTGGGACCTTTGCGGCAGGCCGTTTTCACCAGAGCAACGTGGGTCGCGTCGTGGATCCAGGTTAGTTCTTGCTCGGACAGTGGCGGACACGGAGTCACCCGCTCGGCGCCATCTTGCGCAAAGGCATGGAGCACAGGCTCGATCACACGCAGGCGATCGGGATTCTCAGGATGGAATCCGCCGGTCTTGTGCTCGAGAAAGGCGAGGTCGGAGTAGAGAGCGAGAGGCCTGTTCATGATGCAAAACTAGTATAGTCGGACCCGAAACTCCACTGGGAAGGCCCGTTGACGGGATGAAGGTCCTTGTCTATTCTGCGCCCACGATGAGGAGATGAAGATGAGCGAAAAATCACTCGCCGGCCAGTGGGCCATCATTTTGGGCGCATCCAGCGGATTTGGGGCAGCCACCGCGCGGGCCCTGGCCCGTGAGGGTTGTCACATTGTAGGCATCCACCTGGATCGCAAGGCCACCATGCCCGCAGTCCACGCCCTTGTGGAAGATATCGAGGGCCAGGGTGTCAACGCTCTCTTCTTCAACATCAATGCATCCAGTGAGGAAAAGCGCGCCGAAGTCATGACCGCGCTGGCCGAGCGCGGCGTGGAAGGTGTGAAGATCCTCATGCACTCTCTCGCATTCGGCACCCTGCTCCCCTACTTCCCCGAGGATATCGACGACAAGGCCATGCGTCGCGATCGTATGGAAATGACCTTGGATGTTATGGCCCACAGCCTGGTTTACTGGGCACAGGACCTCTATCGCGCAGGCCTGCTAGGTGAAGGCGGCCGCGTCTTCGCCATGACCAGTTCCGGCGGCACCCGCGTGATCGAAAGCTATGGCGCCGTGAGCGCGGCCAAGGCTTCACTGGAAAGTCACATTCGCCAAATCGCCAGCGAGTTGGGTCGTTTGGGCGTCACCGCCAATTCCATTCGCGCCGGCGTTACCGACACTCCCGCCCTCCGCATGATTCCCGGAAACGAGAAACTGCTGGAAGAGGCGCGGAAGCGAAATCCCTTCGGACGTCTCACCACACCCGAGGACGTAGCCGAAGCCATCGTGGCTCTTTCCGGACCCGGCGGTCGCTTTATCAGCGGGAATATCATCGGCGTGGATGGTGGCGAGGATATCGTCGGCTAGATTCATCCGCTTCCCGGTAAACTCCGTTTGTGGTAGAATTGAGCTACGTTTCACGCAGTTTGGCGACTATCCACAACACGGAGGACTCCATGCGATCGATCCACTTCCGTAAGGGCTTCTGCTTGGCGACCGCGAGCCTACTTCTCGCGCTCGCTGCGCTGGCGGCGCCTGCGCATCTTCCCCAATCCAATGACCGCGACGACGACATCTACAGCTACGACTTCGAGCCGGCCGACTGGCCCCCGGTAGGCTGGGCCGAGATCACTACAACGACTGCCAACTGGAGCCGCACCAACTGGGATTCCCATTCCGGAACCTGGGCGGCCTGGTGCTGGACCAATCCCGCGAGCCAGGACGAATGGCTGGTCATGCCGGCCCTCGATCTGAGCAGCGCCATCAACCCCAAACTCGAATTCTTCGAGCGCGGTTACAACTGGGAATCCAGTGGCGGACATCACTACATCATGGTGAGCACCACCAGCCAGACCGATCCCGGCGCCTTCAGCGAACTGGTCTACTGGACTCCCTCCAATCATGACATCGGCGGATTCGACGGCGGCGATCCCACCACCGTGAACATGGTGGACTACGTGGGCGAGTCCACGGTCTACGTGGCCTTCCGTT
Source organism: uncultured bacterium (assembly GCA_964440095.1). GTDB lineage: Bacteria > Krumholzibacteriota > Krumholzibacteriia > JACNKJ01 > JACNKJ01 > JACNKJ01. The sequence continues at coordinate 18,980 of CAYTPZ010000017.1, read as the reverse complement.
ATCGCGGACCGGCCGGCGTGAGCGACGCCTGGATCATCGATGATGTGCGGGTCTACACGCCCAGCGGCAATGACGTGGGCGTGGTGGCCGTCTATCCCGACGGCGGCAATGAAAACGCTCCGCAGGTGGTCGCTCCCACGGCTACGGTTGAAAACTTCGGCCTGGGAACCGAGACCTTCAACGTGATCCTGCAGATCTGGGAATCGGGCTCGGTGGTCTACGCCGAAAACGCCGATGTTACCGACCTTGGCCCCGGCTTCCAGGAAGTGGTGACCTTCCCGAACTTCACCCTGCAGCCCGGACACTATTATGATGTGACCGCCGCCAGCTATCTGGACGGCGACGGCGACGAGAGCAACGACAGCTACACGGGACAGTTCACCACCTATTTCGACGACCATGTTCCCTTCGGCATGCTCTGGACCAACTCGGGCTGCGGCCCCTGTGTGCAAGCCAACCAGGCCCTGGACGCCTACATGCCCGGTCAGGGTAACGATGTGGCCCTGGTTCGCGTGCACGTGTCCTGGCCCTATGGCGGCGACATCATGTATCTGCACAATCCCACCCAGGCCAATGCACTTGTGGGCGAGTTCGGCGTAAGCGGCGTGCCGGATTTCTGGCTCGATGCTTTCTGGTACCTCGAGCACACCGGCAGCAACATGGTCGCGGGACTCGAGACCGCCAAGAGCTGGGTGAGTCCCATGCACATCGATCTGCAGTGGGTTCCCACCAGCGAGCAGCTCGCGGTGACGGTGAACATCACGGGCAACCTTCGTCCCGAGGGCGATTATCAGCTCTTCTGCTCGCTCACCGAAGACAACATCGTGCACAATGGCGGCAACGGTGAGCCCATCCACATGCAGGCTTTCCGCCGCATGTTCCCTGGGACTTCCGCGGGCATTCCCGTTTCGGGCACCGTGGGACCGCACACCTACATTGTGGACATGCCTTTGGATCCCGAATACGTCTATGATGAAATGCGCGGCACGGTTTACGTGCGTGACATGAACTCAGGCGTGATTCTGCAGTCTGGTACCAACTTCCTGCATATGATCGAAGGCGGCACCAATGTTGATGATCAGGCTTCGGCCTTCGGTCTCATGGGTAGCTTCCCCAATCCCTTCAACCCGAAGACGCGCATCGAATACTCCATGGACACGGCCGGCATGGCCACCGTCCAGGTCTTCGATGTGAGCGGGCGCCTCATGCGCACCCTGCACGAGGGACAGCTCGACGCGGGAACGCACTTCTCCGAGTGGAACGGAATGGACGATGCCGGTCAGCCCATGGCTTCCGGTCTCTACTTGATCCGTTTCAGCTCGAACGAGAAGAGCGACATGACGAAGGTCGTACTGGCGAAGTAAGCGCTTACCGCTTACCGCTTACCGCCTACCGCTAAGCGCAAGACCCCTCCCCCAATTCCGGGGGAGGGATTTTTCTGGCGGTCAGCGGCCAGCGGTCGGCGGATAGCACTTGCTCCCGGCAGCATTCAGGTTTCATTGTAGAGATTCAACCCCATCCTTGCGGAGGCGGACATGGGCAAGACCCTTATCGAGAAAATCATCGGCGCCCACGGCGGAGCGGATGCCAAAGCCGGCGACATCGTAGACCTTGAAATCGACGTTCGCGTAGCCCGCGACTTCGGCGGCGCCAATGTGGTGAAGAATCTGGAAGATGGAAATCTCGGCCTGGACGATCCGGCCAAGACCTTCTTCACCTTCGATACCAATCCCACGGGAAGCGATCAGAAGTACGCCGCCAATCAGCAGCGCTGCCGCCTATTCGCTCGCAAGGAAGGCGTGAAGGTTTTCGACATCGACACGGGCATCGGGACCCACGTGACCGCCGAGAACGGGCTCATCTACCCCGGCGTGACCATGGTATCCACCGACAGTCATGCGAATATCGTGGGCGCTTTCGGGGCCTTCGGCCAGGGTCTGGGCGATGTGGACATGGCCCACGTCTTCGCCTTCGGTCGCACCTGGTTCAAACTGCCTCCTTCGATCAAGATCGTGCTCAAAGGCCAGCCCAGTCCCCTGGCGCGGCCCAAAGACATCGTGCTGGCCGTGCTCGGCAAGATGGGCGCCGCCGGCCTGCTCGGTCACGCAGCCGAGTATCACGGCGAGTTCGTGGACACCCTTGGCCTGAGCGATCGCATTACCATCGCGTCGATGGCCACCGAGATGGGTGCCATCATCACGCTGTTCCCGCCGAATCAGGAAGTCATCGATTTTTGCCGCTCCAAGGGCGCGGGCGATTTCGAGCCCATGTACCCGGATGCAGACGCCGAGTACGCCAAGACAGTGGAAATCGACATCGAAGGTCTCGCGCCCATGATCGCGCGGCCCGGGCATCCCGAAGACACACATCCCATCGCCGAGGCCGCCGGTCGCAAGATCGACTCGGCCTTCGTGGGCAGCTGCACCAACGGACGCATCGAAGATCTTCGCGCGGCAGCAGACGTGCTCAAGGGCCGCCAGGTGGCTCCCGGTGTGGTGTTGAAAATCGTGCCGACCACCGACAAGATCTGGCGTCAGGCCCTCGACGAGGGTCTCATCGAAATCTTCAAGGACTCGGGCGCCCTGGTGGGCAACGCCGGCTGCGGCGGTTGCGCCGCCGGGCAGATCGGCATGAACGGACCCGACGAGGTGACCATTTCCACGGGCAATCGCAACTTCCCGGGCAAGCAGGGCAAGGGCGAAGTTTACCTGGCCAGTCCCTCCACCGTGGCGGCCAGCGCCGTGGCCGGAGTCATCGCCCATGAAGGTGAAATTCCCGCCGAAGCCATGAACTTCGAGTTCGGCTCGGCCCCCACGCCCAGGGTGGAGCATGCGGCGGGCGCCAAGGCCAGCGAAAAGCCCGTGAAGTTCAAGGGCCGCGTCTGGGTGGTTAGGCAGGACAACATCGACACCGACATGATCTTCCACAATCGCTACCTGGCCATCACCGATCTTGACGAGATGGGACAGTACGCCTTCGACAATCTGGAAGGCTGGGAAGATTTCGCCAAGAAGGCGAAGCCCGGCGACATCGTGATCACCGGCGCCAACTTCGGTGCGGGCTCCAGCCGCCAGCAGGCGGTGGACTGCTTCAAGTCGCTAGGCATTCCCCTTCTCATCGCCGAGAGCTACGGCTCCATCTACGAGCGCAATGCCATCAACGCGGGCATGCCGATTATGGAGGCGGATCTGGTGAAGAGCGGTATCGAGAACGGGGAAGAGATCGAGGTGGATCTGTCCACCGGCGAGATCACACGCGCCGACGGCACGGTGATTCAGGGCAAGGCCTTCAGCGAGGTGCAGGTGAGCATCTATCAGCGCGGCGGCTTGCTTATAAACTAGAATCGAATCAAAACTCAAAAGCGGCGCCACTTGGGGCGCCGCTTTTTTTGCTGGCTCTTCCCTGTTTCGTGTGGGTAAGGAAGAGTTCCGGCTTGTCCCGGCGTCCACCCGGGTGGACAACAGCGGATCGCCCAGGTTTGCTCTATTCCACCATCAACGAGGCGTTTTCCACGATGAGTTCGTAGAAGTATCCCATGCCGAAATCCTTGTCCAAGGTGAGGGTGCCGCTGATCAGCACCACGTCGCCCTTGTTCACCACGGCTGAAGTAGTCACGGTAAGATCGTTTCCCCCGGCCTCGCCGGTGCCGTCCTGCAGGTGGAGCCAATTGGTGCCCATGATACCGTTGAGCACCTTGACCACCTGACCACGCAGCAGGATTTTCTTGCCTGCGAAATCGGCGCGCTTCTCGAAAAGCTCGCCCACGGTCTGTTCGGCCGGTTTGATGTCGCGAATGCCGGCCTCCTCTTCAACCTGGGTGTGGCCCTTGGTGCTCATGGCGCCGGAGTGCATGCCGCCAGCAGCATGGTCATGAGGAGCGAGTTCGGCAGGATCCACCTCGCCGATCCTGGGAATAGCCGAAGCGAAAAAGAGCATGTCGAAGGTGCGGTCCAGAGTCTTGCTCTTGAACTCGGGCATGGGCATGCCCGTGGGCACCACCACTTCCTCGCCCACTTCGATCTTGAACTGAGGCGCGGCGCCCCAGACCTGCTCCTTGCCCGTGTCCACGAGGACGTAGGTGTATGTACCAGAGTCCATGGTCTCGACGACCATGCCGGAATATCCCTCGGCGGGATACTCAGCCAGTGCGGGAAGGGCGATCATCGCCAAGAAAAGAAGGAGAACTGCTGTGAATCGCATGGAGGCCTGCCTTGTTGAGGGGGTGGGTAAATCTACAACAGCAGGGCTCTCCTGGCAATCTTCAGCTGGCCTTCGCAGGCAAAGAGCGACGATAATGCGTTGCGCGGCGGGCGAGTCCGTAGCATTTTGGAGCTGCGAATCCTGTTTACGATTCCATAGGAGGAAAGCCATGTGCGCGATGCGCGGCGAGGTCGGCCCGAGAGGCCAGAGCGCTAAATCCGACTGCTGGATGAATCTGGAAATCCGCGAGAGCGGCGGGGTAAAAATCGACCTGAAGAGCAAGGTCATGGTCATGTATGGCGAGTCCATTCGCTCGCAGTTGACCGAAGGGCTTGCTGCCATGGGCCTCGAGCACGCCAAGCTCGAAGTGGAAGATGCCGGTGCCGTTCCCTTCGTCTTGGACGCCCGACTGGAAACGGCGGCGCGCAGGGCAGATGCGAACTTCGACTCGGAGCTTCTCCCTCCACTAAAGATTTCCCTTCCCCCCAGCGCCCGCGACCGCTTCCGGCGCAGCCGACTCTATCTGCCCGGCAATCAGCCCAAGATGTTTCTCAACGCGGGTCTCCACGGCGCCGATGCCTACATCCTCGACCTGGAAGACGCCGTCGCCCCGCCCGAAAAGGACGCCGCGCGCGTCATCGTGCGCAACGCCCTTCGCACTATCGATTTCGGCCATGCAGAACGCATGGTGCGCATCAATCAGGGTGACAGGGGTCTCGAGGACCTCGAGTGGATCATCCCCCATCCCGTTCAGCTCGTACTCGTTCCCAAAGTGGAAAGCCCCGAAGAGGTGCAGGCTGTCGAAGCCCGCATGGCCGAGATAGTGGAACGCTGCGGACGCAAGGAACCTGTGTGGCTCATGCCCATCATCGAAAGCACGCGCGGCGCATACATGGCTCTGGAAATCGCCGAGAGTTGCGAGTCCGTGGTGGCCCTTGCCGTGGGACTGGAAGACTACACCGCTGACCTGGGCGTGCCGCGCAGCGAAGACGGAACCGAAAGCTTCTGGATGCGCGGACAGATCGTCAACGCCTGCCGCGCAGCGGGCATCCAGGCCATCGATACGGTCTACAGCGACGTGGGCAACGAAGAAGGCCTGATCGCCAGCGTGCTGGAAGCCAAACAGCTGGGCTTCGACGGCAAGGGTTGCATTCACCCGCGGCAGATTCGTCCACTGCATCAAGCCTTCGCGCCGACGGATGCTGAAGTGGACAAGGCATGCAAAATCGTGCGCGCTTTCGAAGACGCCGAGGCCAAGGGCCTGGGCGTTGTGAGTCTGGGAAGCAAGATGATTGACGCGCCCGTGGTGAAACGGGCCCTTCACACGGTGGAGATGGCCAAGGCCATCGGCAAGCTCGCCGAAAACTGGCGGGAGGTGGAAGCATGAGCGATCTCGTTAAGAACGCTGCGGGACGCAAAGTCCCCAAGGTAGTCAACGGTGTGGAGCAGGTACCCTTCCAGGGTGTCGGCAAATTCAAACCCAGCGGACGCAAGGCCGCGCCGCCTGTGAGTCAGTGCGGGGACTATCCCGCCGACGGCGACAAAATCGTGAAGTCGCTCGTGGAGGCGCTGAAAAGGTGTGGTCTCAAAAGCGGCATGACCATTTCCAACCATCACCATTTTCGCAACGGCGACAAGGTCATGACCCAGGTTTTCGATGCGGCCGCCGAGCTGGGTGTTAAGGACCTGATCTGGTTCCCCAGTGCGGCTTTCCCCTGCCAGGAGCCCATCGTTGAGCATCTGGACTCGGGTGTGGTCGCGCGAGTTGAGGGAAGCCTTAACGGCCCCTTGGGCGCCTACGCAAGCCAGGGGAAAATGGCCGGGCCCGCGGTTCTACGCAGCCACGGAGGACGGTGGCAGGCCGTGCAGGATGGCGAGGTCCATATCGACATTGCCATTCTGCCCGCTCCCACCGCCGACAGCTTCGGCAACGCCACCGGCGACCGCGGGCCCAGCGCCTGCGGCAGCCTGAACTTCGGCCTAGTGGATTCCCTCTACGCCGACAAGGTCATCATGGTCACCGACAATCTCGTGCCCTTCCCCTGCGTGCCTTGGCAAATTCAGGGCAACAACGTGGACTGCGTCGTGGTGCTCGATGAAATCGGCGATCCCGCGAAAATCGTGAGCGGCACCACCGAGATCACCAAGAGCCCCGATCGCCTGCTCATCGCCGAGTACACGGCCAAGTTCATTCGCTGCACGGAGAACTATCGCGAGGGCTTCAGCATGCAGGCGGGCGCCGGCGGCACGGCCCTGTCCACGGCCATCTTCCTGGCGGAGATGATGCGCGAGGACGGAATCAAAAGCCGCTTCATGCGCGGCGGATCCACCAAGTACCTGGTGCAGATGCTCGAGGAAGGTTTGATCGAGTACATCCTCGACGGACAGACCTTCGACCTGGAAGGCGTGCGCTCCATGCGCGAGAACCCGGGGCACCTGGCCACCAGCCCCTTCACCAGCTACAACTGGCACGGCAAGGGCAACTTCGCGAGCCTGGTCGACTTCGTGGTGCTCGGCGCTACGGAAGTTGATCTGAACTTCAACGCCAACGTGGTCACCCACTCCGACGGCCGCATGCTTCACGGCATCGGCGGCTGGCAAAACTGCCTGTTCAGCAAGTGCACGATCCTGCCCATCCCCAGCTTCCGCGACCGTATTCCGGTCATCGTCGACGAGGTCACCACCCTGGTGGGTCCCGGCGAATTGATCGATGTGATCGTCACCGAGCGGGGCATCGCCATTAATCCGCTGCGCAAGGACCTGATCGAGCAGACCGCCGATAGCGGCCTGCCCATCAAGACCATTGCCGAACTCCAGGCCGAGATCGAAGAGATCTGCGGCGGCAAGCCCGCCAAGCCCGAGTTTACCGACGAGGTGGTCGGCCTGATCAAATGGGTGGACGGCACGGCCTTGGACACGATCTTTCGCGTCAAATCTTAGGTGAATTTAAATCCCACCCTCTTAGTGGGATTTTTCACTTGCGTATTTCAGACCTCTGGGTAGTATATCACTCGAATGTCACAGTCGAGTCTGATCCTATCCCGGAGGTTCACATGTTCCGCCTCAGCCTTCTCGTCTTGCTAGTGGCCGCTACCTTCGTCCTTGCCGACGATTGTGTGAAGTGCCACGAAGACGTCACTCCTGGCGCCGTGCGCGATTGGCGTGCCAGCGCTCACTTCGATGAAGAGATCAGCTGCGACACCTGTCACGGCGACGAACACTCTTCCGCAGTGGATGTGCACAAGGTTCTCACCGTCACCGCCGAAACTTGCGGCGAGTGTCACGACGAACGCTTGGCCGAATACAAGCGAGGGAAACACTCCCTGGCCTGGGCGGCCTTGAAGGCCATGCCCACCACCCACTTCAAGCCCATGGAACTGATCGACGGCCAGAAGGGCTGCGGCGGTTGCCACAAGATCGGCGTGAAGAGCGCAGAGCAGATCGACAATCTGAAAGCCAATGGATCCACCTTCGGCCACGCTTCCTGCGACGCATGCCACACCCGCCACACCTTCTCGGTGGAAGAAGCGCGTCAGCCCGAAGCCTGCGCCACCTGCCACATGGGATTCGATCATCCTCAGTGGGAAATGTATTCAACTTCCAAGCACGGCATCCGCCATCGCCTGAAGAAGGACGGCGTGCTGCCTGAAGACGCCGCCGCCCCCACCTGCCAGACCTGCCACATGCCCGATGGCGACCACGAAGTTCGTACGGCCTGGGGATTTTTGGCGGTTCGCACCGATGGCCTGGCTCCCTATCCCGGCGAGAGCGACGAGTGGTGGGCCGACCGCGTGACCATCCTGCAGGCGCTGGGTGTTCTGGATCCTGAAGGCAATCCCACCGCCCGTCTCGACGTGGTTGCCGGCGCCCAGGTGGCGCGCCTGAGCGCGGCGGAATTCGACGCCGAGCGTGCAAAAATGCTGGCTGTTTGCAGCGAGTGCCACTCCGAGAATTTCGCCAATGAAGAATTGGCCAAGGGCGACAACATGATTCGCGAGGCCGACAAGCTACTGGCTGCGGCCATTCGAATCATCGCGGGGCTCTATCAGGACGGCATCCTGGAGAAGCCTGAGAACTACAGCTATGCCTTCCCCGATCTGCTCACATTCCACGACTCGCCGACACCCATCGAGAATACATTGTTCACTATGCACCTGAAGCATCGCATGCGCACCTTCCAGGGCGCATTCCACGCCAACCCGGACTACACGCTCTGGTACGGCTGGAACGAGATGGTCATTGATCTCAACGAGATTGAGTACATGGCCAAGGAATTGAGAGACAGAGCAGAGAACTAGGAACTGAGTAAAATAAGAAGCGCCGACTGTCCCCGTTGACAGTCGGCGCTTTTCTGTGTCGAGCAACTCCTCGCGACGTCATTTCAAGAGAAGCAGCTTAAAGCGATCCCGGTATTCTCCGGCGCGCACATGGGCCAGATAGACACCCGTGGCGCAATCATTCCCTCGATCATCCACACCGGACCAAACAACTTCGTGGGATCCTGCGTCCAATGATTCGTCCATGAGAGTGGCAGTACGCCGTCCCTGCAGATCGTACACTTCCAATCGAGTGCGGGTGGCTTCAGGCAGTGCGAATCGCAATGTGACCCGTGGATTGAAGGGATTGGGATAGGCGCTCAGACGGAAGGGCGCCGGTGCATCCGGTGCATCGGTGGAGATGCCCCCCAAGTTGGCCCCCAGAGGTGTGGGCTCGATCTGGATGTCCCAGCGTGGATCGCCATCGCTGATTCTGCCGTAGGATTCATCCTCATGCTGCGGGCCATATTCCACAAAATCCACGGGAGTGGCGTCGGGCTGATACAAACCAATTTCCTCGCCGAAGCGGGACAGTTTGAAATTGGCGTGAAGGGGCCCCTGACTGATGTCCTCGTCGGCGTATACCAAGATGTATCCCCCCGCCGGAACAATGGATGCAGGGTCTTCGGGGAAGGTCCACCTTGCCGCCCAGTCCTCGTCGTCGCTTAGTGTGAAACCGGCCAAGTCGAAGTCTTCGGCGCCCGCGTTGTAAATCTCGACCCAATCTTCGTACTCGTTCACTTCGTCGGGATAGGTCGTGGCATTGTCGGCCATGAACTCGTTGAGGAAGATGGCATAAACGCCGCCAAGAATGAGCACCTTGTGATTGTAGGTCGGGGCATCGGCCGGATGTGTAACCCTGAGGCCCAGTTCATCCACCGCCTCTACATGCCAGTAGAGGTTGCCGCCCTCAAGCAGGGGATCCTGCTGCACGGTCCACAGAATCGAGTCGGTTCCCGTGGGAACCAGGGCTAGGGTCCAACTGGAGTCCGAGAAGGCGAAGTTGATGTTCGCCTCGTAAGGCCTCGAATGATTGGCGAAGCGAACCTCGAATTTCAAGGTGTCGGCCATGGTGGGTTGTTCGGGTTGCAGGTCTACGCTGCGAATGAAAGGCGCTGCGATGTGCCCGTTGCTTACGCCATAGCTGGGGAACAGGTTGCTCCAGGTAATCCACCCGTCGGGATGGCGGCCTTCGGATTGACCCTCGGCGGCTTCACCGTAGCGAAGGGCGTCCAACATGGCGTTGCTTCCATTCTTCAACTTCAGCGTTCCGCCCAGGGGATTGATCACGGACCCCGGCACACCCCCTTCATCAATGACGAAGGCCATGCTCTCACCCGACGCTAAAATGTAAACCGGCACATTGATGGTGCTGTCGGCTTCAATTTTGAATCCCAGAGTACTCGTGGGTTCCTCACCGTAATTGTACAGTTCGATCCAAGGCGCTTCAGATGAAGCCGGATAGGCTTGCATCTCGTTGATGCAAATCGTTGTGATCTCGTCTTTGAAATCGGGAATCATGGTGGCGAATTGAGTGTCCCGCTGATTGATGCGATAGCTGATATAGTCGCGCGCGATATCGAAGTAATCGCCCGTGGCGAAGAAGGGGCGATAGGGATCCACCAGACCTTCCAATGCGATTTCATCGTAGGTGGCCTGGGCAATCGGCACCATGGTTGGCCCGTTGAGGACGCTGCCGTGCAGGTACTCCAAACGTGTCACGTATTCCCAGCGCAGTCGCGGCACGTTCAGAATTTTATCGAAGAGCACGTTGTAGCTGCCGTCCCAGAAGTGGGGACTATCGGTGGTCGCGAAATCAAGCTCCAAGGGGTCCGGCCAGAAGGACAGGGTCATGTCCCAGGGCATGAGGCTCCACAGGCCATCTACCGGCGAATGGTATAGGTAGTAGTTTCGAACCACATGATCGTATTGCCGCGTGTAGATCATCATGGAGTAGTAGTCGAAGAAATTGGTGAGATCGACTGTCTCCGCGAGGAAGGCGCCGCGATCGTACTCATCGAAGTAATGAAGGTCTTCGATAAAGCCTATGATGTCTGCCCAGTCCGACCCGGGTCCCGCCTTGAACTCGTAGTGGGTTACGTAGTGTTCGTAGCCGGGTTGTATATCCATATTGCCGTAGGCCTTGTAGAGATTGCCCAAGGCATCCAAATCTTCGCCGCGCTTGGCGAGGAATTCCGAGTCCACCGCTTCGGTGAGATCGGACACTCCGGCATATTCCCCGTTGACCCAGAGCCCCGTCCAGTAGATGTCCGAATTCCAAACGTTGGGAAGCAGATCGAACGCTTCCATGGTTACGTGATTGCGAATCACGTAGTTGTCGTCGGGACTCGTGATCAAGGTGAATACATCCAGATCTTCAAAGGCGTCGAGGATCCCCGGCTTCACCTTCCAGGACTTCTTGGGGAAATAGCGAGCCAAGCCACCCCGATAACGACCGTCGCCGGGCTTGAATGGATTGTCGTCGATGGCCCAGCCGACATCGTAGAAATCGTTGGCGAACACATTGGAATTGAGCGAGTCGAAATCCGCTTGAGCCATGTTGATATGGCAAACCGGCAAGCCGATGTCCTGCCAGGCCATGGTCTGAGTTGAAAGCACGATGCTTTCCAGACTCGCGCGGCCCCAGACGTCGGTGCAGCGAATCTTGTAGTAGTAGTTGGAACCGGGCACGGCATCCTTGTCGAGCCAATACCGGCGATGATAGGCAGTGCTTCCCACCACTTCGTAAGGACCGCTCTGCGAATCCGCCCTCAGGATTTCCGTTTCATCGATACTGGCCTGCCAGTCGGTATCCCACCTGATGATGTTCATGCCATAGGACGATTCCAGACGAAAGTTGCCGGGGGTATGCGGCGCGTCTCCCTGATCATCCAGAGACCAAACCGCGATGGCCGAAAGCATGGTGGCGGAACGCACCGAATCGATATCCACATCCAAGGTGCCATCGGTGACGTTCACCAAAAAGGATCGCTCATAGGCGCCCATGAAACCGACTTCGCCCACCACATCCAAATCGTCCAGGACCAGATTGCCTTCCAAGGAGACATCCATGAGACGCAGGCGTGGACCGTGGATGCGACCATCGAGCCAATAGAGGCGAACGACGTAGTCGCCCGGGGGTAAGTCAAAGTGATAGCCATTGAGGTAATGGCGCTGCCAGTAGTGCAGTTCGAAATCGTCGGTGGTCCAGGGAGAGATATTGGGCACGTATGCGGGCAAGGTTGGGAAGCCGTAGTCGTAGCCTCCCCCGCCGGGCTCGTACTCCTGATCAACTTCGAAGTAGTTTCCGTGGGAATCCCACGCGCCTATGTTTCCGCCTGTATTGAAAGCGTAGAGGAGTTCATCAGCGAAGGCCGTGCCGGGAAACAACACAGCCAAGATGATCGCACAGGATGTTAAACGCATGGCCCGCCTTGCCCGAGTACAGGATCAATCGCTTATGGAAGGCTACAATTCTACCATAGATACAGGTGTTGAAGCGAGTCTCAGATTTTGGGTAGATCAACGAATTGACCGCGCCAGGCAGGCGTCAGAGCTTCCCACGAATAGGTGAGGGCAATGTTACGTGGCCTTGGGTCGGAAGCCCTTGGCCAATTCTTAATACAGTCGCGCAGGGCACTGAGAAGACGTCCGGGTTCGTATAAGAAATCACTCGGCCAGATTTCCGGATAGGCCAGGGCATCAGGCAGCAGGGGACGCGCTCCCCCAGCGGCGGCTTCAAGCACCGAGAGCCCTTGAAACTCATGTTGCGCCGTGGACACGACGAGGTCAGTCCTTGCCAGTTCTTCCCGATATTCATCGAGACTTTCCACAAAGCCCCACCGACGGATTTTCGAGGCAAGTGCTTCCTTGGATTCAGAAAAAACCTTCGGCACATCCGAGAACTTTTCTCCAAGTACCGCGAGTTCAAACTCGAGACCTTCGTCTTGAAGCTTCATGAGAGCATTGAAAAACTCCTCGGGCCCCTTGTCGTGCTCCCATCGATGATTCCAAAGGATACGGCACGTTTCATTCTGCGCTGCATCGATTGGCGGCCCAGGTGTAATGGGAACAGGTAGGATTTGCGATTTGGCCTGAAGCTTTTCGATCACCCCAGCGGGTCGATGGTCGGGCATCCTGGAAATGAAACCGGGAAGTGCGCTAAAAAACGAATCGCGATTGTAGGTGGAGTTCCAGAGCAATCGGTCGGCTGCCAGTGCGCTGAGGATATTGATCCAGCCATAGTGATAGTCGCGGAAGTCGTCCACGCGAACCGGGTAGTTCAATTGGTTTTCATGGAAGTATAGCGTGATGGGCAGGTTCCTGGCCTCGGTGGGCAATAGGCCACGAAGCTCGGCCACGTTGAGCAGGGAGCTGGTGAAGATGCCGGCCACATCGGGGCGCTCAGCATGCCAACGTTCGGCGAATACGGGTGCGGCTCCGCGCATGCGCCACTTCCACTTGCGTGGCGGAAGTGTCCAGAGCTCCAGATCCAAGCCCAAGTTTCGGCACAGGCCATCCACCAATGATCGGTGGGATCCGCCATAGTAGGGTTCGAGAATGATCCAGGGTTTCATTCGCCAGTCTCCGGTCTCCAGTCACGAGAAACAGACTAGCAGAGCCTTCCATGCACATGAAGCTGCAAATAGAAACGGGACCCCGAAGGATCCCGTTCTGGAGACTGGTGACTCGAGACTGGCGACGCTTCTATAGCTTCCTCGCCACTTCTTCCGCCACTTCCAAGGTGGTGCTTCCGCCGCCCATGTCGTAGGTGCGGTAGCTGCCTTCTGCGATGACCGTGGCGATAGCACTTTCGAGCTTCTCGCCCAGTTCTACCTCGCCCAGGAAATCGAGCATCATCTTGGCCGACAGCAGCATGGCCATGGGGTTGACCTTGTACTGGCCCGCATACTTGGGCGCACTGCCGTGGGTGGGCTCGAAGACGGCGAAATTGTCGCCGATGTTTCCACTGGCGGCGAATCCAAGACCGCCGACCAGCTGGGCGGCCAGGTCGCTGATGATATCGCCGAACATGTTTCCGGCCACGAGCACATCGTAGTTATCCGGGTTTTTCACAAGCCACATGGCCATGGCGTCGATGTTGGTTTCCCAAAGGGGAATTCCCGGATAGTCCTTGGCCACTTCGCGGGCCACGCGCGTGAACAGACCGCCAGTCTGACGCAGCACGTTGGGCTTCTCGACGAGAGTCACGGATTTGCGGCCGTACTTCTTGGCGAACTCGAAAGCCTGACGCGTGATGGACTCGCAGCCCTTCTTGGTGACCAGACGCGTGGTGATGGCCATCTCGTCGCGAGGAGTGTCGCGGAAGCGGTTGGCCTTGGGGGCGTGCTCGGCCAGTTTGTCGAAGAGATCGTCGGGCACGGGATGGGCTTCGATACCTGTGTAAAGACCTTCAGTGTTCTCACGGAAGACCACCAGATCGATGCCCTCTTTGTAATTCAAAGGATTGCCGGGATAGGCTTTGCAGGGCCGCAGGTTCGTGTGCAGATTGAATTCCTGACGCAAACGAACGATGGGACTGAAGTAGGTGTGACCCTTGCCCTGCAGTTCGGCAGGCAGTTCCTTTTCGGCTTCTGAAGCCGGCTTGCTCGTAATCGCGCCGAAGAGTGAAGCATCCGAAGCCTTCAGAATATCGAGGGTACGATCCGGAAGCGGGTTGCCCTCGCTCCGCCAGAATTCCCATCCGATGTCCGCATGCGTGTAATCGGCATCCAGTTTCAGGGCGTCCAGCACCAGGCGGGCCCCTTCCATCACGTCGTTACCAACGCCATCTCCGGGCATCCATGCGATCTTGTAAGCCACGGTCACTCCTCTCGACTACGATTGTTGGGTTTGTTCAAGGCGCTAAAGAAAGTAGTTCCAGGGCAATGCCCCCGCAAGACTTACCAGACGCGTTCCAGCAGGACAAAGCCACCCTCCCGCCGAATTTCCCGTGATGGATAACGCTCGCCCACTTCATCCAAACGATGCAGGGGAGCCACAATGTACAGAGGCCGGTCACCCGGAGTCGCCAGGCGCGCCTGTCCGGGATCGTCCATGGCCGTCCAGGCCTTGCGGCCCAGGTAGTAAAGATGCGCGTAGCTCTTGAATCCGGCGATGCTGAGGTCCACCGGTTGATCCTCAAGGCTCTCGTACAAGGCGATAGCGCCGCCCTGGGAGTGGGCCTCGATCTTGGGCAGGAGCGTGGGCCAGGCCAGCACAACCATGAGCCCCACCGCCGTCAGCTGCATGCGGATGGCCGTCAGCCAGCGCCCGCGCCGCGTGAGGATGGCCGCCAGCACGAGGCTGGTCGCCAGCAGGGCGCCGGGCAGGAAGGTCCACCAGGGCCACGCTATGGGCAGACTGAGATTGGCCTGTGCGAATGGATCGTCCACCTTGTCCAGCCAGAGATCGCGGTGGCGCATGAGCCAGGGCAGAAGCAGAAGCGGCAGCGCCACCACCGTGCCAGTAATACCCCAGAGCCAGCGGCTGGTACGCGAGGGGCGCGGGCGAAGGCGAAGCGCGTCCAGTTCTATGGCGGCCAGGAAGGCGGCGGGCATATAGGTGAGGCTGGTGTAGTGCGGGATCTTGGTGCGCACCAGTGCGAAGAGCACGATGATGAAAACCAGCCAAACTCGGGCCAAGCGCTGGAAGCGCTGGCTGCGCGGGCCCTCGGCGCGGCGGAAAAAGCCGCGGATGGCGAAAGCCGACAGCGGGAAACAGCCGAAGAGAAAGATCACGAGTTCGTAACCCGGGAAACCCGAGTGTCCCGCGTCGCCAGTACGAAGCAGCCTTACTTGGTAGACCAGGAATTCCCAGACGAAATCGAAGCCGTGGGCCCAGGTTTCAAGGAGGAACCATGTGGCCGCGCTCAGAACAACTCCCGCCAGCACCAGCAACCAGAGGCTCCAAAGAATGCGTCCATCGCGCCCCATCAGGCGGTAGATGAAGAAAATCGCCAGGGGTATGCCCAGACCCAGTGGCCCTTTGGCCAGGACGGCCAGGCCCATGGCGATGCCTGCTCCCAGAGCTAATAGGCGCGAGGGGCGGCGGTCTCGATCCATATTGAAGAGGGCCAGAAGCCCTGCGGCGATGAACAGATTGAATACCGGATCGATGATTCCCATGCGGCCGGTCACCAGGGGCAAGAGACTGCCCAGATAGAAGGCCGCCCAGGCCAGGCCGAAGAAAGCATCCTTGAGGCGGAGACCGGTGCCGAAAAGCAGGAGCGCCGTGAGTACCGTGGCCGCAGCACTGGGCAGGCGCGCTGCAGCTTCATTGTCACCGAAAATCGAGATGCTCAGAGACTGCAACCAGAAGTAGAGCGGCGGTTTCTCGTAGAAGGGCTCGCCAGCAATGGTCACCTGCAGGAAATCGCCGCGTTCGAGCATCTCCCGGGACGCCTGGGCAAAGTTGATCTCATCCCAATCGAAAAGATGTACGGAGCCCAGGAAGGGCATGGCCGCCAGGAGAGCCAGAGCCAGAACCGTTAATCTTGCCGTGAGCGGATTCAAGATTCAGCCTCGGGAGATTTGACGCGCAGCTGCGCGGGCCGCCAGATTTTTGCCATGAGGTCGACGCCCAGCACACCGAGTAGCCCGCCGGCGAGAATGTCCAGCGGGAAATGTGCGCCCACGTACATGCGACTGACGCCCACCCAAAGGGCGATGAAATAGAGCCACCTGAGCCGCGGAGCGAAAAGCATGTGAAATCCCGCGGCCAGACCGAAGACCGTTTGCGTGTGACCGGAGGGGAAACCTCGCTGCGTGAGTTCCTTGAACATCACGCGCATGGGACTTCCATCCAGCAGCATGCCCCCCAGTTCGATCAGGGGCCGAGGACGCCCCACCCAGGTTTTGAGGAGCTGCACAAACAGGGTGGATATGAGAAGTGCTCCGGCGATGAAGAGGAAGTTTGACCAGAAGCGCCGACGATCCAAGAGGAGCAAAGCAAGTACGGCGATAACTGCCGCAATGCCCGCATCGCCTATCCAGGTCACCCATCCCAGCAAGTAGTCGGAGCCGGGAAATTCGAGACCGTTGACGAGGGAGAAAAGCTGCTGATCGAGACGTCGCACCGGCGACGCGGGACAGGCTTGCAGGAAAAACATGGGCGCAAGATAGCAGAGCCTCGCCGGGGCGCAAAGGAAAAGACTGGCCGTTTTTTGCTTGAAGTGTTACCTTTAACGTTCTCCCTAAGCTCAAAGGTTATAAGAATATGACCCGCTTGCTCTTATTGGCGCTTTTACTCCCCACATTGGCCATGGGCGGACAGTTGACCCTGGTTGACTGGAATATCCTGAACTTCCCCGGAAGTTACGGAACGATCCGTGCCCCCTACTTCCAGACAGCCATCGGCGCCATGGACCCCGACATCATCGTGGCCCAGGAAATCCTGGGCAGCAGTGGTGTGAGTAGCTTCATGAGCCTGATTTTGGATCCCTTGCATCCCGATGAATGGGAAGTGGGCCCCTGGCATGACAGCTACAATACCGACCGCGTCATCATCATTCGCAACGAGTGCGTGGATGTGGTGGACTCGGGTTGGCTCGATACAGCTTTGCGGGATATCGAATGGTGGGATCTGGCCATCCCCGAATCGGGCGACACCTTCCGGCTCTACAACCTGCATCTCAAGGCCAGCTCGGGCAGTTCGGAAAGAACTCAGCGCTACAACGAGTGTCTGATTCTCAGGGCCAACTTGGACGCCCTGGCTGCGGATAAGCCCTACATCGTGGCCGGCGACTTCAACATCTACTACAGCACTGAGCCGGCCTTCGAGCTGCTCATGTCGGCGGGCGACGGGCAGCTTCACGATCCCATCGACCGCATCGGCTACTGGCACAACAATTCGAGTTTTGCGGACATCCACACCCAGTGCCCGCGCCTGGACCCCTTCCAGGGCGGATCCTCCGGCGGCATGGATGACCGCTTCGATATGATCCTCGTAAGCGAGCATTGGATGGATGGAACGGCCCTGGAAATTCTTCCCGAAACCTACACAGCTTTTGCCAACGACGGCGAACACTACAACACCTCGATCATCGCGGGCGGATTCAACAACGCGGTGCCCTTCGAGGTAGCCGAAGCGGTTTATTACGCAAGCGACCATGTGCCGCTAGTTGTGGAACTTACTTTTGAAGAACCCACCGACAGCCCGGAGCTACCGGGTCTGCGGCTGCCGATCTCAGCTTGGCCCAACCCCTTCAATCCTACGGTCAGTTTGAAATTTGAGATGGAGCAGGCCGCTCAGGTGAAGCTCGATATTTTCGATCTCGGCGGTCGGCGCGTAGCCAGCCTGATCGATGCTTATCAAGATGCAGGATCCCGCAACATGACCTGGCGAGCCGAGGGCCTTCCCTCAGGCGTATATATGGCTCGCCTTCTCTTGAATGGCCGCCTGGCGGATTCTAAGAAACTGGTACTTCTGCGATAAGCGGGCATGTTGACAATTCGAGAACCCATTGCTAGATTGGCGCGTCGCCGTGAGAATCGGCGGTTCATGTCCCCTTCGTCTAGCCTGGTCAGGACACCAGGTTTTCGACCTGGCGACACGGGTTCAAATCCCGTAGGGGATACCGAAAAAGGCCGAAGGCATAAGCCTTCGGTCTTTTTGTCTCCTATGGGATTTGAGTCACAGTTCGGGTTCAGCGAGGCCCGCTCTGATTTCAGGCGGGCCGAACCTGTGAGCCGGGCAACACCCGGCGAGCACATCCCGTAGGGGCGCTTGCGACCTCTTCTCGCGTCTCCGGTTCGGCGAGAGGAGCATCCCAGCATAATCGATATATCGGTTCGCCTCACAGGTCGCCGCTCAAAGAGTCGCTGCGCGCACGAGGCGGCCCTGTAAACGTGTACAAGACCTTGAGCCGCGGACGCTAGAAATGGCACCAAGCACTTTACGCATGAGCAAACTCGAAGCTCATTGAAGAACCGCTTGCGAGTGCACCCGAGCGGACTCGAAACGGAAGTGGATCGTCTCTCCGATCTCCATGGGTAAACGATTTTACCCGGGTACAGTTCTGCCTGGGCAGCGAAGCGGCTCACCAGGGCGCGACTTGCGAGTCTTCGAGCCGGAGCGCGAGGTGAGGTCGCGAGCGGCCACATCCCGAAGGGATTACACTTGGGTTTTTGGCGCTTCAGGATTTCCTGTGGGCCTCAGACTCAGCTCCTCTCTCCTAGCCGCGCTGCATCCCAAGTCCGGCCTTTTCAGCAAGCGATCCGTCTCACTCATGCAGATACCGATGACAGCTGGCGCAAAGCGTGATCAGGTTTTCCTCGTTATTGTCCCCTCCACGGCTGCGTGATTTAATGTGATGCACTTCCAGGAAGCTGGTGGATCGGCAACCTTTGGTTTGGCAGCGGTGTGCATCGCGTGCCAGTACCGTCCGTCTTCGAGCCGGAGGGATGCTTGCCTTGTTGCGTTGACCTGCTTCCAGCACGCTTGAGTCGCAATCGATCTGCGCGC
>CAYTPZ010000016.1:0-39963 GCA_964440095.1 uncultured bacterium | reverse complement strand
AGCCGCACTCGGCGCGAAAGCAAAGAGCCGAAGACGGTGAATCATGGCTCGCTACTCACACGAAACCCGGAAGAGCCAGATTGCGAATCATCGCCCAGCTTGTGAAGCCTGGATCGGCTATGGGCACAGAAGTGGGATCCCAACCACCACAGGCACTTTGCTGAACGCGCACATCGGTGAGAAATCCCGATTCTTCAATGACAAACTCACTCACCCAGACCAGGACCGCTTCGGTCTGCCAATACTATTGCCGCCAGACCTGAAGCGTGTATTCCATGGGGACAAGGGTGAAGTCAAATATGAGGTTGAAGGGGCAATAGCAGTACGGAGGATCCTCAACAAGTTCCATCTCGAGCAGGGTGACAGTGCCGCAATGCAGCTCGAGGTCGCCTTCGATGACCGAACAGACCTCCCATCTGGCGCACAATGAGTATAGGCGCGACTCGAAAACCCACGAGCTCAACCGAACCAGCGGCTGATCTTGAGCATGAAGGTGTTCGTGGGCTCAAGACGGATGTTGGCCTTGAGATCGTTCCAGGGTTGAAAGTCGAGTTGCTGCCACTCGATCCAGTCGAAATGGGAGCGAGCCCAGACCAGGAAGAGCGTCGAGCCCGGTCGGTATTCCCAGCGCAACACGGCATTCAGATTCAGGCTCTCCATGGTGAAGTCGTATCCCGGATCGCCATAAGGCGAGGGATGAAAATCGCGAGTGCCTTCTTCGGTGAGGATGCGATAGCGCTCGTAATCACCCCAGGCCATGAAGGGTTGAAGGTAGGTTTCCAAAGTGAAGGTGTTGGAAAAACTCAGATTCATGCGCGCGGTCAGATCCAAAGTGCGCTGGTCGAGTTCGGCGAAAACGTAATTGCCCTCGATCTCCTCGACGAATTGCGCGTCCTGCTTCACGTGCCGCCACATGGGACCGACCGACATGTTCAGGCGCTCGCCGAGGCGCCAGGAAAGTGCACCGTTCGTGCGATAGCCACCGCCTCCATCACGAAATTGCTGCAGGATCAATCGCCAAAGTCCGAAGAGTCTTTGTTCGGAAGGACTGTGTATCCAGAATACAGCCCAGTGATTGCCGCGCCGCAGAGTCACGGGACCCTGGTTGCCGTCCGAATCCCAGGTCTCCCAGTCGTCGTAGTGCTGATTCGTTTTCCCGAGTTCAAGGCCGAATTTCCAGAAGCTCATCAGCTCGAAATCCGTTTCGATGCGAACGCCGTGATCGAGTTTGTCCCAGTCCCAACTCGTGTCGTAGTTCATTTCGATATGGGACTCCATGCTGCGGAAGTGTCCATGGGGCTCGTGGGCCTCGAATTTCACCCAGAGGCCGTTGCTGCGATAGGACTTGCGATTGAGGTAGCCGAGATCGTTGAGCTCGAGGGTCGGGTCGACGTGGTGCGTCCAGGTGCCGAACTTCACCTTGCGTCCGCCGCCGTTGAACCAAGCGTTCCAGCCGAGTCCGCCGACGCTCTGGCCGTCTTCGACCACGCGGCTGCCCACGAGGGTTTGGCCGGTGCTCTGGAAGCCGCTCTGGCTGCGCCATGAGTTTCCGAAGCTGAAGGAGCTGGAGGCGAAGTCCTCATTTCGGAGGATGGATGTTGCCATGAGCCGGATGCGGTGGCGCCCCTCCAGAGATTCCTTCGCGATGTTGCCCACGAAGTAGTGGCTCATGGGTTCGATGAGCCGGTCTTGCCTGGCGCCCTGCTCGTCGATCACTCGTGCGAATTCCTCGTCCGTGAGTGCGCTGATGATGCCGAAGGTCGCGCCGCCCTCGGTCTTGCCTGTGATCTTCGCTGCGCTGAGAATGGTCGTGTTTTCCGGTCGCTCGAGAACCTCATCGCCATCCTCCACACCATAACGCTGCGGTTCGCGCCCGATTCGCCGGCTGTGGAAAACGTTCAGGTGGGGATTAGTGGCGAAGATGTCGCGTCCTTCGATGAAGAAGGGACGCTTCTCCGGGAAGAAGGTCTCGAAGGCAGTGAGGTTGAGTTCGGCAGGGTCGGCCTCCACTTGCCCGAAATCGGGATTGACGGTGGCGTTCAGGGTCACATGGCTGCTGAGGCCGATCTTGATGTCCGCGCCCGCGCGGAAGCGGTTCTCGTCGTCTTCGCCGGGTTCGGTGTGATGGGAAGCGGCCATGTAGGGAATCACCTCGAGGATCCGGTTCGCTTCGATGCCGTCCAGTCCCGCCAGGTGCCCCGCGCGCGAGACCAGTCCCGGCTCTCCGCGTCGCAGGGGCATCCAGAGGATCTCCTCGTGCAGGCGTGGGATCTTGCGCTGAACATGCAGGCCCCAGACCATCTCGCCCTTCTCCACGAAACGGAAAAGCGTGAATGGAAGGCGCAGCTCGCCGCTCCATCCGCTCTCGTGAACGCGGACTTCCGACTGCCAGACCACGTTCCAGCTGAAATCGTCATTACTGTCCTGGCTCAGGATGATGTCGAGCTGCGTGCCCGCGGCCGAAACACCGAAGACGAAGCTGGACAGATGATCGTGCAGGGAGTCGAAGGAGAAGAAAATGAGATCCGAATCGCTGCCTTGATCGCGTCGGCCGGCGTTCGCGACGACGGCGCCGGGATCCTCATCGAAGCACTCGAATCCCACGTAGAGAGCCTCGTCGTCGTAGAGGAAGCGCACGCGGGTTGCCTGGCTGGGCGCAGCGCCTTCCTGGGGCAGAAACTGAATGAAATCCTCGATGGCTTGGGCGGAGCTCCAGCAGGCATCGTCCAGAACTCCGTCGATGGCGGGAGCTTCAAGGGTTCGCGTCGCCCAGGCGACCTTGCCGATTTTCGTTTCGGCGTAGGGCTCGTTTTCATTCATGACGAAGGATTCCTGGGCGCCGCAATAAGTTGCGAAGGACATCATGAACGCGAATGTGAGTGGGCGGGACATTCTCAGCTCCGAAGTCATGAAGCAGGAGGATTGATGATCTGTTTTAATAGCACAGTTCGGTCGAGGCCCTCACGAGGTTTCCGTGATTCGACTCAATCGAACCTTGGCCTGAATTTGGGCAACGAATTCCCAATTCCGGCAATCATGCCGGAAATACTGATTGTGAAATAAATCACTTAGCGCTTGATTTGGCCGCTGGCGGCGCGGCAGGGTGGGTTATCAGTGCCGTTAACCAAATTACCCAGTGGCTCCGCCTTGGGGATGAAGGGCTGAGAGATCCACAGCCAAGGGAAATGGAGGGTGAATTATGCGGAAAAAAAAGATGACTCTGATCGGACTCAGTTGCCTGTATCTCGTTTTTTGAGGGATCGTGTTGGCGGGTTGCTTCAAGGGTGACGCCGGCCCCGCCGGTTTGGATGGAACAGATGGTCCCGAAGGCCCCGAGGGGCCTCCAGGTGAGTACGACTTGCTGAAGCTGAACGCCGTCCTTGTACCGGTCGACCCGGTCGCGGACGGAGTGGTCGATGGGCTCTGGTCGACGGTTCCCGCCCTGACCGTTCTGCTCGGCGAGACCTACGATGTCCACGATCCCGAGAGCATCAACGACTGCGCCGGCTGTCATGCCTATGAAAGCGATATTCGCGTCTCGGTCAAAGCGGTTTACACCGAAGATCGCATCCACTTCCTGACGGTCTGGAACGACCCCACCGCGAGTTTTACCCGCGGCAATTCCTG
This sequence comes from uncultured bacterium, assembly GCA_964440095.1. GTDB lineage: Bacteria > Krumholzibacteriota > Krumholzibacteriia > JACNKJ01 > JACNKJ01 > JACNKJ01. The sequence goes on along the minus strand of CAYTPZ010000016.1, from coordinate 36,336 downwards.
GGTCTGGGATGATGACATTGTGGATGACAACAAGTGGAACCGGTCTCATCACACCGAGCAGTCCGAGGATCGCATGTCTTTCTTCTTCCCTATGGGGGACATCACGGGCGATCCCTACAGCACGGGCGGCTGCATGACGAAGTGCCACATATACTGGCCGGTGGAAAATGATCCCTACGATGCCAACGGACACGGTATCGTCGACGATGCTTTCCTGGAAACCGGCCGCGCCGATATGTGGCACAGTAAGGGCGCTCGTTGCGCCGCGGTCATTTCGGCTTCCGGAATCGGGCTTCAGATCGATCCGGACACCTACGAAGTGACGCAGGGAGTTTTCTCCATGATCGGCTATGCGGACGACAAGTACGTCGATGTTCATGACGAAGGAGTGGGCGGCGAAGACGGCGGGCGCTATGGAGACGCCGGAACGAGCACCTATTCGCACAACCGGATCGGGGACAAGTCCCGTCCGAAGTGGATCGAGACCGATCCTGTCGACTATGCCGACGCGATGTTCCTTCTCCAGAGCGAGATCGACGGAGGCGAGTGCGTGGGCGACGCCACCGATGGAGTGAGCAACGCGGAAGCCCTGCTCTATTGGCCGGCCTATGTCGCGCTGGGTGCGATCGTTCCCGAAAGAATCACCCAGATGCCCGACGGTAGCTGCGGTGACATTGAATTCGGAGCCGTCTGGAACAATGGTATCTGGACCGCCGAGTTCTCGAGGGATCTCCTCACCGGAAACGATGATGACGTCCAGTTCGACACGGCGCAGGAATACCCGTTCAACATGGCGGAATTCGATAACTCCCGCCACGGATACGAGCACAGGACCTCAGGAAACTATTCCCTGATTTTCATTCCCTAGTATCCGCCACACTGAAGAAATGAAAAACCCCCGGCAACGGTGCCGGGGGTTTTCTCTTGCTGTTAGCTGATGGCTAGTAAAACGGCCAGGCTTCCTTCTCGACGAGCAGGTCCGAGATCTCGCGGCGAAGCGTGACCGTGTTCACGGGATTGTGCTTCATGATGCGGCGAAGTCCCGCAAGTGTCGTCGTGAGCATGTCGCCGGCCACGGCTGTCGCGAGGACGTCGCGCCCGCGAATCTCGATGCGATGCATGGCCTCGTTGCAGAAGATCTTCGTCAGCGTCGCTGCAATCTTCGCGTTTTCGTCCTCGCCCCGCGCCAGGAGTTTCTCCGTGCGTTTGATGGAGGAGTCCATGCCGTAGAGATCCATGATCATGTCCGCCAGGAAACCCAGCAGCTCTTCATGATCCATGGGCTTCTTCAGCTTCTCGCCCATTTCCTGCGCAACGGTTCCAAGACCTAGCAGCACGGCCTTCTTTGCCTTGGTTACCAGTTCCTTTTCCTCGAACAGGAAACCATCGTCCGCATCGTCATCCAGGGAAGGCATGCCCATGAGTTCATCAAGCAGAGCCTTGGCCTGCTGGAAGATGGGCAGCTCGCCCTTTGCACCCTTCTTGAACATTTCGCCCGCAATGATCATGCGGTTGATCTCGTTGGTGCCCTCGAAGATGCGATTGATGCGACTGTCGCGGTAGAATCGTTCGGCCGGATATTCCTGCGAGTAACCGTAGCCGCCGTAAATCTGCACGGCTTCGTCCACGCAGTAGTCGAGCACTTCCGAACAGAAGACCTTCATCATGGAGCATTCGGTCATGTACTCGCGAACGCCCACGTCGATGGTCTTGGCGTCGTAGTTTTCGTCGGCCTTGTCCAATGTGCTGATGTTCTGGTCGATGTAACCGGCGGTCCGGTAGACCATGGACTGCGCGGCGAAACAGCGCGCTGCGCCCTCGCCGATCTTGTGCTTGATCATGCCGAAATTGGTGATGGGCTGGCCGAACTGATGGCGCTCCTTACCGTAGAGCGCCGCATCCATGATGGCGTGGATGGCTCCACCCACGGCGCCGGCGCCGAGCTTGAAGCGTCCCACGTTCAGGATATTGAAGGCGATCTGCGCGCCGCGGCCGATACGGCCCAGCACGTTCTCCACCGGAACTTTCACATCCTCCATCACCAGAGTGCGAGTCGAGGAGCCCTTGATGCCCAGCTTCTTTTCCTCGTTGCCCGTCGTGAGACCGGGCATGTCCTTGTCGAGGATGAAGGTGCTGAACTTCTCGCCATCCACCTTGGCGAAGACGATATAGATGTCCGCGAAACCGGCGTTGGTGATGAACATCTTCTCGCCGTTGAGCACATAGTGACTGCCGTCCTCGCTGAGGATCGCCTTGGACTTCGCGTTCATGGCGTCGGTGCCGCTGCCTGCTTCCGTCAGCGCGTAGGCTCCAAGCAACTCGCCCGTGGCCAGGCCCGGCAAGTACTTCTGCTTCTGCTCTTTCGTCCCGAAATAGACGATGGGCAATGTGCCGATACCCGTGTGCGCGCCATAGGCTACCTGGAAGGATCCGCTCTTGGCCAGCTTCTCCGCCATGAGCATGGACACGGCCTTGGTCTGGGCGAATCCGCCAAATTCCTCGGGGATGTCCACCGAGAGCAGACCGAGCTTGCCGGCTTCCTTGAGCGCGGCACCCATGGCGCCTTCCTTGAGTGACTCCAGTTCGTCCAACTGGGGAAGGACGCTTCCCTCGACGAAGTCCCACATCAGCTTGCCGATCATCTTCTCCTCGTCGTTGAACTCCTCGGGGATGAAGACTTTGTCAAGCGGATGGTCCTCGGTCAGGAATGAACAGCCTTTAATGATTCCGTTCTCCGACATCTCGTCGTCCTTCCTTTTACTGCAGGTTTTCGAAAATTCCCGCGGCGCCCATTCCGCCGCCCACACACATGGTTACCATAGCATACCGTCCGCCCCGGCGACCAAGCTCATAGAGCGCCTGGGTGCTGAGTTTCGCGCCCGTGCATCCCAGGGGATGGCCCATGGCGATGGCTCCGCCGTTGACGTTGGTGATTTCCGGATTCATATCCAGTTTACGCATGACCGCCAGACCCTGGGCCGCGAAGGCCTCATTGAGCTCGATGAGATCGATGTCGCCCAGTTTGAGGCCCGCCTGTTTCAATGCCTTGGGCACGGCATAGATGGGTCCAAGGCCCATGAGCTCGGGCTCGTTGCCGGCCACGGCATAACTCACCAGGCGCGCGATGGGCTTGAGTCCCTGCGCCTTGGCAAAGTCAGCATCACAAACCATGAGCAGGGCGGCACCATCGCTCATCTGGCTGGAGTTGCCCGCCGTCACCGTTCCACCCAGTTTGAATACCGGTCGAAGCTTGGCCAAGGCGGCGGCATTACTGTCTGCTCGTGGCCCCTCGTCGGTGTCGAAGGTGACTTCCCGGCTGGCGATTTTGGCGCCCTTGCCGCTGGGCTTGGTCACATCGAAGCTGAGCGGCGTAATTTCATCCTTGAAGCGCCCGGCCTCGATGGCGGCAACGGCTCGCTGATGGCTCTGCAAGGCGAAGGCATCCTGATCCTCACGGCTGATGCCTTCCTGCTCGGCCACACGCTCGGCGGTAAGTCCCATGTTCAGGTAGCTGTCGGCATAGTCATGCGCCAACTTCGCATTGGGACGATACTGCGCACCCCCCATGGGAATCAGGCTCATGGATTCACTGCCTCCCGCCAGGATGCAGTCGGCCACGCCGCTGCCCACCTTGAGCGCGGCCAGATGTACGGCCTCCAACCCACTTGAGCAGTAGCGGTTCAAGGTCATGGCCGTGGTTTCCTTGTTCAGACCGCCCAGGAAAACCACCTGCCGGGCCATGTTCAGCCCTTGCTCTCCTTCAGGGAAGGCGCAGCCCAGAATCAGATCGTCCACCAGGGCGGGCTCCAGGCCCGTGCCTTTCATGATACCTGCCACCACGGCTCCGGCCATGTCGTCGGGACGTACGGTTGCCAGGCTTCCTCGGGGCGCTTTTCCAACCGCTGTGCGAGTGGCGGCGACGATGACGGTGTCTCTCATACCCTTCCTCCTAATTCCGCAGCGGTTTGCCGGTTTTGAGAATAGATTGCATGCGCTCAAGTGTCTTTCGCTCACCTAGCAGTGAGAGGAAGTGTTCGCGCTCCAGGTCGAGCAGATATTGCTCGCTGACATTCTGCTTGCCCGTGAGGTCGCCACCGCAAAGGATGGTACCCACCTTCAGGCCTATCTTTCGATCGTGTTCGCTGATGAACTTTCCGTCCTGCATGTTGTGCAAGACCGATTCAATCACCGCCACGCCCGCACGTCCCATGACGGGAATCTTGGTGAGAGGCTTGCCGGCCTTCCAGTCTTCATTGACCATGGAAATCACTGCGGCCTTGGCGTCACCCACCATTCTTTCTCGATTGATGGAGAAGCCATCGCTCTCACGCATGAATCCGAAGTCGCGGGCCTCCATGGCGCTGGTTGCCACCTTGGCCATGCCGATGGTCTCGAAGGTTTTCTGCACCACCGGCAGAAGATCCTTGCTGTTGGAGTGCCGCTCAAGATTGCGAAGGTAGAGTTCTTTGCAACCTCCGCCTGCAGGTAGAACACCCGCGCCAACTTCCACAAGTCCGATGTAGGTTTCCGCACTGGCGCGTGTGCGCTGTCCGTGCAGCACGAATTCCGCGCCGCCGCCCAGGCACAGCCCATGGGGCGCAACCACAGTCGGGACGGGCGCGTACTTCAGCGCCATGGTCGCACGCTGGAACCCGGCGATCATGATGTTCAGGTCGTCCCATTCCTGCTCGAGAGCTTCCTGCAGCACCAGCATGAGATTGGCGCCGACCGAGAAGTTGTCGCCCTGATTGGCCACCACTAGACCATCGAAGTTCTGTTGAACTTCGGCCACGGCTTTGCTCACCATACCGATGATGTCCGGGCCCAGGGTGTTCATTTTTGAGTGGAACTCCAGGCAGGCCACACCATCGCCCAGGTCAACCAGACTTGCGCCGGCATTGCCCTTGATCGTAGCACCGGCCGCCTTGATATGAGCCAGCGTGATGCGGCCCGGATCGGTGACCCTTTCCTTGTAGTCGGCGGCAGTGGGATCCCATATGGAAACCTTGCCGCCTTCGATCTTATAGAATCCCTCCGCCTTCTTTTCGAGCATGGTCTCGATCCAGGCGGGCAATTCGAGGCCCTCTTCCTTCATTCGATTGGCGGTGGCGGCGAATCCCAGGGCGTCCCACTTCTGGAAGGGGCCGAGTTCCCAACCGAAGCCCCAGCGCATGCCGTCATCGATGGGGGATGGGTCATCGGCGATCTCACCAATGCGAAATGCGCAGTATTGGAAAAGACGGCTGAGCGTGCGCCAGGTGAATTCCGCTGCGCGTCCTTTGCTTCCCAGAAGCGCGGGAAGGCGTTCGCCGATTTCTTCGATGTTGCGAATGGCTTCAAGTTCGGGGAACTTGGCGCGCTGTTTTTCACGATACTCCATGGAGTCAAGATCGAGAGTCAGGATGACGCGCTTGCCATCGGCGTCTTTGCTCTTCTTGTAGAAGCCGCCGCCGGTCTTATCGCCCAGGTAACCCGCTTCAAGCATGTTCTTCAGGATGGCAGGCGTGGCGAATATGTCGCGGGACTCGTCATTGGGACAGCCGTCATAGACGTTGCCCGCCACGGCTACAAAGGTGTCCAGGCCGACAAGGTCCGCCGTGCGGAAGCTGGCGCTCTTGGGGTGTCCCACGATGGGACCGGTGAGGAAGTCGATCTCCTCAACGCCGAGTTTCTGTTCTCCCATGGCGGCAATGGCGTCCATCATGCCGAAGACGCCGATGCGATTGGCCACGAAGTTCGGTGTGTCCTTGGCCTGCACGATTCCCTTGCCGAGAATGCGATCGGAGAAATCGATGAAGTCGGCCAGCAGGTCTTTGTCGGTGTCATCCGTGGGAATGATTTCCAGCAGGTAGAGGTAGCGCGGTGGATTGAAGAAGTGCGTGCCCAGGAAGTGGCGGCGGAAGTCTTCGTCGAGGCCCTCGGCCATGGCGCTAATGGAGATACCCGAGGTGTTCGAGCTGACCAGGCTGTCCGGCCTGCGAAGTTCGGCAACTCGACTGAGAACCGAGCGCTTGATCTCGAGGTCCTCCTTGACCACTTCGATGATCCAATCGACCTCGGCGATGCGCTCGAAGTCGTCGTCGAAATTTCCCACCTCGATGAGATCGGAAAGACCCTTCCTATAAAAAGGTGCGGGGCGGGCCTTTAGCGCCGCCTTCAGTGCGCTCGCCGCAAAGCGATTTCTAAATGCCGGATCCTCTGGGTCGTCCCCTTCGCCAACTTGTGGAGGCACGATATCCAGCATCAGCGAGGGTATTCCCGCATTTGCCAGATGTGCTGCAATAGCGCTTCCCATTACTCCACTTCCCAGGACGGCCACTTTGTCGATGTTCAGGGCCACGATAAGCCTCCAAATTGAATTTCATTCAACCCACGATACACTCCGAAGTCTCCCGCCAGCGGCATGCCACTCGCAAGGGAAATCTATAGCAAAGTTCGTGAAGAAAACTCAATGAGTGACGAAAAGGTGTTTTTTACTTACTTTTGACCCAGTGATAATATAGATTTGAACTTCTGCTTGGGACTGATAACGCGAGGCAAGGTGGGGTGGACACCGCTGAATTCGTGGATCTAAACAACAAGCGTGAACGAATTCTCAATGCTGCTATAAAGGCTTTTAGCAGTCAGGGATTCTATCGTACGCGCATCACCGACATCGCATGCGCCGCGAAAGTGGCGGACGGAACGGTGTATCTATACTTCGAAAGCAAAGAACAACTGCTTGCCGCAATATTTAATGAAAGTGTGAAGAGCTTCATGGATATGGGCAAAAAAGAGGTTCTTGAGGTCGAGGATGTAGAAGAGCGTCTGTTGTTGTTGTTGAAACTGCACCTTGAGAACATCGGCAAAGACCGCGAGTTGGCCACCGTCTTCCAAGTTGAAATGCGACACTCCGCACATTTCATGAGGGAAACGAGTCGCGCTGAGCTTCGCGAGTATCTCATGGGCATTCAGCAGGTCATCGAACAGGGCAAAGACTCTGGTAAATTCCGCGCCGGTCTCGACAGTTGGTTTGCTGCAAAAAGTATCTTCGCACTGCTTGATGAAGCTGCAACCAATTGGGTTCTTAGTGAAAATGATGATGCTCTGAAAGATGAAGCGGAGCGCATCATGGACTTCATTCTGAGAGGAATGAAGTAGACTCTCCACTTTAGCTGAACAGGCCTGGGAAGATCCTTCCTCAAGCGGATATTCCTGCCCCCCATTCTCCCCTGTGCTACATTGTTCACCCTTCCCGCGAGGTGAACATGCGCATCCTTTTAGCCGCCTTCATTCTTCTTGGTAGCGTCCTTTGCGTCTCAGGCCAATGGCAGTGGCCGCCCGACGAGGCCACCGCCGAGCTTGTTGAACTCAATCTCTCCAGACACTACGAATCGTCGCGCCTAAGGGCCTGGATGGATTCAGCCGATGCCGAGGCCCGCGAGGCCATGGAGTTCCTGCTCGCTTGGTTTCCATCCTCGGATCTGGGTTCATGGTCGACCGAGATGTTGGTGGAGAATGTCGAGTTGGCGCTGTCGCAACGACGCCCCGGCACCGACGACTTCACCTTTCACACTTTCGTGCTTCCCCATCGCGTGAGCCAGGAACCGCCTTCCCGCTGGCGCTCCAAACTTCTCGGCCTATTGTCCGAGCGCGTGGAAGGTTTGAGCGACAACGAGGCGGCTCTCGAAGTGAATCGATTCTGCCGCGAATGGGCCACTTTCAAGTCCAGCTCACGGCGCGATCAAACGCCGCTCATCACCATGGAACGGGGAATCGGGCGCTGCGAGGAAGAGACCATCTTTCTGGTCTGCGCCCTTCGAAGCGTGGGCCTGCCCGCACGTCAGTGCTACACGCCTTTCTGGACCACCGGCGATAACAACCATGCATGGGTGGAAGTGCTGGGCGATGATGGATGGCACTACCTGGGCGCCTGCGAACCCAATGCCTGTCTGGATCAGGCCTGGTTCACGGGAACGGCGAGAAGGGCCGGATTGGTTTTGTCCATCGGCTACGGTGAGGCACCCGTGCCGGCGGAGCTCGAAGGTTTTCTCTACCGCCAGACTGGTGGATCCACCGTGATCAACAGCTGCGATGTGTACGCCGACTCCGGTTGGCTCACCGTAAAGGCACCCGGTGATGAATTGGCCGAGGAACCGGCCTGGGCTTGGGTGCACGTGTTCAATTATGGAGCACCCATGGTGCTGGGACGAACGCGCCTGGGAGAATCGCTGGCTCTGGGTCCCGGCGATTTTCTGGTTACCACGGAGGTGGCCGGGCGACCCTGGTCGGGCCTTGCGCGCATCAAGCCCGGGGAAGAAACCAAGCTGTCGCTCAAGCCCCAGCTCTATTTTCTGGATGCGCCAGTTTGGCTGCGCTATCCCAGCCCCGGTGACGCGGCCAGCGCCGAATGCGATCGCAGCAAAGAGGACGCCGCGTGGATGGAGCATCGAGAACGATTGGCGAAGCAGGATACTCGCCGTGCACGACTGACGGAGATTTCCCGGCAGTGGGAGGATTTGGCTGCAGAGCATCCTGAAAGTGAAGCGCTCATGGTCAAGCTCGCCGAGGCGGGAGCCGCCCAGGCCGACTGGGCCGAGGCAGTGCTCGCTCTTTGCTGCGAGCAACAGTCATTGGCACTCGAGCTGACCTTGCAAATGGACATCAAGGATTTCTACGAAATAGACCCACTTGCCCTTGAAGACATCCTCGATGAAATCGTGCCCTTCGCCGAAAGCACAGCGTTGCCTGATAGCCTCTTCGATGAATTCGTGCTTTCGCCGCGCATTCTCTTCCAGGCCGGAACCTTGGACTGGTGGACTGAGCTGCCCGGTTTTGAAGACGCCAGTCCTCAGAAACTGCTTGCTAAGTTCAGGGAGCGTGTGCAGAAGGCTGAGAACACTCGTGGTGGTCAGGTGGCAACGCCTGCCCAAAGCTGGCGATCGGGTTGGGCCGACGAGGCTTCTGCGCGCGTTTGCCTGGCCGGGCTGCTTCGTCGTCACGGTTGGCCTGCACGCGTGGAGCGGGGCCTGCAGGGTGTGGACTATTGGGATGGGGCTTGGCGCACGCTTCTTCCATATCCACTGGAAGAAGATGAAGAGGAAATCGCCACGCAGCCCGAGGCCTATGTGGCCGTAAACTATTTCGCGAGCGGTGCAGCCTTTGAGAACATCGAGACATGGCGTCAAACTCGCCTGACACGTTTCACCGACGGCCACTTCGAACCTTGGTATACGGGGCAAATTTCCGAAGGCAATAGCCTGGTGGATTGGGAACTTCCCGCCGGTGATTGGTGGCTCTTTGCGGGTCAACGCAACGGGCGCGGCGAGCCGCGTTTTGTGTCTCATCCCTTTACCGTAGTGGCGGGCGATAGCCTGCATTTTGAAATGGATTTCGGAATTCCGCTGGATGAACTCGAACGCGACGATTTGGTGCGCCGGGAGTGGCAGCCTACGCGGCAGCTCTATCTGAAGCGCCGTGGAGAGAGTCGTGCATTGCGGCGTTTCGCCAAGGGTCAGGCGCAATTACTGGTGCTGACCCTGGCGGGTCATGAACCCAGCATTCGACATCTCCAGGCCTTGGGCCGCCCACAAGATGCGGCACTGATTCCTGTACAGCTTCGCGGTGTGGAGGGAAATCGTCCCGATAAGGGAGCCTGGACCCTGAGTCCATCGGAAGCGGAATCGTTCTTCGGCGTGAAGAATCCGCGGCAGCAACTACCGCTCACCGTTCTCATCGGCGAAAACGGCGAGACTTTGCTTTGGCTTGCGGGCATGCGACTGGACCTGGCCAGTCACCTGACTTTGCTGAAATGAAATACGCCGGGCGCTCCGTCGCCGTTTCACCCGAGGCTGTGAGGGGTGGGGGTGTAAATTGTCCTAGAGCGATTCGACGGCTTTCGCCGGGACCCAGCCTTCCAGCTCGTCGCCCAGGCTGATGCGCAACCAATCGCCTCTGCGTTCGAGCAGTCTAAGCTCCGCACCTTCATGGAGTTCGAAGAGCGCGATGTAATCGGCGCCAGGTCCAGATTGAGCGGAAACAGCCGGGGCCATGAGCACACCTTCCCGGCCGCTCCAATCTTCCCATTCGGCGCGCCAGGCACCGATGCTCAGGAACACAAGCAGGACAAGCGAAGCGAAAAGGGGACCGCGCAGACGTGTCCAGGCAATGCGGCGCAAGATGCCAAGCAGCGTCATGATGGCCGCCAGCCAAAGCACCACCAAACCCATAACGGCCATCTCGCCCGGAGATAGGGTGCGGCGAGTCCAGGACCAGATGCGCGCCAAGCCTCCGCGGTTTTCCATGTTCAGCGATTCCTGCCTGCGTGCACGAGCGATTTCGAGATTCTCACGTATCTCCTTGTTGCGAGGTGCCAAACGAAGCGCGCGTTTGTAGGCCAGGATGGATGGCCCGATTTTATTCTGTTGAAAGTAAGCGCCGCCGAGGTTGTACCAGAGGCGGCTGTCTTCCAGGCCGGTTTCCGCCAAGGTTTCCCAGTGACGCGCGGCGCTGTGGAAGTCACCCTCTTCGTAGTAGCGGGCGGCGTCGGCCATGACCGGTTCAAGGCCCTGAAGCGCAAAGCACGGCGAGGCTAAGAGTAGCAGTGAAATCAGAAGCGTACTTCCCACAATGATGGACCCGCGCTTGGATCCCTTCACCTTGTCCAATTCACCAATGACGTCTTCAGCGCGCTCAAGCAGCTCCTGCATCCGTGCTTGATCTTTTTCACCCGGCGCGAAACGGGCGAAATCACATTCGCTGAGTAGGCCGCGCACGTTTTCGCGCAACTCTCCGCCTACACCCCCGCCGGCCAAACGCTGGTCGATGTCTTCGTCGCTGAGCCCAGCAGCGGACGCGCCGAGACGATCGCCCAGGTATCCGCGAAGTCCGCGGGCCAGGGCATCGCAGAACGATTCGAAATCTCCCGCGCCCAAAGATGCCGATGCTTCCTTCAAATGACGCCGGGCCGCCTTACCCGCGCCTCGTGCACGATGGGCGCGGCTGTCGGCGGCGATGGAGTCGCGACGACGACGCCAGAAGTATGCGCCCGCCAGGATGGGCCAGGGCAGGGCGAGTGCCGTCCAGAAAGATGCAGAGCGAGGGAAGCGATTTCCGTCGCCGGCAAGCAAGGGCTCGGTCTTGAGGTGATGAATACTTTTGGCGAGGGTTTCCACGCCTTGATTTACCTCGGTAAAGACCACGGGCTCGGTTTCCCTTGCCTGGGACGGGGCTACATTCATTGGAAGAGCACCGCTTCGCGCCACGCGATATCGAGCTTCCACCGGATCGAACCAGGGATACTCCAGGGCCGGGATTTCCAATTCCCCTTCGTGCTGGGGCACGAGGACCCATGTGAAATCCTTGCGCACGTGGATGCTATTTTCATTTACGGAAACGCGACTTTGCAAATCGGAATCGTAGTCGCGGAAGTTGTCGCCGATCTGAAGCTCGGGTATGGCGAAGGTGCGGGGATTGCCGTAGCCCGACAAGGTAACGGTAAGGGTGACCGGCTGGCCGGCCTCGTAGGGACCGGGATCCAGACGCGCTTTCAGATTGAGATCGCGGGCAACCGTTCCTCCGAAGCCGGCGGGCCTTCCAGCCTCGGGCAGGGGCAAGACTTCCACTTCGATTGCCCGGGTGCGCAGGATCTTGTCTTTTCCACGCGTGAAGTTGAAGAAATCGTCACGATAGGGGTCGTAGAGGGTCACGCGAAGCGAGGCTGCACCTACCTGGAGATTGCCCGGCTCGTGGGGAAAGAGCGCGCGGCGAAGCTCGGTTACTGCGAAGTCACGGCCGTCGATATTCTGGAAGCCGCTGATTTCGTCGCCCAATGATTCGGTCCAGAAGCCAGGAGTTTCAGGGGCTTCGTATTGAGGATTGCCGCGGAACCTCACGCGTGCATCGCGATAGAGGGCGAAGTGGTGCGTGAGCTGCTCGCCCACGTAGATCTTTTCGCCGTCTGTCCAGCTGCGAATGTAAACTTGACTCGAACTGTCGCCCGCACTGGAGCCTTGATTCGGTGCGGGTGCGGGCCCGCCCGATGGAGGAATGGCGCTGGTGCCACCCACGCCCGGATGCACGGTCAAGGCCATGGGTTCGGTTTCGTAGACCTCGCCCTTGACCGTTACAGGTATGGCGGGAATGTTGAATTCCCCTTCGCGATCGGCGATGAGGTTGTAGTGGTAGATCTTCTCGTTGTGTGTGCGGCCATTGACGAAACTGAAGTTGCTCGAACTGGATGTTCCCACCATGAAGAAGTCACTGAGCTCCGGGAACTCTGGCGCCTCAATTCCGCGCAGGGGGCCTTCCACGCGAACGGTGAGCGTGAAGGATTCACCCGCCACAACCCGGCGGCTGTCTACCTCGGCACTCACTTTCACGTCTGCGGCCAGGCCGACGGCCGCGAAGAGCATGAGCGTGATCATGGCGATGCGCAGAGTCATGACTACCAATCCTTCTCCACGTTGTCCTTCTCCTCGATCTCCTGGCGCGCGCGCATTTCCTGGAATTCGCGCTCCTCTTCCATCATGGCGTCCAGAAGGCGCTGGGCGTCTTCCTCGCTCATGGGCTGCTCTTCTTCACTGGACTGGGGCTGTGGCTGTTCCTGTTCTTCCTGTTCGCCCTGTTGCGACTGATCTTGTTGCTGCTGCTCTTGGTCTTGCTGCTGATTCTGGTTTTGGTCCGAGTTCTCGTTCTGGTTCTCGTTCTCGTTTTGTTCCTGATTCTCGTCCGAGTTCTCGTTTTGCTCTTGCTGCTGTTGCTGTTCCTGCATCATTCGCTGCAGAAACTCCATGTTGTGTTTCACATCCATGTCTTCGGGTGTGAGTATCAAGGCGCGAGTGTACTGATCAAGGGCCGCTTCCAATTCTTCGCCCAAGGTCAGTGTGTTGGCAAGATCGTAGTAAACCTTGGCCTGTTCTTGACGACCTTCGGCAAAGCGCAAGGCTTGCCCATAAGATGCCAAGGCCTCCTCGCCTAGCCCGGCTCGAGCCAGGGCACCCGCCAGATTGCGCTGAAGAATACCATTTTCCGGCATCTTGAGAGCTTCGCCGCGAAAGAGCGTGGCCGCATCTTCGTAGAGGCCTTCTTCCAGCTTCTTGTTGCCTTCGGCATTGGCCCTGGCTGTGGACAGGGGTACCCGCGGCGCCTTCTCCTCGGCCATGGCTGTGGCGGCCAGAAGGAGGGTGGTGAAAACTAGAATCGTCCGGTCCATACCGCCTCCTTTCCACGGCGTTCGGGCAGGCCCGCTTCGAACAGAAGTGCGGCAAGTGCGAGAGCTACTAACCACTGAAAACGTTCGATGGGTTTACGCGCCTCGCGTCCCGAAAGTTCACGCGTCTCCATGTTGGAGATGGTTTCCTTCAGGTGGTCGAGATCGAGAGTGGCACCGCTGCTTTCGTAGTAGGCGCCTCCGGTAATGGCCGCCACCTGTTGAAGGGTGTTGCGATCCAGGCGACTGAACACCGGGCGGCCTTCGCGGTCCCGTAGATTTTCTTTGAGAGCGCCGGTGATTTCATCGCGCATGGGCACGGTATGGCCCTCGGGCGTGCCCACACCGATTGTGAAGATCACCACGCCGTCCTCGGCGGCTTCTTTCGCCGCATCGATGGCATTGCCCTCGTGGCTTTCGCCGTCGGTGACCATGACCAACACCTTGAAGCGACGTTCCTCGCTGCGGAAGGCCGCCAGGGAACGGCGAATGGCCTTTTCCAGATTCGTTCCCGGCACGGGAATGCTATTGACGCTGATGCCGTCGAGGAAGAGGGCGGCGGCCGAAGCGTCAAGAGTCAGCGGCATATTGGCGAAGCTTTCGCCGGCGAAACTGACCAGGCCCAGGCGATTGCCGCGAAGCAGGCCGAAGAGGTCTTCGATTTCCCGCTTGGCTGCATCCAGTCGATTGGGACGCAGATCTTCCGCCAACATGCTGCGGCTGGTGTCCAATGCGATGATCACGTCCAGGCCGCGTCGTTTCACTTCCGTGAGTTCACTCCCGATCTGCGGGCGCGGAAGTGCAATGAGCACTGCGGCCAGGCCGAGGATGGCGAGCATGGCCTTCCAGCGTAAACGCGCAGGATCGTATCCTTCCACCAGTCGTGAAAAGAGCGTTGAACTCATGAGTCGGTCTCGGGCGGCACGGCTGCGGCGCGAGGCCCAGATACTTGCGACGATGAGAACGGGAAGGCCGATGTAAAGGAAGGCCAGAAGGCGCGATTCGCCGAAGCTCATGGCAACCTCCTCAGGATGGTCCGCGCAAGCAGGTATTCAAAAAGAAGCACGAGAACCGCGGGCAACAGGAAGAGGCTGCTTGCCTCGCGATAATCCACGCGCTCCACGCTGGCGATCTCGGTTTTCTCCAACTTGTCGATCTCTTCGTAGATGGCCGCCAGGGCCTCGGCGTTTTCCGCGCGGAAGTACTGACCCTTGGTGACCTCGGCCACTTCCTTGAGGGTCTTCTCGTCGAGATTGGTCTGCATGTACTGGTAGCGGCGCCCGAAGAAAGGATCATCCACCGGGTAAGGCACCTTGCCCTGCTTACCCATGCCGATGGTGTAGATCTTTACGCCCATGGCCGCGGCTGCCCGCGCCGCGCTTAAGGGATCAACGCTGCCGGCATTGTTGTCACCGTCGGTGAGCAGCACCAGCACTCGACTGTCGGCCTTGCTTTCGCGCAGCCGGTTCGTTCCCGTGGCGATGGCGCTGCCGATGGCGGTGCCGTCGTCGATCAGGCCCATCTCCAGGCCGTTCAGAAATTCCCGCAGCAGTTCATGATCCAGAGTCAGCGGACATTGGGTGTAAGCCTGCCGCGCAAAGACCACCAGGCCGATGCGATCCTGTTCCCGTTTGGCCACGAAAGCCTCGGCCTGGGCCTTGGCCTCCTGCAGGCGATTGTTGGGACGAAAATCTTCACCAGCCATGGATGTGGAAATATCCAGCGCCAGGATGATGTCCACCCCTTCGCTGGTGATCTCTCGGCTGTGAGTACCAAACTGAGGCCGCGCCAAGGCGAAGACGAGGAGGGCGAGACCGGCTACGCGCAGACCGAAGGGTAGATAACGAAGTCGCGCCAGACCCTTGCCCGACTGCGCGGCGTGGGCCCGGGTGTCGGAAACGCGAAGCACCAACTGCGCGCGATCGCGAATCCACCAACGCCAGGCGAGCATGGCCGGAATGAGCAGCAGCAGCCAAAGCAGATGAGGATTGGCGAAGCGTTCGATCATGCCGCGCCCTCCTCATCTTGGCTGCCGGGCTTCGTGGCAATGACAAGGTCGCGGGCGAACTCCAGCGCCGCCTGACACTCCACGGTGTTGGGTTGGCGCTTGGCGAATTTGACCAGGTCGCCGCGGCGCATGAGCTCGAGCAGCTCGCCGGCAAGTTTGGCCTCGGGCACGGCCCGGGGCATTTCCGGCTCGATTTCCTCGGTGGTCCAGTCGGCGAATGGCAGATCGGCCAAACGCCCTAGGTATCGGCGCAAAATCATGGACAGGCGCAGGTAGAATGCGTGGAAAGCGCCTTCAGTATGCAGCCCTGCGCGTTCCAGGTCCCGAAGGGCGGAGAGGGCCTCCTCATCGGCCGGTACCGGCGGAATTTCGGGGATGGGCCGGCTGCGCCGCGACCACCAGCGCAGCAGCAATCCAAGCAGCACCAGGACGATCAGAATAGGAATGCCCCAGCTCAGCAGCGGGGTGATCCAGTCGCCTCGAAGTTCGCCGGGGGCTTTCCAGTCGCGGAGGGCAGCGCTGTCGGGAGTAGCGCTCAGCACAGAGATACAGGCCAGCTCCATGGGCGATGTTTCCATGCGCCGAGAGCTCGACTCACCGGGCACGCTATAGTGGAAAGCCTGCCCGGGGATCATGAGAGTGTCGGGGGAGAGTAGGGTGAAGGGCAGACGAAAACGCAGCGTGTCGCCGGCGATCTCGCGGCTGATAAAATCGCCCAGGCCCAAAGAGTCGGGGGAGCGCCCGGCCAGGTCGGCCAGCAGCGCTTCGTCCATGGCTTCGGGATCCATCCAGGGAATCAGTGGCGAGGCCTCGCCGAAATCCCAGTCGATTTTTCTGTACTCACTACCCTCGGCGAGGACCAGGGACCAGATCAGCTCGTTGGGGTCGCCGATGGTCTGAAGATCGCGGGCCAGATAGCTTTCCACGGAGAGGATGCCATCGTTTTCATTCAAGCGCCGAGGACGACCCGCCGCCGTGAGTTCGGCGGCACTGGGTTCGCCGAGTTTTTCGATCTGTGCCCGAGGAATGACGGGGGGCTGCTGCTGACCGCTGACCGCAGGAGTGTTCTGGCGGTTGGCCGTTAGCGCTTGGCTTTTAGCCGGAGCCTGCGCCTCGGCGCTGGAAGTGGCGACCGCCAAGCCCAGCAGAAGCATGGGCGCCACACGGCGGAATCCGCGGGCGAGACGCTTCATGCGGCGTTTGAAGAAGCGGGTGAGGGGGAGCACATAGTCGTCGCTCACGTTCAGGGCGATCTGATCCACTGCGTTGCGAGCGAGTAACTTCTCCAGGGCCAGCCGCCGGCCCACCGCCTCTGCCCCAAAACCGCTGCGAATAGTGCTGCTGCGGGTGTCGATCCAGTGATCCTCGCCGGTTTCGGCGTCGCGAATGTGCAAGAGGCCCACGTCGGGCAGCCGCTCTTCCAGGGGATCGTGGATGCTCAGGGCTATGAGGTCGTGTCGTCGCGCCGCCAGGCGCAGGGCTGTTTCGTATCCCTCGTCCATGAAGTCGCTGACCAGGAAAACCACGGCCTTCTTCTTTTGCAAACGTGACAGCGTTTCCAGGGCATGGCCGATGTCCGTGCCTTCGCCTTCGGGTTTCACGTAGAGTAACTCTCGTATGATGCGTAACACGTGGCGGCGTCCCGAGGCGGGGGGAATGTATTTTTCCACCCGGTCGGTGAAGATGAGGCATCCCACCTTGTCTTGGTTGCGAATGGCGCTGAAAGCCAGGACGCTGGCCACTTCGGCGATGATCTCGCTCTTCAGGCGCCCATCGCTGCCGAAGAGCCCGCTGGCGCTGGCGTCGACCACCAGGAGCACGGTGAGTTCACGTTCCTCGCGGAATCGTTTGACGAAGGGGCGGCCCATGCGTGCGGTGACGTTCCAGTCGATGCTTCGCACCTCGTCACCGGGGGCGTACTCGCGCACCTCGTCGAATTCCATGCCGGTGCCCTTGAACACCGAGTGGTACTCGCCGCCGATGAGATCCTCCACCAGGCCACGGGTCGACAGTTCGATTTGCCGGACCTTTTTGAGAATCTCGGGAGGAATGCGTCTGTTCTCGCTCATCGCTGTTCCTACGGAACTTCCACCGCGTCGAAGAGCCGCGCGATGACCGCGTCGCTGTCCATTTCTTCGGCCTCGGCCTCGTAGCTGACGATGATGCGGTGGCGCAGCACGTCCAGGCCGATCTTCTTCACATCTTCAGGGGTCACATAGCCGCGCCCGCGCAGGAAGGCGTGGGCCCTGGCCGCCATGGAAAGGTAGAGCGTGGCCCGGGGGCTGGCTCCGTAGGTGATCAACTCGCCCAGGCCCACCGTTTCCGGCTCGCGCGTGGCGAAGACCAGGTCGATGATATAGTCCTTCACCTTCTCATCCATGTATATGTCGTGAATGAGCTTACGCCCTTCGGCGATCTTTGCGGGATCGGTGATGGCCGTCACGGCGGGCGTGTCCAGGCCGCCCATGCGCGAGAGAATCTCCTTCTCCTCGCCTCGATTGGGATATCCCACCTTCACCTTCAACATGAAACGGTCCACCTGAGCCTCGGGCAGGGGATAGGTGCCCTCCTGCTCGATGGGATTCTGCGTGGCCAGCACCAGGAAAGGATCCGGCAGCTTGTGGGTTTCGCCGCCGAGCGTGACCTGCCGCTCCTGCATGGATTCCAGCAGCGCGCTCTGCACCTTGGCCGGCGCTCGGTTGATCTCGTCGGCCAGGATGAAGTTGGCGAAGATGGGACCCTTGCGCGTGTGGAATTCGCCGGTCTTGGGATCGAAGATCTGCGTGCCCACCAGATCGGCGGGAAGCAGGTCGGGCGTAAACTGGATGCGCCGGAAGTCGGCCTTCACGGCCCCGGCCAGGCTGGATACGGCCAAGGTCTTGGCCAGGCCGGGCAGACCCTCGAGCAGCACGTGGCCGCCACAGAGGAGTCCTATAAGGAGGCGATCCACCAGATAGCGCTGGCCAACAATAACCTTGCCCACCTCTTCGGCGATCTCCCGAGCGAAGCGGCTTTCGCGCTCCACGCGCTCATTGAGAACTTCAATGTCGTAATTCGTCTCCATGGGATGGCTCCCTGATCCTGAAAGTGACTGTTTGTAAGGGTTTGCCCCGCTGAGGAAGGGGCGCGCATCTACGCCGGGGGCACCGGAAAGTTCCGGAATGATATAGCACAGGTGCTCGGCCTCGGCAAGAAGTTGAGAAGAAAGGATTTGGCGGAAAGGATCCTGGAAGTGAGAACCTGAATTAGCTTATTAAATCAACCCGTTAATCAATAAATCCGGCCTTAAATGATATAGGTCGCGCAAGTCTTGAAAAGTGGGCGACTTCATCGAGCGTTTACCTTAATTGTGAAGGCGCAAAATTTTCTTCAAAAAAGTCCTTGTGATGAGCCTTGGGGTCCGGGCTATGGTGGTTTCGCCGTGCAGAGTACCCTTTAGGAGGATTCCAGCTTGGACAAGCTCCAGCCCCTGAACGCCCAGAACTTCGACGAGGTCATCTTAGACTCGGAAACCCCTGTCATTGTTGACTTTTGGGCAGATTGGTGCCAGCCGTGCAAGTCCATGGAGCCCATGCTCGAAGAAATGAGCGACCTGATGGGGGGGAAGCTGCGTTTCGCCAAGGTCAACGTTGATTTGGAGCGGGACCTGGCCATCCGCTATGAGGTAAAAAGCCTTCCCACCCTGCTCGTATTCGAAAAAGGCCGCCCTGTGGACACCATTGCCGGCGTTCCACCGCGATACAGCTTGATCTCTCGACTCGAGAAGCATCTTTAATAACAGCCATAGCCATTTAAAAACCCCTGCCGCCGCGGTGGGGGTTTTCTTGTGTGGAAATAGGCCCGTTTAGCGCAGGCCACTTCCTTTTAGCCCGGATTGTGGAATTCAGGATCCTGGGATCCCGAGATCATTCTGCCTGTTGAGAATCCCCTGCACTTGTGAAATATTGTCGCCAAGCAACCCCTTACACCCTTACCTCAAACGGAGGCAATCCATGGCCTTGATCGAAGCTGGAGCTACCGCTCCGGATTTCAGCCTGGACAGCCACTTGGACGAGACAGTCAAACTGTCGGACTTCAAGGGCTCCAAGAACGTGCTTTTCGTTTCATATCCCCTCGACTTCACGCCAACTTGAAGCATCGAGATCCCGGGCCTGAACTCTCTTCTGGAAGAGTTCGCCGCGATCGATACCCAGGTTCTGGGTATGAGTGTGGATTCAAAGTTCACCCACAAAGGTTGGGCGGAGACTTTCGGTGGTATCACTTACCCCCTGATGGCCGACTTCCACCCCAAGGGCGAAGTGTCCAAGGCCTTCGGCCTCTGGCTTGATGAGGCGGGTATTTCGGATCGCGCGACGATCCTCATCGACAAAAACGGCAAGGTCCTCTGGTCCGAATCTGTGGGACCCGGCGGCGCGCGCAATCCCATGGAGCTGTTCCAGAAGACCAAGGAACTGGTCGGCTAGTTGAAGCTTCATCGAATGAAAAGCCCCCGCCGGATTGGCGGGGGCTTTTTTAGAAGGGGATAGGCTCAAGCTCTTTCGCCCTCAGTCAGAATCTAGCCGATCCAAAAGGAACTCCATCTTCGCCTCTCCCGCGGGATCCTCCACATCCAGAGCGGGAATGTAGGCTTGGCATTCGTACTCTTCCTTGACTAAAAAATCCAAACTGGCCAGACAGTCAATTGCTCAGTGAAACGAAACTCTGAGAAAACACTCTTATGAGCGGTTGGAAATATTCACCAAAATCGATCCTTGTCAACTTCTTGACGGGTCACATGGCAGCCGTCAACTCTACCCACAGAACCCATTTCAAAGCTTGGGCTGGCGCCCTCCATCTTTGATTTGCTACATTCCCGCCCATGAGTATCACACGAAGATTGCTGTCCTATTTGAAGCCCTACTGGCGCCGGTCCGTATTGGCCCTGCTGTCCATCTTCCTGTTTGCGGCGCTCAACGGCATCTCCCTGACCCTCATCGTTCCCTTCCTGGACAACCTCTTCAAGAATGAGCCTACAGGTCCTGTTCAGATCGAGATGAGTGCTCCGGAAACCAGCGAACCTAATTTCCTGGATCGCGCCGAAGGCTGGAAAGATCGCACTCTGTCGCGAGCGCGCGGCTGGCTCGATCGCGGCGAGCCGCGCGAGCGACTCATGCGCGGGCTCATGGCCATCCTGCTGGCCTACTTTCTGAAGAACCTCTTCGACTACATTCAGGCCTACCTGGTGCATTATCTGGAGCAACGCAGCCTCTTCGATATTCGGCGCGATCTCTACTCCCACCTTCAGCGCCTGCCTCTGGGTTTTTTCCACGGCCAGCAGACCGGCGTGCTTATCAGCCGTGTGGTCAATGATGTGAACACACTCAAGGGCGCCATCGTGGGGGCCACGGCCTCGCTGTTTAGAAATGGGCTTATGGTGATTGTGGGACTCATCATCATCTTCGCCATCAGTTGGAAACTATCCCTGCTCACCTTCCTCATTGTGCCTATCAACGCGCTGCTTATGCGCACACTTGGGAAATTGCTCCGGCGAGACAGCACGCGCATCCAGGTGCGCATGGGCGAGATGGCCGGCGCCATCGGTGAAACCGTTACCGGCGCGCGCGTGGTGAAGGCTTTCGGTCGCGAGGCCGACGAGGTGAAGCGCTTCGGCTATTTCAATCTGGACTACTTCAAGAGCTCCGTTCGCCTGCGCGCATTGGGCGCGCTCAACGCGCCCCTCAGTGAAATGCTGGGAAGCTTGTCGGTGGTTTTTATTGTGGGATATGGCGGCGTGCAGGTTTTGCAGGGCAACATGGAAGCCAGCCATCTTGTGCTTTTCGTGGTGGCGGTGCTCAGCATCGTGGGTCCGCTTAGGCGCATTTCCGAACTGAACCAGATCGTTCAGGAAGGGGTGGCCGCGGGTGAGCGCATCTTCCAGATTTTGGATGAGACCTCCGAGCGCAAGTCTTTGGAGCATGGGGAAGTGCCAGGTCCATTGAGCGAAGCCATTCGATTCGAGAACGTGGAGTTTGGCTACCGCAGGGGTCTGCCTGTGATCCATGATCTGAATCTGGAGATTTCAAAGGGCCAGATCGTGGCTCTGGTAGGACCCAGCGGCGGCGGCAAAAGTACCCTGGCCGACTTGCTCGCGCGTTTTTACGAGCCGGACGCCGGCCGATTGAGTCTGGACGGAAGAGATCTGCGAGAGTTCAGACTTTCGTCCTGGCGCGACAAATTCGGCATCGTTACCCAGGATGTGCTGCTCTTCAACGACAGCATCCTGAATAACATTGCCTATGGCCGTCCTTCGGCCACGCGGGAAATGGTGGAAGAGGCCGCGCGCGCCGCTCGGGCCCACGATTTCATTCTGGAAGCACCGGAGGGCTACGACACCATCATCGGCGAGCGGGGACTTCAGCTTTCCGGAGGCCAGCGACAGCGCCTGGCCATCGCGCGGGCACTGCTGAAGGATCCCGAAATTCTCATCTTCGACGAGGCCACCAGCGCCCTGGACACCGAGAGCGAGATGCTCGTGCAGGAGGCCATCGACCGCCTTATGAGCGGACGCACGGCACTGGTGATTGCGCATCGGCTTTCTACCATTCACGGTGCCGATCGCATTGCGGTGATCGAGGACGGACGTTTAGTGCAAGAAGGCCGTCACGAGGAACTCATGACGGCGGGCGGGCTCTATCGCCAGCTCTATGAGATGCAATTTGCCCAGCAGGAAAAAGTCGAAGCGCCATGAGCCGTGCTTGGCTATAGCGACTACTTCTGCGATCTCAGCCCTGAGCTCCAGGACGAGATAATTCGCCGCCGATAACGAATACCGGGCGCTCAAGCTGGCCCGCTGGCTCCCGGCCCGGGAAAATGTTCAGTGGCTGCGCTATCCGGGTCTGCCGAGCCATCCTCAATACGAGCTGTCTCAGCGACAGGCCACAGGTGGAGGCGCTTTCATGCAGGCATCGACGAGGGGCTCGTGAGAATCTCGGTGGGCATTGAAGATATCGATGAAATCATCGCTGATTTGGAGCAGGCTCTGGGCAGTTCCGGTGCCCACACCCTTGCAGGGGATGCGTCCCTCAGTTAGATTGGCGGTGGACCCAGGCCCCGAGGAGGAGCCGTGAGCGAGAATCAAGAACTCACCCAGCGCGTTGAAAAAGCCCTCGACTTGATCCGTCCCGCCCTGCGTATGGACGGCGGTGACATCGAACTCGTGGAAGTCACCGGCGACGGTGTGGTCCGTGTGCGTCTCCAGGGCGCGTGCGTAGGCTGCCCCTCGGCCGCCATCACCTTGCAGGCCGGCGTTGAAGCCACCCTCAAGGAACAGGTGCCCGAAGTCGTGCGCGTGGAAAACGTGCCGACAATGTTTTAGCGGACCGCTAGCCACTAGCCACTAGCCGCTAACCGCTAACCGCCTGCCGCTAACCGCAAGAGCTCCTGCCTGGTGCAGGGGCTTTCTGCTTTCTGGTATCGACGTAGTGGTTGTAGACTCGGTGTATCGAGGAGGTAGGCATGGATCTGGGAATCAAGGATCGCGTGGCCTGGGTGGCCGGCGCGTCGGCGGGAATCGGTTTTGCGGTGGCCATGGAGTTAGCGCGGGAAGGCGTGCGAGTGGCCATGGGTTCGCGCAGTTCCGAGAAACTTGGGACCGCCGCTACGCGCATCGAGAAGGAAACGGGCCGGCGCCCATTTACCCACAATCTCGATCTCGCCTCTGCTGAATCCCGACTCGCCTGGACAGCTGCTTGCCGCGCCGAGCTGGGAGCCGCGGAAATCCTCTTCGTGAATTCCGGCGGTCCGCCTGCGGGGCAACACGATCAACTCGACGAAGGCAGCTGGCGCGCCGCCGCCGATCTCATCTTGCATGGTGGGGTTGGCCTGGCCGAAGCGGCGATTCCCGCCATGAAGTCGGCAGGCTGGGGACGCATCATTTTTCTCACATCCGTGAGTGTGCGTGAGCCCATTGACGGCTTGTTACTCAGCAATTCCCTTCGCGCAGGTCTCACCGGCTATGCGCGAACCTTGGCCAATGAACTCGGTGCTTACGGTATCACGGTGAATTCGGTAGCGCCGGGATACACTCGCACCGGCCGCCTTTCGGAGCTGGCCCAGCGGGTATCCAAAGACACCGGCAGCTCCGAAGCGGACGTGATGCAGGGATGGGGGGCGGCCACGCCACTCAATCGCCTGGGCGAGCCCGAAGAAATCGCGGCGGCGGCGGCCTTTCTGGCCAGCGATCGGGCATCCTTTATCACCGGACAGGTTTTCACGGTGGACGGCGGGCGCGCTCGCTCGTTAATGTAGCGTCCAAGGCCCCGGAGCCATTCTCTCCGTCAGGTCGCCGGACCCTTTTCAGGGAGGCATGTCTTGAAAGGCATCACGAGTATTTTGCTGATTCTCACTTTAGTTCCCGCCGCCATGGCCGTGGACACCTGGGAGCCCTATCCCATGGGTCCGGGGGCTATTGAGTTCTACTTTACGCAAAGCGGAGTTGGGCTGGAGGGCCCGGATGGGCAGAGCAAGAGTTTGGTGATCGGTCCTGCGTGGGGAATTCACGAGAGCACCCATGTCTATCTTTTCACGGGAATCGGATACCCGGAAATGGGATCCGGCGGCGTGGATTTTATGAGTATGGGAATCTTCAAGAATGTCTACGGCGGTTTCGATAAGACCTTCAAGCTCGATACCTACTTCGAAATGATAGCTTCCGGTCCAGGCCTGGGTCTCAGTTCCATGGCTGCCGGATTGGAAGCCAACCTCGACTTTGAAGGTTTAGGACTCTACGCACGCCCGACCATCAACTGGTTCCACGATGGAGTCGGAGAGGGTGACAGTGCAATGTCATTGGCTTCCGGATTCTGGTACGGCATTGCCGGGATGGCCGAGGTCTTCCTGGAGGTGGGCCTCACTGAGGTGGACGATGAATTCGAACACGCCAGCAGCGCCGTCGGTCTCAACGTGCTGGTGAGTAAGGAAGTGGAACTTATCCTGGAGTTGCGCAGTCCCGAACCGGCGGAAGGCGCGGACCGTGGCTTCGATATCACCCTTGGCGCGGTGACGGTTTGGTAGCATGAGCGAATCCGGCGGCGGCAAACTGAAGGGCATGTTCCGGGACACGATCTTCGTGATCCTCGGAACCTACTCCAGTTATTTCCTGTCGCTGATCATCTCCATCGTGCTGGCCCGAAAGCTTAGCAATCACAATTACGGAGTTTACTCGGTGATGCTGGGCGGATACATGCAGGGCGCCATGGCCCTGTCCTTGGGCATCTCACCCATCATCCAGCGCTACCTACCTGAATTCCTTGGCAAGAAAAACCGCCGCGGCGCTTTGAGTCTGCAATTGATCGGTGGACTGGGGCATCTGTTAGGCGGAAGCATCATGGTCTTCCTGGCCTGGGCCTTCCGCGATGTCCTGTCCAACTGGCTGAACGTGACCGAGTGGAATGGTCTGCTGCCCTACTTCGCGCTTTTCACCATTCTCAAGTTCGAGGCCACGGTCTTCGACGAAATGCTCACCGCTCACCGGAGCCAGGCATTTCGCAATGTTGCCACGGTGGGTTTCCAGGCACTCAAACTGACGCTCTTCATCGTCTGGTTGCCCAGCGAGGGTGATATCCCATTAGTGGGAACCCTGGACAAGCTCTTCACCTTCCTGGTGATCAGCAACGGCGTTTATCTGCTCGCCTATCTGGGCCGCATGATCGGATTGAGCAAGAATATCGAAGGTGGCGCCGACGAAGCCCTGCCCATCAAACGCATGGCGCGCTACGGGCTCCTGCAGTATGCCACCAGCCTCACGCTCATCGCCCTCTACACCGACATCGATACTTGGATCATCAGTCACTATCAGCAGGCGAGTGTGGCGGGTGTTTATCGTATCGCAACACAGATCGTGACCGCGCTCATCGCCCTGGTGCCCATGCACCTTTTGCTCAAGGTGATCGTGCCGGTTTACGTGAAGGAGTACACGGAGAAGCAGGACAAGGGGCAGCTGGCCCAGGTCTTCCGTTTCTACAACAAGGTGGTCACGGTTTTCCTCTTCCCCTTGTTGGTTGGCGCTTTGATTTTGGCCGAGCCGCTCATCGTGCACATCTACGATCCCAAGTGGATCGATGCAGTCTCGCCTTTCCGAATCTACTTCGCCGCCATGGTGGCCACACATTTCCTGAACACCATGAGCTTCCTGCCCCTGATACTCGAAAAACCCGAAATCACTCTCTGGAGCCGGCTCTTTCTCGTCTACAACATCGTCATGGATTTCATTCTGATTCCCCTGGACGGGCCCTTCGGCGGTGCCAACGGTGCGGCCATCGCCACCGGCAGCGCGCTGATCTTCGGCTACGTACTCAGTTTTGCCATGCTGCGAAGGCATATCCGCGTGCGCATCCCATGGAGGGCGAACTTCCGCACCATTTTCTTCGGGGGACTTATGGGTCTGGCCCTATGGCCTTTGGCTGGTTGGATCAGTGGAATCCCAAGTCTGCTCCTGGTGATTTTCGTGGGAGTTATTGTCTACGGTGTATTGGCCTGGCGTTTCCACGCCTTCGATGAGGCGGAAGCTGGGCGTCTCAACACCGCATTGGGTAGAAGAATCTTCAGATAGAGTTCAATTCACTGGCGCCGAGCCAGGATGATGCTGGCCGGCGAGTCGGGCTGCCGAGGAGTTCCACTCCAGTCTCCGCAAACTTCCTCAATCTTCAGTCCCCGTACTTCAAAGGCTGGGCTTAGTTCCTCCAAGGTCCATGGCCGAAGATCGAAGCTATCCTCGAAGCGCAGGGTCTCGTTTTCGAAGCGAAGGCTGAAGCCCAAACGCGCGGGTGCATGGCTGAAATCGTAGCTTCGATGAAATTGCGATCCGTCTTCCAGTACTTTTACGGAGAAAGGATCTCGTCCCTCGCGCAGAACCTTTTCGAAGTGTACAAGCTGCACTATGAACAGGCCGCCGGGCTCGAGAACACTGGTCAAGGCTGACAGCCCTTGGTCCAATGCCGATTCATCTAAGAGATGAGCCAGAGTGTTTCCCAGACAAAGTACGGCTTCGAAGGGGGCGCCGGGAACCTGAGCTGCATCCTGTATGCCTAGAATCTCCACCTTGCCTCTATCCCGAAGGCGCCGATTGGCTTCGGCGGCCATGTCCACCTCGGGCTCAAGGCCGGCCACGGTGAATCCAGTATCGGCGAGAATCTCCAGATGTCGACCGGTGCCGCAACCCGCGTCGATCACACTTCGAGCATTTGCCGAAGCGAGTCGCTGCAATAGAAAGTCCGACTGCACTTCGCTGACGGGAAACAGTCGATCGTACCAAGGTGTTAGATCTGAATAGATGCTCATACCGCCAAGCTAGCACAGTTTCTCAAATTCTGATAGCTTGGCTTCGGAGGATACATTGCCCAAATCTTATCGCGTGGAAATTGAAAAAATCCGACGACTCTGGTTTCAGCGCCAGGGACTGCTGAAGCCGCGTTCGAGGAAACTCACGCCAAAGAGCTTCGTGGATCATTTGGAATCATGCGGTGGATTGCAGCTAGATAGCGTTAACGTAGTGGATCGGGCCCATCATCTGACGCTCTGGAGCCGCTTCGGAAAATTCGATCGCGAAAAGCTGCGCCAATGGATCTACCAAGACAAAATCGCCTACGAATTCTGGGGACATGAAGCCAGCATGCTTCCCCTGAAGCACCTGCCCTTGAGTCGCCGCAGCTTCCGCAGTTTCGTCCCGCATGGCAGTTGGTGGAAAGAGAATCGTCCGCCGCGGAGTGTCATGCAGAAAGTGCGTCGTCGCATCAGGGAAGAAGGTCCCCTGGAAAGCGCGCAGTTCAAGGCCAAGCCTGGTGGCACCGGACCCTGGTGGGGCTGGAAGCAGGAGAAAATGGCCTTGGAGGTTCTATGGCGGAAAGGCGAGTTGGCCATCGCCGACCGTCGCCATTTTCGGCGTGTGTATGATCTGGCTGAGCAGGTTTATCCGGAGGGGCCAACCGCGAGCAAGGCGGAGTACGAAGACAGTTGGCTTTTCACAGGCTTGGACGGCAATGGAATCGCCACCGAAAAGCACCTGTCGACCTATTTCACTTCCCCGCGGCTCAAAGCGACGGTTCGTCGTGCCGTAATTGCCAGGAATCTGAAGAAGAAGCGCGTCGTGGCGGTGGAAGTGCCCGGGCAGGGCGACATCTATTACACCAGGCCTGAAACTCTCGACAATCTTGCCCGCCTGCCCAAGCCTCAAGGCACGACTCTGATTTGCCCCTTCGATTCTTTTCTATGGTTGCGCGAGCGTGCCGAGGAATTGTTGGGCTTTCGATATCGCATTGAGATTTACGTACCACCTTCCAAGCGCGAGTACGGCTACTACGTGCTGCCCATTCTGCACGAAGGTGAGTTGGTGGGGCGGGTTGACCCCAAGCTTCATCGCGACCGGAAGGAGCTTGAGATCAAGGCCATCCATCTTGAGCCGGGATTCAAGTCGGGTGCGGCATTCAATAATGTACTGGGCGAAACCCTAGGGGATCTGGCAGGATTCCTGGATGCGGACAAGCTGAGCCTTCCGAAAGGCTGGCGGCGGCTCTGATCCGCTGGCATGGACGATGCAGTGACCGGGATGAGAAGGACGAAGTGAATCTCCAACCAAGGAGTCGACATGAAACTCCGCATGAAAACCCTGATACTCGCATTTGCCTTAGCGGCCATGAGCGCCGGATGCACCACGGTGACCTATGTTCCCAAAGATCCCCCGGCGGCCAAGAACGAAGTGCGTCCAACCAAGCCGGGTCCGAAATATGTCTGGGTGGATGGCCACTGGAAATGGAACGGGCACAACCATGTCTGGGTGAAGGGTCACTGGGTTAAGGGAAAGACCGGGAAAACCTGGATTAAAGGCCATTGGAAGCGCACATCCCGCGGACATGTGTGGGTGTCTGGGCACTGGAAATAGCACTGATGCAAATGTATTGAGGGCCTCTCGCTTGACCGCGAGGGGTCCCTTTTCTATGCTGCCGGAACCCTCACCTCTGCTTAGGAGTCCCGTGGCCCTCTCACCCCTCATCGATCCCTTCGGAAGGTCCATTCGCTATCTGCGAATCTCTGTGACTCCCTATTGCAACTTCAGGTGTCTCTATTGCCAGCCCGATGGTCCCCACCTCCCCGAGGGTTCACGCGAGGAAATCAGTCCGCGGGAATGGGAGCAATTAGTGACCCTTTTCGCACGCATGGGTGTCGAAAAGGTGCGGCTTTCAGGCGGCGAACCCACACTGCGAAAAGACTTGGTGAAAATTGTAAGCCGGCTTTCGAAAATCGAAGGCATTGGCGAGGTGAGTCTTTCAACTCACGCCATGCACCTTGCGCCTTTGGTCGATGACCTTGCGAGCGCGGGACTCTCCCGTGTGAACGTGAGCTTGGACACTCTGAATGCGGATCGCTTTCGCGAAATATCCGGCCGCGGTGATCTGAGTCGCGTAATCGAAGGCGTAGATGCGGCGCTGGCCGCAGGCCTGGATCCCATCAAGCTCAATGCCGTGCCCATGAAGGGCATCAACGATCATGAGATCGGTGACTTCCTGGATTTTTCAGCCGAACGCGGTCTTCGCATGCGTTTCATCGAACTGATGCCTGTGGGTGTGTCGCGTGAACTCTATGAAACAAGGCGAATGAGTGGCGATGAAATTCTGGAGCGCATGCAAGGGCGGGGTAGCTGGAAGGAGATGAAGCGCCAGGGCACGGACGGGCCTGCGCGCATGTTCCAGCGGGAATCCGATGGCCTGCGCGTGGGGATCATTCATCCTCTGGGTAAGAACTTCTGTGACAACTGCAATCGCGTTCGCCTGACCCATCGTGGCGAAATGCGCGGGTGTCTATTCGGTGCGCAAAATGTTCCGCTACGGCACTTGTTGGAGTCCGATGATTGGGAACGCGACTTGGAGGCCGGTGTGCGACAGGCACTGTTGTCGAAGCCTGAGAAACATCGCCTTGAAGAGGGCGACGATGGCGAGTTGAATTCCCTCGCCCAAATTGGAGGATAGATGATCGTCGAAATGCACACGGTGGGTATTTTCCAGGAGAACACCTTTCTGGTGGGAGATCCCGTCAGCAAAAAGGCCTTCGTCGTGGATCCCGGAGGACCCGCCGATGAAATCCTCGCCCTGGCCCAGAAGCAGGATCTTGAGATCGAGTGCATTCTCAACACCCACGGTCACATCGATCATGTCTTGGGTGCTTCCGAGTTGCAGCAGCGTTTGGACATTCCCTTTCGCATGCACGAGGACGACAACTTCCTGGTGGAAAACCTTAGAGAGATTTGTGGACTCTACGGCATGGAACCCGTGGAGCCACCGTGTTTGGACCAGGCCCTTACCGATGACGAAGTGGTCAGGGTGGGAAATTTGGAAGTGAAGGTCATCCACACTCCGGGTCACAGCCCAGGTGGTGTATGCCTCAGCGTCAACAACCACCTCTTTGCCGGCGACACACTCTTCGCCGGATCCATTGGCCGCACCGATCTGCCCGGCGGTGATCACACCACGCTCATGCGATCCATCGGAGAAAAAATCATCTCGGCCCTGCCACCCAATATGGTGCTTCACAGTGGCCACGGTCCCGACAGCAGTCTGGTCGAAGAGGCCGCATCCAATCCATTTCTGCGCAGGCTTTGAGGGTCCAGGACTCCTCAATGGTCCCTGGCTTGGAGGCTGAGCCCGAAAAGGGTATACTTAGAGCCTGCACATCCAGCTCTTGCATGAAATCTCCCCGCCCCATCGGAGGTTCCCGGGACATGCGCATGTTCAATACAAGCCGTTTATTCGGCAGCGTCATGGCGATGCTGCTTCTTGCCGGCACCGCTCCCGCGTTCACACCGGTGGATCAGAATGCTGATCTCGAAATACACCTCGCCAGCTACGACCTGCATAACTATCGCTCTTTCGCCAGTGAGCAAGGTATCGCGTCCCTGCAGGCCGATCTGCACTCCCTGCATTCTGCGGACTGGCAGGTCTGGTCATGGAACGCGCGCACACAGACTCCCCACTATGTGTTTGGCTCGCCCATCAATATGGGAGCCACCCTGGGCAATGCCCAAGATGCAGAAGCTGCGGCTAGGCAGGTCATCGCGGAGCACGCTTCAGTTTTCAGGGCCGACAATGGCGATCTGCACCTCAAGACTGCTGAACATGCACTCGGTAAATGGGCCCTGCACTTTCAGCAGACTTGGAATGACATCGATGTGAAGGGCGGCAAGGCCGTGGTTCTCTTCGGAGACAGCGGATCGCTCATGCTCATGGGTTCGGATTTCTATTCCGACATCGATCTGTCTGCTGTGCCATCCCTGTCGAAGTTCTCGGCGGAAGATGTGGCTCGCGATGCTTTGCCCTTCGACGCGTCCACCGATCGATTGGACGGCGAAAGCGAATTGCTGGTCTTGCCGGTTCCCTTGAGCGAGGAGGCGGTGGAGCATCATCTCGTTTGGCGTGTACGCGTGCGTACCGAGCGGCCCTTGGGAATCTGGGCTACTGATGTAGACGCACACAGCGGAGAAATCCTTCAGCGTCGCAACGATATTCATTTCGCCTACGGCGGCGACACGGAGATCGAATCACAGGTCTATGGTTGGTGCGACGGTGTTTCCACCAGCGGCATTCCCTATCTGGATATCAACGTGGGTGGACTGGGAACCGTGACCAGCGATGAGAATGGTAACTGGACATTGGCCGGCAGTGCCGGTGACCTTACGGTGAGCGCGGATCTGGATGGTCCCTATGTTTACGTTTCCAATTACAACGGCTCGGAAGCTTCCTTCAGCGCCACCGCCTCGGAAGACATTCCCTTGACCGTGAACTTCGATAGCGGGAACGCACGGCAGGACGAACTTGATACCTTCGACGCCGTGAACGACATCTACGACTTCTTCCAGCTCTTCGCGCCTGAGTTTGCGTACCCCAACCAGCGCATACACGCATGGGTCAACCGCGACGATGGCTACTGCCCATGCAATGCCTGGTGGGACGGCACCATCAACTTCTGCGCCGCCGGCGGCAGCTGCACCAATACGGGTGAACTGCAGCAGGTCGTCCACCACGAGTTCGGCCACGGTGTGCAGGCAGCCATTTTGGGATATCAAGGCGACGAAGGCTTGGGTGAAGGCAATAGCGACATTCTGGGAAACCTCATGACTCAGGATCCCATCATCGGGCGCGGTTTCTACACCGGCAATTGCGTAAGCGGCATTCGCAACTCGGATAACAGTCTGAGTTATCCCGGCGATGTGGTGGGCGAAGAAATTCACTACGCAGGGCAGGTCATCGCAGGCTTCAACTGGGATGCCATGGTCGACCTGCAAGCCTTCTACGATTCCGGTCCACCGGCCTGGAATTCGCCGGGCACAATCGTGTCGGCAAGCAATTGGCACTACGGCCGCCTGCTGGGGCATCCCGAAACCCAGCCCGATCAGGTGCTATGGACATTCATTGCCGATGACGATGACGAGGACATTCTCAATGGTACCGTGCACGGCGACATCTACTGCGATGCAGCTGAAAACCACGGTTTCGATTGTCCCATTCCCGCGGGCATCGTGTTCGTGCACACCCCATTGGACGACACCACCGACAGCGACAATCCATACCTCGTGAATTCCGTGATCTGGTCGGTGGAGGGGAATATCGATCCGTCCACCGTGAAACTGCGCTATCGTTTTGAGGGCAGCCTCTGGACCGAGCTTGCCATGAGCGATCTAGGCGGCGGCAGCTTCGAAGCCGGTATTCCTCCCAGCAGCGGCGGGCGTGTGGACTATTACATCTATGCCGAGGACGACCTTGGCACCGTGGGTTTCCTGCCCGACGATGCTCCCGTCGAGCCCTTCAGTTTCCTCGTGGCCTGGGCCATCGATCCCGCCGAAATCACCGGTGATTGGGAAGTGGGCGACATGTTCGATACGGCTACCAAGGGAGTGTGGAATCGAATGGATCCCGAAGGCACTTCGGCCCAGCCCGAAGACGACCACACCAGCGATGGCACAGAATGCTGGGTCACCGATGGTCGATTCGGCTCGAGCGAAGGCGCAAACGACGTTGATGGCGGGAAGACCACCGTTTTCACGCCCGTCTACGATCTGACCGGTGCGAGTTCCGTAAGTGTGCGCTACTGGAAGTGGTACTCCAATGATCGAGGGCCCAGTAATAATGGCGAAGACTGGTGGCGAACCTATTTCTCCAATGATGGAGGTGACAGCTGGACGGCTCTCGAGGCCACTCAGAGCAGTAGCAACGCTTGGGTCTCAGTGCTCTTCGACCTGAACGACTTCGTAAGCGACTTCGGACAACTGCAGTTCAAATTCGTCGCAGATGATTCGGGCGCGGGTAACTCTCTCGTTGAAGCCGCCATCGACGACCTGTCCATAACGGCGCTGTTCGGCACCGGCCTGGATGATGATTTTGTGGTCAGCGTTCCCCTGCGCCTGGAACAAAACGCGCCCAATCCCTTCAACCCGAGCACGGAAATCACCTTCGTTCTAAGTAGTGAAGGACGCGTGGACCTGAGCGTCTTCGATGTGAGCGGACGTCTCGTGAAAAACCTGGCTTCGGGTCAGTGGGCCGCCGGGGAGCATCGCGTGATCTGGGACGGTCGCGATGATCAAGGTGAGCCCGTGGGCAGCGGAGTGTACTTCTACCGCCTTGCCAGTGCCGAGGGGACCAAGACCCGGCAAATGGTGCTAATTAAATGAGGATCGGGAGAAAAGATTTTCTCCCTTCGTTAGAGTTTCAAAACGCACTCGGGGAGGGTTTCGACCCTCCCCTACTTTTTTGCCCATCAAGCTGAAGCTCCAGTTATCGATTTCTGGTGGGGGAGACTCGCTTCTTGTTGTGGGCTTGTGGGTCTTAATATCCTCGTGGAATTGAGTGCTTGCCCAACTCGCGGATATTTGCTTTAATGGATTTCATACATCATCTGAAAAATGGGACTTCGGTCCCGGATGGGGTTGGGGCCCCGTCGATCCCCATAGAAAAACAACATGGCCCCTTCCCCGTTCCTATTCCTGCCAATTTGTGGTAGAATTACCTCCTGCACCAATCCCCATGTCCCCCTTCCATATCGGAGGCTCCCCGTGAGGCAGACTCGCTTCAGCCTTTCCTTGGCAATTCTCGGGCTCGCTCTGACCTTTGCCACCAGTCTGGCCTTTCGTGCCCCAGAGAGCATTCCTGGCCTTGAGATTCCTCTCCAGAACTTCGACCTGCACAACTACCAGTCTTTTGCGACTTTGCAGGGGCGTGATGCTGTGGAGGAGGGTCTCTCCCGCGACCTGGGAGGCGACTGGAGTGTCTACTCCTGGAATTCCCAGGCGGGCACTCCGCATATCGTTTACGGAAGCGTGGACTTCGCCGGTGGCCTTCGCACCGAAGCGGATCTTGACGCGGCCGCTCTGCGTCTCTTCGACGAACAGGCCGCGAACCTTGGTGCCGTGGGTGCCGAGCTTCACCTGACCGATCGCGTGCAGGCCATGGGCAAGTGGGTGGCGCACCTCGTGCAGACCTACCAGGGTATTCCGGTTTGGCAGGGCAAGGCCTTCGCCGCCTTCACCGAGAGCGGCCGATTGGTCGCCGCGGGCTCGGATGTTTATACGGACATCGACTTGTCCGTCAGTCCCAGCTACTCCGCCTCACAGGCCGAGCAGATCGCGCGTATCGATCTGGCCTTCGATCCCGCCAACGATTCGGTGACCAGCGCGCCTGAGCTTATGATCCTTCCAGTTCAATTGGACGAAGAGAATGTGGAGCATCATCTAGTATGGCGCATGACCATTACTACCGCCGATCCATACGGCATTTGGATTACCCATGTCGATGCACACAGCGGCGAGATCATCTGGCGCGACAACATGATTGAGTTCTTCGTGGACGGCGACACGAGCTCCGACGTGAATCCCGCCACCTGGTGCAACGACGAAGAAAGCCAGCCCGTGCCCTACCTGCGCGTAACGGTTTCGGGAAGCAGTACGGTTTACAGCGACGAGGACGGCAACTGGTCAAGTTCCGCCTCCGGTCCTGTGGGCATCAGCGCCGACCTCTATGGTAACTACTGCAACATCACCAACTACGCCGGTGACGAGGCCCAGTTCAACGGCACGGCCCTCGAGGGCGTACCCTTGAACATCGCCTTCGACGGCGGCAACTCGCGGGACGACGAGCGCGACGTTTTCAACGCGGTCAGCGACATCCACGACTTCTTCCAGCAGGTTGCGCCCGAGTTCAGCCTGCCCAACCAGCGCATGAACGCTAATGTAGGACGCGTAGGTGGTATCTGCCCCTGCAACGCCTGGTGGGATGGAACCATCAACTTCTGCTCCGAGAGCGGCGGTTGCTCCAACACCGGTGAAATCCAAGGCGTCGTGCATCACGAGTTCGGTCACGGCGTTCAGGCCGCCATCCTCGGATGGCAGGGTGATCAGGGTCTGGGCGAAGGCAACTCCGACGTGCTGGCCAACCTGATTACCCAGGAAGCCATCATCGGTCGCGGTTTCTACACCACCGACTGCGAAGCGGGAATCCGCAACTCGGACAACACCAATGTCTATCCCGACGATGTCATCGGTGAGGGAATCCACTATGCGGGTCAGACCATCGCGGGATTCCACTGGGACATCATGATCGGCATGCAGAACATCTACGGTGACGAGCCGGGCACCATCGAGGCCGCCCAGCTTTGGCACTACGGGCGTCTGATGGGGCATCCCACCAACCAGCCCGACCAGGTTTTCTGGACCTTCATGGCCGACGACGATGATGGCGATCTGGACAACGGAACGCCGCACTACAGCATTCTCTGTGAAGCCGCGACGAACCACGGCTTCGATTGCCCGCCGATTCTCGTGGGCGTGATCGTCGATCACACTCCGCTTTCCAACACGGGTGACTCAGGCCTCGACTATGCCGTGAACGCCAACATTTCCTCCACCGAAGGTGACGTGGATCCGAACACCGTGGTGGTTTACTATCGTCACAACGGCGGACCCTGGTCTTCAGTGGGTCTGAGCACCATGAACGGCAGCTACTTCTTCGGGCAGATCCCCACCCAGAGTGCCGGTGAAGTGGATTACTACATCTACGCCGAAGACAACGTGGGCACCGTGGGTACCTCGCCCTGGGGCGCGCCGGAAGTTTTCCACAGGTTCATAGTGGCCTGGCGCCTCGAGGACATGGAGATCGACGCGGGTTGGTCCACTGAAGGTAGCGCCGCCGACGGACACTGGGTGCGCGTGGATCCGGTGGGCACCAGCGCACAGACCGAAGATGACCACAGTCATCCCGGTACGCTTTGCTGGATCACAGGTCAGCATCTGGAAGGCGAAGCCGATGACTACGGCGACGTGGACGGCGGCACCGCCACCCTACTTTCACCCATATACGATCTGAGCCAGGCCAGCGAGGTCAACATCAGCTACTGGTACTGGTACTACGGTCGTTCCGGTGACGAGTGGAAGACTTGGATTTCCAACGACGGTGGATCCAACTGGACTGAAATTCTTCAGGACACCGGTTCCATGAACACTTACTGGAAGAGCCATGAGCTCGACCTTCTGGATATCTTCGAGCAGCCCGGGCAGCTACAGATGAAGTTCGAAGCCAGGGATGGATCCGTTCCGACCCTGGTCGAGGGTGCGGTGGATGATCTGATGATCCACGCCATCCTCGGTGGCACGGGCGTGGACGATGAGTTCACCATCGGCGTGCCTCTGCGCCTTGAGCAGAACATGCCGAACCCCTTCAACCCGCGTACCGAGATCAACTTCGCTTTGGAAAACTCGGGTCGCGTGGATCTGAAGGTCTTCGATGTGAACGGTCGTCTGGTGAAGACTCTTATCGCCGATCAGATGGATGCCGGCAGTCACCGAGTCGTCTGGGAAGGCCGCGACCAGGGTGGCCGCCCCGTGGGCAGCGGCGTCTACTTCTATCGCCTCTCTGCGGGCGGTAAAGTGAAGAGCCGGTCCATGGTGTTGATAAAATAGGAGTTGGGGAGGGTCGAAACCATCCCCACGTTCCAGCTTCACATGTCTCTCGGGGAGGGTTTCGACCCTCCCCGTTTTCTAATTTCCGGCCCGGGCTTAGCTATTGCCGAAAAATCTAGGCTGAGTATGATTGAGTTCTCAGTTCTCAGTTCTCAGTTCTCAGTTCTCAGT
>CAYTPZ010000015.1:15653-44609 GCA_964440095.1 uncultured bacterium | reverse complement strand
TATCGCGGCCGCATCCTAACTCTGGGTGTGGTCACAAAACTGGGGGCAGGTCAATCCAGGCACCGAGCTGGGCCGCGATCCGGCTAAGGGTGACAAGGATCTGGCCGAGCTGTCACTGGGCATGTCCTTCAGCCCAAGCCGCCAAGTGATCTTCAAATTGGAGTTCAGTATCAACATCGAAGGTGACCGCAACGAAGAGGTCGATAACAACCAGCTCGGGTTGCAGGCCGCCATCAGCTTCTAGTTCCGCATCAGAGCTAAATCGAAAACGCCCTTTCCTAGGTTGGGGAGAGGGCGAACCCCCTACCTTCTAATCCGCATTCAGAACCCCCCGAATGCTCTGCGAAGTACAGTTAGCAAGAAGTAACTGAAATGACCTCCGCAAGGGGACCTATCCGCAAGCCGCTGCTATTCCTTTGTCTGACTCCCGAATCCAAAATCCGAAATCACGCCGCTCTTATGCTTGTCCAGTTCGATATAGAGATCAGCGAATAGCGCATTCTGGTCCCGGAAGGGCCGGCAGCCAGTCTGGCCCATGAACTGAGCTGCTTCTTTTGCGAATATGCTCCACTCCCCGCGCGGCAGGCTACCTCTCTCATACAGTTTAAAAAGCTTCCACCACTGATTCGCGTAGCACCGGAGTACGAAGTTGAACTGAACAACCTCTTCAGCGCTTAGCGAATCCTGGCCCTGACATCCGCGATCTAGCAGTGAAGCAAGTTCGGGGTGGCTGGCAACAACAACATTGATATCGTTGAAACCTGTCATGGTGCTCTCATAAGTGGCGGTGGCAACAGCAGCCGTATTCTGACGGATTTGCACCGCCAGGTAGATCAAGGTGATCAACACCGCTAGAGCGCCGACCAGCTGGCCGACTGCTGCGATGGCTTCCCAATTCAACATAAGTGGTTTCCATTCGCCTAAGGTGAGACTTCAAAATTTCATGAGCATTGCCGTCCACCCGGGTGGACAAACAGGGAGAGCCTTTGCTCTCCCTGTTTCAAACTTGCGTTTTCCTGCGCTGATCGAGCTACGAGCACCCCATGGAATTCCCACAGTTGTGACACCGATAGCAATTCCCGTTGCGCACGGTAATGGACCCGCACACATCGCAGCTGGGCGCGTCGGTCTGGAAGTGGGCGAACTGGCTGTCGGCACCGTCGGTGCGCACCTTGCGCTGGGCCGCCGCTTCGGGTGAGGCCGCCACGGCCACGGTACTTTGGCTGGCCTTGGCGGAATTGTCCGCAGGCGCTTCTTCCTCCACCGGAGCCTCCAGCTTGATCTCGCCTTCCGCTTCGTCATCGTCCTCATCCTTGGCGAGACCACCCAAACCCTGTCCGAAGCCTTCCACGAACTCACGGCCGAGCCAGCGGAAGAGATAATCCACCAGACTCTTGGCCATGGGAATGTCAGGGTTCTGGGTGAAGCCGCTGGGCTCGAAACGGCTGTGGATGAACTTGTCCACCAGCACCTTGAGCGGCACACCGTACTGCAGGCCCAGGGACACGGCCGTGCCGAAGGAGTCCATGAGACCACCAATGGTGCTGCCTTCCTTGGCCATGGTAATGAACAGCTCGCCGGGCGCGCCGTCTTCGTAGAGGCCCACGGTGAGATAACCCTCATGGCCCTGGATGCTGAACTTGTGGGTCAGGCTGCGGCGCGTGTCGGGCAGACGATGACGCGCAGGCACCGAAGCCAAAGCCTCGGGCGCCACGAGCACGATTTCATCCTGCTCCTGCTCCTCTTCCTTCACAGTAACAGGCTGGCTGCGCTTGGAACCATCGCGATAAATGGCCACGGCCTTCAGGCCCAGCTTCCAACCCTCGGTGTAAACGTCGGCGATCTCGTCCACCGTAATTTCGTGGGGCACGTTCACGGTCTTGGAAATGGCGCCGCTCAGGAATGGCTGCGCGGCGGCCATCATGCGCAGATGCGCCATATAGTGGATGCTCCGCTCGCCCCCCGAAGGCTTGAAGGCGCAATCGAAGACGGGCAGGTGCTCGTCCTTCAGATAAGGTGCGCCCTCGATGGTGTCCTTCTCGTCGATGTAATCCACGATGGCCTGGATGGCGCTCGGCGTGTAGCCCAGCACCTGCAGGGCCTGGGGCACCTGCCGGTTGACGATCTTCAGCAGCCCGCCGCCGGCCAATAGTTTGTATTTAACGAGGGCGATGTCCGGCTCCACGCCCGTGGTGTCGCAGTCCATCATGAAGCCGATGGTGCCCGTGGGCGCCAGCACCGTCACCTGGGCGTTGCGGTAGCCGTGCTCGCGGCCCAGCTCCAGCGCGCGGTCCCAGCTTTCGGTGGCGGCTTCGAGCAATTCCTTGGGCACGGAGTCCTCGTCGATGAGATCCACGTGCTCGCGATGCTTGTCCATGACCTTCAGCATGGGCTCGCGGTTCACCGCGTATCCCATGAAGGGTTCCTTCACCTCGGCCATTTCGGCGCTGGTGGCATAGGCCTCGCCGCCCATGATGGCCGTGATGGCACCGGCGTAGGCGCGGCCCTCGTCACTGTCGTAGGGCAGACCGAGGGACATGATCAAGGTACCCAGGTTAGCGTAGCCCAGGCCCAAGGGGCGGAACAGATGACTGTTGCGCGCGATGGGCTCCACCGGGTAACTGGCCCGATCCACGATGATTTCCTGGCAAACCGTGTAGAGCTTCACCGCTTGGCGGAAGCGATCCACATGGAACTGCCCGTCGGGCATGCGGAACTTGAGCAGGTTCAGGCTGGCCAGGTTGCAGGCGGAGTCGTCGAGGAACATGTATTCGCTGCAGGGATTGCTGCCGTTGATCGGCCCGGAATTCGGGCAGGTGTGCCAATCGTTGATCGTGCTGTGATACTGCACGCCCGGGTCGCCGCAGATGTGCGTGCCCTCGGCGATGAGCCGCAGCAGGTCTTTGGCCCGCTGGCGCTCGATCACATCGCCCGTGGTCACCGCGCGGAACTCCTGATCGCCATCTTTCTCCACGGCCTGGAAGAACTCCTCGGTGCACCTGACCGAGAGGTTGGCATTCTGGAACATGACCGAGGCATAGGCCTCGCCGTTGAAGTCGCCGTCGTAGCCCTGTTCGATAAGCGCCCAGGCCTTCTCTTCCTCATCGCGCTTGGCGTTGATGAAGTCGACAATGTCGGGATGATCCACGCGCAGGCTCTGCATTTTCGCGGCCCGGCGGGTTTTGCCACCGCTCTTGACCACGGCCGCGATCTGATCGTAGACGCGCATGAAGGAGAGCGGTCCGCTGGGAATGCCGCCGCCCGACAGCTTTTCCTTGCTGCTGCGAATGGTCGAAAGATCGGTGCCCGTGCCCGATCCGAACTTGAAGAGCATGGCCTCGCTGGTCGCCAGGCGCATGATGTCTTCCATGTTGTCGTCCACCGACTGAATGAAGCAGGCCGAGAGCTGTGGGTTCACATAGCCGGCCTCGCTGCGCTCCATGGCGCGATTTTGCGGATTGTAATGGAAGCCGGCCGGGCTGCCCTCGATGCCATAGATGTGATGCAGCCCGAGGTTGAACCACACGGGACTGTTGAAGGCGCCATACTGATTCACGCAGAGCCAGCAGATTTCCTGGTAGAAGTTCTCCGCGTCGGCGGCCGTCTGGAAGTAGCCGTCTTCGAATCCCCAGTCGGCCAAGGTGCGCGCAACACGATGCACCAATTGCCTGACCGAGTACTCCCGCTCGGGCGTGCCCACTTCGCCGTAGAAGTACTTGGACACGACGACCTTTGTGGCGAGCATGGACCAGTCCTTGGGAACCTCCACGTCCTTCTGCTCGAAAATGGTCTCGCCCTTCTCGTCGGTGATGGCCGCCTCGCGGCGTTCCCACTTGAGTTCGTCGAAGGGGTGAATTCCCTGCTTGGAAAAGGTCAGGGGAATCTCGAAGCCACGCCCGCGGTTGCTCTCTTTCAAGACCGCATCGGATTCAATGGGAGGTGTACTGGGGGACTGGCTGCTCGTGCTTGCCATCGATGGCTCCATTCTCACGGGAGAGTTCTTCAGTTATAGCAAGTCCGAGGCGGCAGGAGAATGGACCTGGGGCAAATTCGCCTCAAGCCGGCATGGTATGTCGGATTATTTCAGGTATGTCTGCCAAGTCTGAGCTTATTAATGCGGAACCCTGGCGAATTCCGCAAGACCCTGCAATACCGCAAGTTCCGTTCTCTCGCCGCCCCACAAGATCTGGGGGTCGACTCAGTTTTAACCACGATATAAAGCGTGGGTCAAGACAATTCGGATGAGCGATTCATTTTTCGCAAGACGGTCCGAAATGAGCCCGAAATGGCCCAAAAAACCCCAGAATCATGGGGATGATCCTGGGGAGTGCGATTGATTCTTACAGAACCCCGGGTCGCGGACGCAGCCGCCCGCCTAACCGGAACTCGATGAGTATATCACGCGAAGATCAAATTGGTCAAACAGGGCTGACCCTAGCCCATCTTGAGGCGGTCTGCGACCCGTCCGGCCAGGGAATCCAGCGCCGCTTTGTCCCCCTCCGAGCTCTTCCAAGGACTCTGAAGCCCATCATCTTTTTTTCGCGGCAGGATGTGCAGATGGAAGTGGAAGATCACCTGCCCGGCCACCTTGCCGTTGGACTGATGCAGGTTGAATCCCTCGGGCTTAAGTTCCGCCATGAGCGCTTCGCTTACACGATGAGCGGTGGCCATGACCGCATCTCGATCGTCGGCGGCCAATTCGAGGAAGCCCTCGGCGTGAGATTTGGGAATAACCAGGGCGTGGCCCTCGCATCCTGGAAACAGATCGAGGAAGGCCAGGCTTCGCTCATCCTCGTAGAGCTTGTGAGCCGGCAAGTCGCCGGCGACGATTTTGCAGAAGATACAATCCATGATCACCTCCGAGGGTCAGTGCGCGCATCCTGCACCCGCTTCTCTCGGGAGTCAAATTGATTGCGGGGAGAGTCGAGCGGAGGCTATCCTGCAAACAGCGAGCTTCTGAAGAGGTGGATAAGCATGCCCAGCACACGATTCCGCACGGTTCTGGCAGCCCTGCTCCTTACCGTTCTTTGCGCGAGTAGTCTTCCGGCCGCGGAAACTAGCCGTGGAAGCGTGGAAACGCAGACGCGGTTTCTGGAGTACGACCAGGCCAGCGGATCGCTGGTCTACGAGGTTTCCATTCGAAACGTGGGACGCCTGCCCGTGTCCTACATCGATCTGCAGAGCGATCCGCCCAGTCTCGAGGGCACCTTCTCGGTGGATGAACTCAGCAGTGGCAACTGGGCACACCGGCGCTTTTCATTCGAACTGAAGAAGGGCCAGCAGATTTTCCAACCGCGCTTTCACATGGCATTCACCGACTACGAAGGCGAACGCATCAAAAGCGAGGAAGAGCGCAGCCCTCTGGCAGCCAATGTGGATTTCTCCTACTGCGATCTGGCCACCGGCTGGGTGGACATGGTCTTCACCCTTTCCAATCTCGGTGAAGAGCCCATCCTGTTTCTGGAAATGCGAAGTGAGAACCCGAGCCTGCCTCAAGGCGTGATCGAGCATGAGAGCCTGAGCTCCGGCGAGTCCATGAGCTGGACTCTCGAGTTTCAACTCGAGCCCGGCGACACGTTTTTCAACCCAACCGTCTATCTGAGCTACCACAGCTTCAGCGTGTCGGGCATCCGGTTGAAGAAGAAGTTCTTCACCTTCCTGCAATCGGACCTCCAGAAGGTGCAGGACACCCTCGCCGCGGCCGCGAAGCAATAATCCAGCATTGAAATCGGAGAATCGGGCGGATTTGCCCTAAAAAAACTATCCCGATCGGGGACGATCAGGATAGTTAACCACTCCTCGTTGATCTTGCCAAGCAACCCCTAGAGCTTCAAGTAGAAGAAAGGGCAGGGAGGAAGAGTCCCCATAGTCTCTCTTCCCCCCCGTGGTATAATCAGGAATTATACCGGATACTCGGGCACAAAAGGCAATGCAGGAGTCATGCCAGAATCGACTATCCACCGAAGGAAGCTACTCTGGTAAATAGCTGATTATTAAGGAGTTATGGGAGCGCTGAGGATTGTTTTTCGAATCCTCAAAGGATGTATGCAAAATGTGTAAAAAAATATACGGGCTGTCAAGATTCTTAACAACCCGCACTTTGACCGATATGTCTCGGAGTCTAGTCGAATTTCTCGTTGTGCCCTGTAACGCCATCGCTATCGAAGCGGACGAACTTCACCTCAAGAATACGGTCATGGAGCGTAAGTGGCTCGTGACCGGCACTGACCCAAACGAGTTTCACCGGGCTATCGGTGGCCCCACCGAGCAGTTGCACGCGTCCGTAGACGCGATGGGGTGAAATACCATCGAAATGAATGCGAATGCGTTGGGGTGTGATACAGAAAAAATCCTGTCCGGCCATGGTGAACTCGGTGTATCCCGGGTCCAAGATAATGACGTTCAAGGGATTAGTATCGGCGTTGGCTGTCACGGCCGCGCCAATTGACACAAGGGTCAAGATCACTATCAGTAAGGCTTTGCGCATCTCCGCACCCCTTTTCCAAAGAAGATAGTTTATCATAACCCGTCACATGGTGGGCTTCAACCCTTTAGGGTCGACCCCGCATTGTTTTTTCCATCCTCTGCAGTTTTTAGCCTCGAATAGAGCGTGGGGCGGCTGATTCCCAGCAATTTTGCAGCTTTCACCTTACTCCCAGTTCGGCGTACAAGGTGCTGGGCGACGCTGCTCAAGAGCTTTCCTTCCAACGGTTCCCGCTCCGAAAACTCGTTCGAATTTGCAATCATCTCCGCCAGTTCATCCAGACTCCGGGAAAGTGATCGTGGCCGGGCCTGCTGCAGGAAATCCTCGGGCAGATCCTCAAGGCCGATCAATCCGCTGCGCGCCAGGATCATGCAGTTTTCCAACACGTTTCGAATTTGGCGGACATTGCCGGGCAGTGGATGAGTGAGGAAGATCTGCATCACTTCCTCCGATACGCGCTTGAGCGGCAAGCCCGCCTCGCCGGCGATGCGCTCCAGAAAGTGCTCCATTAGCAGGGGGATGTCCTCGCGCCGCTCTCTCAGCGGGGCGATGTTCACCGATATCACGTTGATGCGGAAAAAGAGATCCTCTCGAAAGCGCCCTTGCTGCACTTCGTCGACCAGACGGCGATTGGTGGCGGCGATAACGCGTGCATCGGTGGACAAGGTGCGTGTGCCACCCACACGGATGAATTGTTTCTCCTGCAGAACCCGAAGCAACTTCGACTGCATGCCCGGGCTCATCTCGCCGATTTCATCCAGGAAGATGGTGCCCCCCGAAGCCGATTCGAAGAAACCGATATGCCGATGGGTTGCCCCGGTGAAGGATCCTCTTTCGTGGCCGAACAGTTGACTCTCCAGCAAGGTCTCAGGCAAAGCGGCGCAGTTGACCGCCATGAAGGGCTGCCTGCCCCGCCGGCCCCAGAAGTGAACCGCGCGAGCCACCTCTTCCTTACCCGTACCCGACTCCCCGCTGATGAGCACCGTGCTGTCCAAGTCTTTCACCTGCCCCACCAATTTCAGAACTTTCTGAAGATCACGCCCCCTACCGATGAGGTTCACCTGATCCGCGGCGCCTTTGGGCTTGGGAGCACGCGCGGCAGGACTCGCCGCTTCCGCGGGCTCCGATGCCATGGGATCGAAAAGCCCCATGGAAAGCAACTTGGACAAGGTGGCCAGGTAGTCGCGAGTTTGTACATCGAGGTTTTCCTCGCCCTCGAGGAACAGTAGACCGCGGACCTGTTCTCCCTGGCGTAGCGGAAGATAGATGCGTCCATTCTCATGATAGGGCGTGGCACTCTTCATCCGATTCCGCGAGGCCTCGGCCACAATTTCCGCATCGGGAAAACCACCATAGAAAACAGCCTTCCTCTCCATGTCAGCCAAAGAGGCATTCTCACGACTGAGAAAGATCGCCGCGCGGCTGGGGGGCAGAAGCATAGACAACTGATCGAGCACCTGCTCCGCCCGCGAAACCGGATCGCCACCCTTTTCGAGTGTCTCGAGCAATTGCATGAAGCCGGCCAGGCGACCACGGCTGTCCTGCTCGCCGAGGCTGTCGATCAGCCGATCGCGCCGGCTCTGAATTCGCGCCTGAAGGCTGTCCCACTCCTGCATGGGCACCGTGATGCGCCGCCGCTCAATGAGCCCCGACGCCTGCTGCAGCAACTCCTGAGCTCGCTCCTCGCGCCCCACGTCCAAATGGATCAGCCC
This sequence comes from uncultured bacterium, assembly GCA_964440095.1. Classification (GTDB taxonomy): domain Bacteria; phylum Krumholzibacteriota; class Krumholzibacteriia; order JACNKJ01; family JACNKJ01; genus JACNKJ01. Next base: position 36,413 of record CAYTPZ010000015.1, on the reverse strand, counting down.
CAGGCGACTATAGACCCGAGCCAGCCACTCCATTTTGTCCAGCACCGACAGGATGTCCGCAGCGGCCTCCAGGGCCTTCACGGCGGCTTCGGCATTTTTCCCCCGCTCCAGGCACTCGCCCTTGTAGACGAGTATCTGCGCCTCTTCGAAACGGCTACCGACCCTGCGCGCCTCGGCAAGGCCATCCTTGATGGTTTTTTCGGCGGCTTCCAGGTCGCCCACTGCCAGGTGCACACCCACCAGACGGCGGAACATGGAGGCCAGCTCGGTGTGGGCATCAATGTCGCTGCAAATGCGGATGGCCTCCACCAGGCGCTCCCCCGCGCTCGCGTACCTGCCGTCCACCAGATCGATTTCACCCAGAAGGCCAAGCAGCTCCGCGCCAAGCTGGATGTTGCCCACCTTCTCGTTCAGCTCGAGGCAATCCTCGCCCTGTCGCCGCGCGGTTTTCAGGTCGTTCATCTCGAAGCTGCTGAGTGCCACGTTGTAAAGGCTCACCAGGTAGCCGGCCTCGTTGCCCTGGCGGCGCTTGATGTCCATGCTGCGCTGGAAGTATTCGATGGCCAGGGGCAGGCGTTCGAGCATGCGATAGAGATTGCCCAGGTTGTTCAGGCTGGCGGCGATGCGCGTTTCGTTACCCGTTTTTTCACGAAGGGTCAGGGCTTTCTGATAATAGGCCTCGGCCTCGCGCCAATTTCCCAATGCCCATTGAGCCGCGCCCAAGGTGTTGAAGGTCTGGCCCAACTCGGCGGGATGCTCGCCCGCGTCGAAGAGCCTGAGCGCCGTCTCGCAGCGCTCCACGGCCTCGGTGTGGTCGCCCCGCCGATAGAGGATCCAAGCCAGCTCATTGTAGAGGGTGCCCCGCTCGCGGGCCGCAAGGCTTTCGCTATAGGCGTCCAGGATACCTTCCAATATTTCCCCCGCTTTGGCGAATTCGCCGCGAATCTCGCCGATCTCCGCCAAGGCGCGAATGAGCGCGCTGATGGAGGAAAGCAGTTCGGCATCCACTCGACGGCTAAGCGGTGGGCGCTGCCCCCCGCGAAGCTGCTCGATGAAATCCGCCTGTCCGGTCAGCGAAGCGAGCCCATCCATGTAGGCCCGCTCGGCGCCGGGAAGATCGTCCCGGCGAAGGCGCAGACTGCCACGATAGAGGGCGATGTCTCGGAGAGCCAGTGCGGAAAGGTCTGCATGATCTCCGTCGAGCAAAATGTCGACCACAGCCTGAGTAGCAAGATCCAGTTTGGCCTCGCGCAGAGATTCGAAGAGCTTCAAACCTTCACGAATCATCTGCTCGTCGCGGCCCACACCACGGCGATGGCCCAGACGGCAGTATGCGGCAACGAAACCTTCGGGTTTGCTGCGTTCGAGCAGGCCCAAAATGAGCAGATGCAGTTCACGTTCGCGGTCGGCCTCGATGCCTGAGCGAATGCTCTGGCGAAGCTCCGAATTGGAAATGCAAATACGAAGCCCGCGACGGCCGTCCTCCAGGCGACCAAAGACCGAGGCCAGGGTGCCCGCTCGCTCCAGAATGTTGAGCATACCGTAGAAATCGGCTTCATCCACCTGAAGCAGGTCCAGGAGAAAGTCCAGGTGCACCGCTTCATCCATGAGCGATAGCAGTTCCAGGAAGGCCCGCCCCTCCTCGTCGATCGCCTTGGGCAAGGTTTCAGGCAGCTCCACGGCAAGGTTCGAGATGTCGGCTGTCATGGGATGGAGGGCTTCCATGTCCGATAGCTGATCCTCCACCCGATCTTTCATGATGGAGTTCTGATTCAGGGAGTCCCCGTCCATTATGAGCACGAAGGGACCTGCCGCGGCATCTTGCGGCGCCCAACATGAGTCGAGCAGCGCGGAGGGGCGACTCATGTCTTCCAGCAGATGCAGGGGGATGGCGGCATCCACTCGCTCACTGCCCGAGGGATTGCGAAACCAAGCCTCCAGAGATGCCCGCCACTGGGACAGGCCGCCCGGCCTGCCGCAATGAAGAGTGAGAAGGCTCGACTCGCCGGACTTCCAGCGATCCATTGCCTCGAATAACTGAGGTAGAATATCCACCGGGGGCTCCACCGGCTGATAGCTGAGCTTCGACTTCGAGGCCAGAGGCTCGGTGAGGGTTTCGCGCCTGACCGGATCCACCAAGAGGGCCGGCGGCAGATAGAGCGGCGCACCCGCCTTGCCGCGCCAGATCATGCGGCGGTCGGACCGCGGCGGGTCGATGCCATCCTTGATACAGGTTTTGGCATCTTGCGATTGGGCTTCCTGGAAGCTGAGCGTCTCGTCCTCGCCATCACCAAGAACCTCTGCGCCGCCGGGAATCTCACAAAGCAGGGTCAAACTGCTGCCCTCAATGCCCAGGCGAATCTGGGGGATTCGCTCACCGAGGACCTCACGATAACGAGACAGGCGCCAGGCCACGCTCCGTCGATCGAGCGTGCGTCCTTCGGGATCGGCAGGATAGGTGAACAGCAGGCTGGGGCGATTGTTGATGATGTCGCGCACCGTCCAGGACTGCCAGGACTGCCCCTCAGCCAGGGCTGCCTCTACTCGATATCGGGATTGAAAGATCTGGCCGATCATGGGGGCCTCCAGCCAGTAAAGTATTTTGACAGTCTAATACCTTAGCAGTATACACTCCCGACGGCAAGCCCACAAAGGCTTGCCCGGTCACGATTTCCGCTGGATACGGGGACGGCCAGACACTACAATTCCCAGGCCTCTCCATTCGAAAGGAATCCCATGAAAGCGATTCGGCTCCTTGTACCGGTGGCTCTGATTCTGGTCCTGGCCGGCTGTAGCCTGGACGACCCCTACGAGCCCGAGCCCGAAGTGAGCTATGAAAACCTAGCGGTACCAGGGGATTACGCGAGCATTTCAGCCGCCATCGCCATAGCTGCCACCTGGGACACCATTCGCGTGGCCCCGGGCCGATACGAGGAAAGCTTCACCTTGCCGCCTGACGTCATGCTGTTCGGCGCGGCGGCGGACCGTTGCTCCATCATTGGGCAGGTGCGCATCGAAGATTCCGGCACCGAAGCTCGTTTCGAGAAGGTCTATGTGAGCAACAGCGCGGGAAGCGGTTTGCTGTTGGTGGACGCAAGCCCTCAGGTCAGCCACTGCATTTTCGAAGATTCCCAGGACGCGGGCATCGAGATCGTGGGCTTCAGCGCGGCGGAGATCTTCGGCTGTCTGATCACTGGCAACGCCCGCGGGCTGTTCATCCACCATGCGACTCTTCCCGGCCACTACTGGGACTTCGACCACGACTTGGGCACGGCCCCAAAGGTCACCAGCTCGAACCTCTTCAACAATGGCGGACTGGACACGCTCGCCCTGAATATCGTCTTCGAGAACATCGCCGCGCCGGACACCTTGGGCGTGAGCGGCAACTACTGGGGCGACATGCCCTCCGGTCCCCGTACGACGGACTTGACCATCTACGACAACAAGGACGGCGGCATCCACGCCAACGGCTATGCCGACACCGAGAAGTACGGCGTGGGGTTCCTGGTGAACCCCCACACCCTGGATTGGCAATGAGACGATTAATCGCCACGCTTCTGCTCGCCACGCTACTCGCCTGTGCGCCCAGTGAGAAAGAACACAGACGTGACTACGCGGTCATGGGCACCGAAGCGACCTGCCGTATCATCAGCGATGATCGTGAACTCGCAGGCGAGGCCTTCGACCAAGTGGACGCCGTTTTCGATTCGGTGAACACGATCATGAGCACCTGGAGCCCCGATTCGGAAATCTCGCGGCTCAATCGTGCACCGGCCGATTCGGCCTTTACCCTATCGCCTTGGATGGTCGACTGCCTGCACATGTCGATCCGCTTGCAGAAGCGCAGCGCCGGCGCATTCGACGCCACCGCCGAACCGCTCATGCGCCTTTGGGGCTTCTATCACCGGGAAGGACGCCTGCCCACCCCAATGGAAATCGCCGGAGCCCGAAAGAGCATGGGATGTTTCTACATGGACGACGCCTGGGGCAAGCTGACCAAGCAGGCCGACGCCACTGCCTTCGACCTGGGCGGCATCGCCAAGGGCTTCGCCGTGAAGATGTGCGAGGCAGCTCTGCGCGAACTAGGCTTCACCAACGCGCTTGTGGATCTGGGCGGCAACATGGCCTGTCTGGGTGCGCCGCCTGGCAAGGAAGCCTGGAGCGTGGGCATCAAGGATCCCCTGCGCAAAGATCAGATCTTCGCCAAGGTCGAATTGCGCGATGAATCGGTGGCCACCAGCGGCAGCTATGAACGTTTCGTGGAAATCGATGGACGACGCTACGGGCACATCATGAACCCGGCCACGGGCCAGCCCGCCGAGGGCTTGCTCAGCGCCACGGCCATTCACCAGGACGCGGCTCTGGCCGATGGGTTATCCACCGCGCTCTACGTGCTTGGCCCCGTTGGCGCCAAGGAGTTGCTGAACGACACCTTCCCCGATGTGGACGCGGTGCTGGTGATTCCAGGCGAAGATGGCGAGAAGCCGACGGTGTGGATTACGCCTGGACTAAAAGGGCGCTTCGAACTCTTGCCCGACTACGTCGACAACTACCTGCTCGAAGACGGCTGCTAGCCGCCGGCGATCTCCTTCGCGATGAGAATGGGCAGGATGATGTAGAGAATGGTGTCGCGCACCAGGTAGTAGACGAAAATCGCCGCGCCCACTTTCCAGCCGTAGCGCTTAAAATAATAGCGCATCTTCTCTTTGACCTTGCGGAAGTGCCGTCCGATAAACCCGCCTCGCGGGGGATCCTCACTCGGCGATGACTTCATACTTCTCCACCTTGGACGTGATCAGCATGTTGCCCTCGGCGTCACGGAACTCACCCACGCGCTTGTGACCCTCGCGGAATTCGGGGCTGTCCACCCATCCCTTGAAGGACTCTTCCTCGTCCCAATGTGTCACAACGATGTATTCGTTCTCCACGGTGGACTTCAGAATTTCGGCGCGGATGAATCCCGGGCGACGATCCACTGCCATGGCGCGGGTGCCGAAGTACTTCTCGAACTTTTCACGATGGGAATCGGGCACGGTCATTCGGTTCATCATGACGAACAAGGTGGGCTCCTCTGGAGGGCGCAAACTAAAGCTAGAGTATTCCAAGATAATTTACGCCACAGGAAAATCAATACCCCGACCGAGAAGGGGCGGGGCTGTACCCGTGTACAATTTCTGGCGGCTAGCGGTCAGCGGTCAGCGTCCAATTTGCAGAGCACGCAGTTGCCGCAATCCATCTCCGCCGGCGGCTCGTAGGCCTCGCCGGCTCGAATGGCGCGGCGCTCCTCGAGCTTGTTCATGCCTGCGAGCAGGAATCCCAATCCCAGGAAGGCGCCGGGGGGCAGTATCATCACCAGGAAGGGCGGGAAATTCGGTCCCATGATGGGCCAGCCGAGCAGTGTGCCCGAGCCCAGCACTTCGCGCAGACCGCCCAGAACCATGAGGCTCAGGGTAAAGCCCAGGCCCATGCCCAGGCCGTCAGCCAGGGAGTGCAGAACACTGTTGCGGCTGGCGAAAGCTTCGGCGCGGCCCAGGATGATGCAGTTCACCACGATGAGGGGGATGAACAATCCCAGGCTCTTGTGAAGCTCGTAGAAGAAGCCGTGCATGACCAGGTCCACCACCGTGACGAAGCTGGCGATCACCACGATGTAGGCCGGAATGCGCACCTTCTTGGGAATGAAGTTGCGCAGCAGAGACACGATGAGATTGCTCATGAGCAGCACGAAGGTCGAGGCCAGTCCCATGCCCAGGCCATTTTCCACCGAGGTGGTCACGGCCAGCACCGGACAGAGTCCCAGCATGAGACGCAGGACCGGATTCTCTTTCCAGATGCCCTTGCTGAAAATGCTAGACAAGCTCATGCATCCACCTCCCCGGCCGCGAGACGCGGCAGATCTTCCGTGAACTGCTTCAGAGCGTTTTGCACCGCATCGGCCAGCGCGCGCCCGGTAACCGTGGCGCCTGTGACCGCGTCGATGTCGCCGCCGTCCTTGCTCATGCGCCAGTCGGTGGCGACCAGAGTCTTGCCGCCGAAGAAGTCGGCGAGCATCGCGGGCTCGGCATAGTTCGAGCCCAGCCCAGGCGTTTCAGCATGACGCAAGATACGCATACCCTCGATGGCGCCGGCAGCGTCCACGCCAATCATCACTTCGATCTCGCCGGAGTAACCGAGCTGCGTAACACCGCGGAAGGCCCATCCCACCACCTCGCCGTCCTTCATGGCGGGATAGTAAGTGCGGGCATCCAGGTCTACCGCGTCGACGCCGGGAGCATTGTCATGGGCAGGGAGCACAGCGATGACCGCTTCCATCTTGGCGGCGTACTCGGCCGCAGCAATCGGCTCGGCGGTGAAGCTGGCCACCTGGCTGAGCGCCAAGGCGGCCACGGCACAGATAAGAGCCAGACGCAGCGAAAGGTTCATGGCTTCCTTCATGCCGCCTCCTCATAGATCTTCCGCGCGGCGCCGAAGACCTTGGGTTTGGTGGCTCGATCGATGAGCGGTGTGGCTGCGTTCATCAGCAAAATGGCGAAGCTCACGCCCTCGGGATAGCCGCCCCAAAGGCGGATCACCGCCGTGAGCAGGCCGCAACCCACGCCGAAAATGAGCATGCCCTTTCGCGTAACCGGACTCGTCACCATGTCGGTGGCCATGAAGAAGGCGCCCAGGAAGAGCCCGCCCGACAGCACGTGATAGACGGGGCTCGCGTAGCTCTCTGGCGCGATCAGGTGGGCGATGCCCGTCACCAGCGCCACCGTGGCAATCATGCCCACGGGAATCTGCCAGCGGATGAGCCCCTTCCAGAGCAGGAAGAGACCACCGAGCAGCAAGGCGACCACACTGGCCTCGCCCAGGCTGCCACCGCGCGCGCCGATGAAGAGATCCATGAGCGGGGTGAGTTCCACTTCGCCCAAGGGCTTGCCGAGGGCGATGGCTTCGCTCAAGGCACCCAGGGGCGTGGCACCGGTTTCCGCGTCCACAACTGTGGGCCCGGCAGGACGCGCCCAGGTGGTCATCTGCACGGGAAAAGAAATGAGCAGGAAGACGCGAGCCACCAGCGCGGGATTAAAGGGGTTGGTGCCCAGGCCACCGAAGATCTGCTTGCTCATGATGATGGCGATGAACGAACCCACCAGCACCATCCAGGTAGGCGAACCCGAAGGAAGGTTCATGGCCAGCAGGATTGCTGTGACCAGCGCGCTACCATCACCAATGCTGCCTGGACGCTTCAGCATTTTCAGGAAGGCCCATTCGAAGAACAGGCAGCCGAGGACCGCGATAAGCGTAACGCGTATGGCGTGCAGGCCGAAAAACCAAAAACCCACCAGCAGAGCCGGTAGCAGCGCGATGAGCACCAGGCGCATGATGCGCGGTACATCCATGCCTGCGTGAATGTGCGGCGAAGAGCTGACAATCAGCTCGGGAGTTTTCTTTTCCTCGTCACCCATCAGCTAGCCTTTTGTTTCAGTTGACGGAGTTCCGATTTTCCACGACGGAAGAGCTGCACCAGGGGCCGGTAGCTGGGACAGACATAGGCGCAGCTTCCGCACTCGATGCAGTCGAGCACATGGTAGTCGCCCATATCGGCGAAGCGCCCCCGCTCGGCCTGAACGGCCAGCACACTGGGCACTAGGCCCATGGGACAGACATCCACGCAGTTGCCGCAGCGAATGCATGGCCCGGCCAGGAATTCATCCACTTCACTTTCGCGAAGGCAGAGGATGCCACTGGTGCCCTTGATGAGAGGAACTTCCAGGGTGAACTGGCCCACGCCCATCATGGGACCGCCGAAGATCACCTTGCCCACGTCGTCTGTCATGCCCCCGCAGAATTCGATGACATCTTCCAGGGGTGTGCCCACGCGAAAGAGAACATTGGCGGGCTTGGCGATGCCCTCGCCGGTGACCGTCGCCACACGCTCGATCAAGGGCCGCCCCTTTTCGATGGCCTCATAACTCGCCAAGGCCGTGGCCACGTTCTGCACCAGGCAACCCACATCCATGGGAAGACCACCCGGCGGCACCTTGCGACCGGTGAGGGCATAGATGAGGTGCTTCTCAGAACCCTGCGGGTACTTGGTCTCCAGGGCCTGGAATTCCAGATCGAGGTCGGCGGGGCAGGCGGCCTTCATGGCGGCCAGGGCATCCATCTTGTTGTCTTCGATGCCTACGTAACCCTTGCTCACACCCAGCACCTTCATAAAGATGCCCACGCCCTCGAGGATCTCGCGGGCGCGTTCGAGCATGAGGCGATGATCGCTGGTCAGATAGGGTTCGCACTCGGCGGCGTTGAGCACGAAGGCGTCGATGTTCTTTTCCTTTGGCGGGCTCAGTTTCACGTGAGTAGGGAAGGTTGCGCCACCCATTCCCACAAGGCCGGCCTGCTTAAGAACATCCTTGATGGCGTCCACATCCATGCCGCGCCAATCGCCGCGCTTCTCGATGGATTCGTCCCAGGTATCTTCGCCATCGGCGATGATCTCGATGGCTTCCTGCACGTTTCCGAAGGGGTGGGAAAAGGCCTTTATGGCTTTCACCTTGCCGCTGGTGGGCGCATGCACCGGCGCGGACACGAACGCCGCCGCCTCGGTAAGCGCCTGCCCGCGCAGCACCTCTTCGCCGCGTTTCACAATGGTCGTGCCCGGCGCACCTAGATGCTGACTCACCGGCACCAGATAACGTTCCAGCAAGGGCATGGCCTGGGTCGGCGACTGTGCAGTGATCTTCTGATAACGCGGATGGATGCCGCCCTTGAATTTCATGGCAGTCTCCTAGTGCACTCGGTCCGAAGGGCTTTTGAGATCGACCACGGCGATGGCTCCCGTAGCACATTCATCGACAAGAGCCGGATCGAAGGGCGGCTCCTCGTAGTTCACATGCGCCAGGAAATCCTCCACCTGGATGTGTTCTTCGCCCGCGGCCTTCACGCATTTCTTGCAACCGATGCAGGCAGCCGAGCAGGCCTTCTTGGCCGCGGCGCCCTTGTCCTTGTTGCTGCAGAGCACATGGACCGATGCGCTTTCGGGAACGATTTGAATGAGATCCTTGGCGCAGGCTTCAGCGCAGAGGCCGCAACCGGTGCAGCGCTCGGGAATAACATGGGCGATGCCCTCGGGGGTCATTTCGATTGCGCCGAAGCTGCAGGCGTCGGCGCAATCGCCCATGCCCAGGCATCCGTAGGCGCAACTCTTGGGACCGCCGCCCAGCAGCGAAGCGCTGCCGCAGGAGGCCATGCCGTTGTAACGGAATCGGTCGGGGGATCGCTCATGGGTGCCTTGGCATACGATGAGCGCCACCTTGCGCTCTTTCTGCTCGTAGGACAGACCCATGACCAGGGCCACGGACGCGGCGGAGTCGGAGTCGCAGACCGGACAGCCCTCGGGAGTGGTCTCGCCGCGCACCACGGCCGCCGCGAAGTCGCTGCAGCCCGCGTATCCGCATCCGCCGCAATTGGCGCCGGGAAGCAAGTCGCCGATTTCATCCTGGCGCGGATCCACTTCCACATGGAAGACGCGAGCGGCCACGGCCAGCCCAAGTCCGCTCACGAGTCCGAGTCCGGCTAGCACAGCTGTGGAGAGTAACATTGGCGGCTCCTTTACTTGACCAGGCCTGCGAATCCCATGAATCCCAGTGAGAGGATGCCCGCGGTCACCAGCGCGATGGCCGTGCCCTTGAAGGCGCGCGGCGTGTCGGCCAGTTCGAGCGTCTCGCGAATGCCCGAGAAGAGCAGCAGGCTCAGCGCGAAGCCCAGCGCGCTGGCCGCGCCGAAAACGGTGGTCTGAATCAGGCTATGGTCTTTTTGGATGTTCATCACCGCGACACCCAGCACCGCACAGTTGGTCGTGATCAAAGGCAGGAAGATGCCCAGAGCCTGGTAAAGGCTCGGGCTGAGTTTCTGCAGGGCCAGTTCCACCAGCTGCACCATGGCAGCGATGATGAGGATGAAGACGATGGTCTGCAGGAAGCCAAGGTTGTTGGGAGCGAGCACGAGATGGTAGAGGAGCCAGCTCACAATGCTCGCGAGGACCATCACGAAAAGCACGGCGCCGCTCATGCCGATGGCCGTGCTGGTTTTCTTGGATACGCCCAGGAAGGGGCAGATGCCAAGAAAGCGCGTGAGCACCACGTTATTGACGAGGACGGCGCTGATGACGAGTAGGATCAGATCCATCGGGCCCCCTTGTGAATCATTTCACCCGAAGGCACAATTAAGCCACGGAGGTCCTGACTATCAAGCTAAAATGTTAGTGGTGTTAACGATAAGATTGTTTCTCGGGCTTCGCGCTGAGGGATAGTAGCTGTCCAAATCTGTCTGGAAATCAGGGCTATCGGCTTGATTTTCAGAGTCGTGGACAGTCCACCCGGGTGGACACTGTGAGAGACACTAGGGTAAAAACACGACGAGTCGATTCACGGAGTCGCATCTCTTTCGTAACGCACAAGCGGAGCACTTTATCATAAATCTGCCAGAATTGAAAACTTGGCTGGAAGTCGGCCTTTTCAGACACAAAAAAGCCGGAGCGATTGCCCCGGCATGTAACTGGCGAATGGTGAATGGCGGCTACTCTCCCGCAGCCTTCCGCGCAGCTTCAACCTTTAACAGCTCGTAGTCGCTGAGCAACTTCTCTTTGTCGAAGACCAAATCATCGCGACTGTAGGCGGCCGTTTCATAGACGTCGCTCATGACGATGGCTTCCTTGGGGCAAGCCTCTTCGCAATAGCTGCAATTGATGCAGCGACCCATGTCGATGTCGAATTCCTCGGGCACGCGCTCGCGCATTTTCTGGTCACGGAACTCGCCGATCTTAATGGTGATGGCCCGCGGCGGACAAACCACTTCGCACAGTTTGCAGGCCACGCACTTTTCGATGCCGTCCTCGCCCATGACCAGGCGCGGCAGTCCGCGATAACCGCTGGGCACCGACCACTTGGTCTCGGGATAACTCAGCACCACGGACTTGTGGAACATGTTCTTCAAGGTGATGGCCAAGCCGCCAAAGATTGCCGGCAGGTAGAGTCGCTCGAAAAGGTTTTTGCGATTGGGGCGCTCGACAATCATGAGGCCACCTCCTCGCGAATGGCCGAAAGCCAATCGAGATCCTGCTGCCTGAGGCCGGCCAGGGGTTGCCAACTTTTCAAAGCTCTATCAAGGCCGAAGGTGTTGGTGATCTTTCCATCAAGGTCCACCGCCCGGCGGCGCTCCAGCACCACTTCAGCCGAAGATTCCAAGGCTTCCATTCTATGGCTCTGTAGAATGATCCTGCCCGCCTTGGACAGTTTCTCCTCCCAATCCTCCACACCTGCCAGATCCACTTCGGGATCCATGCCAAAGATTAGAAGTGTATCCACTTCACCGGCATCGAGGGCATCGAAGACCGAAGATTCTTTTTCACCCTGCGACATGAGTCCCCGACGATTGAAACCTTCCAGCAGGACGATCACGCGGGTTTTCCCCGGTCGCGCCTTGAGTCGATCAACAAGCTCCGTGCCCAAGCCACCTTTGCGCAGAAGCTCTCCGTGCACGGCCACCAACATGGACTCATCTCCGGACTTGGCGTCTTCCGAAACCCATGCCATGGGATCTTCATTCACGCGCTCCCATTTGCGAGTGAAATCCGACGGCGCTGCGGCCTCGCCCTGGTGCACTAAAGTCACGGACGGTCCACCCGGCGCGGCCAGGCGCAAACCGAAAATGGGATGACTCAATTCTGGATCTGCGCCCAAGACCACGGCTCGATCGAATGCGCCGAGACCCGAGAGATCCTCCAGTTCCAATCCCGCAGAGCTCACCGCATCGACGAACGCACGTTCGGGAAGGGAAACGAAGGGGCTGATCTTGGAATTCAATTGGGACTGAAGATTCGCGATGGCCGCAAGCTCATCGTTTGTTGCGCGGCTGCCGGCCAAGATGGCCGCACCGGAACCGGCGGCAGCCATGAGTTCGGCCGCACGGGCCCTGGCCTCCGCCGCGCTGACGGAAACGCCTTCACCTTGACGGCGCACCAGGTTCTGGCTATCACCGTCGGCTTCGGGATAACCGTAACGGCCGCGATCGCAAATCCACCAAGCGTTGACTGCATGATCCATGTCGGGGGTCAGACGCGTGATTTCATTTTTCTTCCACCAGCTTGAGGCGGCGCAATGCAGCGAACACTCGCCGCAGGCGGTCTCGACCTTTTTAAGTTCCCAGGGCCTGGCTTCGAAACGGAAACCCTTGCTCGTGAGCGCGCCCACGGGACAGATGTCGGCCAGGTTGCCGGTGAATCCACTGGTGATCGATCCGTCCTGGAACACGCTGATCATGGCTCGGTCGCCGCGATGGCGAACAAAGAGTTCGTCGCGGCCGGCCACGTCGCTCATGAAACGCACGCAGCGAGTGCAGGTGACGCATCGCTCCGAGTCGAACATGATGTGCTCGCCCAGGCTATGGTGCTTCTTGCCCAGGTTTTTGTCGTCGCCCATTCGGCTGTGTCCCGACCCATGCAAACGTGTGTAGTCCTGAAGCGGACACTCGCCACCCTTGTCGCAGATGGGACAATCCAGCGGATGATTGATGAGCAAAAACTCCAGCACACCCTGCCGCGCCTTCACGACCTTCTCCGTATTGGAGCGCACTTCCATGCCGTCGCCGGCCTTGAGCGTGCAGGCGGGCACCAACTTTGGCGCGCCTTCCAGTTCGACCAGGCAGAGGCGACAATTGCCGTCCACGCCGATACCGGGGTGATAACAGAAGTGCGGAATCTCCTCGCCGAGTTCCTGCGACAGGTCTATGAGCGGTGTCCCGGCCTCGGCCTCCACCTCACGCCCGTTGAATTTCATGCGGATCTTCTCAGGCATCAGCGGTCGCACTCTCCCATGACAGGGTCTAGGCTCGCCACGATGGCCACCACATCGGCGATCATCTGGCCTTCCAGAACTTTTCGAGTGATCGAAAGATTGTTGAAGCTTGGGCTGCGAATCTTCAGACGATAAGGATGCGGGCCGCCGTCGCTCACGATGTAGAAACCCAGCTCTCCCTTGGGTGCTTCGATGGTCGAATAAATTTCGCCCAGGGGTGGGGTGATGCCTTCGGAGATAAGCTTGAAATGATGGATCAGTTCTTCCATGGAACTGTAGACCAGTTCCTTCTCGGGCAAAACGAAGTCGCGGTTGTCGCTGGTGATCGGGCCGTCGGGCATGCTCGCCACGGCCTGCCGCGCGATGCTCGTGCTCTGACGAATTTCGGCCATGCGCACCAGGTAGCGGTCCATGCAGTCGCCGTGCTTGCCGGTAACGATTTCGAAATCGAAGTCGGCATAGTCCAGATAGGGATCGGACTTGCGCTTGTCGAAGGCGATGCCCGAGGCGCGAAGGTTGGGCCCGGTGAGTCCGTAGCTCATCGCCATCTCGGGAGAAATCACTCCCACACCCACATTGCGATCGAGCCAGATACGGTTGCGATTGAGCAATCCTTCGATGTCGTCCATGGTCCGGTCGAGTTCATCGAGGAAGTGGCTCACCTTGCCGAGCCACCCGCCGGGCAAGTCGCGGGACACGCCTCCGATGCGCGTGTAGCTGGTGGTCAGGCGCGTGCCCGTGAGCTCTTCGAAGAGATCGTAGAGCATCTCGCGCATTTGGAATGTGTAGAAGAAGATGGTCGAGGCACCCAGGTCGAGCGCGCCGGTGCCGATGGCCACCAGGTGCGCGCTGATGCGCGCCAATTCGGAAACCAGTGTGCGAATGCGCGTGGCCCGCGGTGGAATATCGAGCCCCACCAATTTTTCCACGGACATGGCATAGGCCACATTGTTGGAAAGCGGGCTCAGGTAATCGAGCCGGTCGGTGTAGGGCAGATAGTTGTGGTAGGTTTTTTCCTCGGCGATTTTCTCGAAGCTGCGATGCAGGTAGCCCACATGCGGCTTGGCCTTCACCACCGTTTCGCCGTCCATCTCGAGTTCGATACGGAAGACGCCGTGGGTGGCCGGATGCTGAGGTCCCATGTTCAAAATCATCGTGCCTTCGCGGCTGGGCTCCAGCGTGGTCTTGATCACTCCCACATCGACGGTGGGTTCAAACTGCTCGCGAGGAGCGTCGCGCAGGCTTTGGCGATCCACCACACCCGCCTGCAGTTTGCGCAAGGCATCGAGCAATGCTTCCGGACGCGGAGGGCAGCCGGGAAGATAGATGTCCACCGGCAAAATCTTGTCGAGACCCTGCACCACCGAGTAGCTGTCGAACATGCCGCCGGTACACAAACAGGTGCCCATGGCGATGACATACTTGGGTTCGAGCATCTGATCGTAGATGCGCCTGACCACCGGAGCCATCTTATTGGTGAGCGTGCCCGCCACGATCATCATGTCGCTTTGCCGCGGCGAGAAGCGCATGGCTTCCGCGCCGAAGCGGGCCATGTCGTAACGACTGGCCACGGTGGACATCATTTCGATGGCACAGCAGGAGATGCCCATGGGCATGGGCCAGAGTGAATTTTTCTGAGCCCAGTTGACGGCCTTGTCCATGGTCGTGGTAAGCACGTCCACGCTAAGGCCGTGATTCTGGGGATTGGGCTGACTCATGCGTCCTCCTGGAGGGGGCGAGGGATTGACCCTCCGGGCACTCAAATTAAGCAGGGCCGCAGCATAAATCCATAGATGTGTTGGGTCAATGGACCTCTGCGACAGGCCATCGGAGCGCAAGAGCTTCTTGGGGTAAACTGTAGACGATCGGGTAGTCCAATCGCCGGAAATATCGACACCCATCACGAGGCGGGCCGATCTCCAAACACAGCTCCCGCCCACGCTCAGCAAAGGTAATCACCGTTTCCGGCGTATCTAGCCCCCACTCGCTCAGCTGATCTTGTCGCGGCTTCAGAGCCTCCACGCGCTCGGTGGAAATTCCTGAGAGAAAAGCGATTATCTGCGATACCCGCCTGAGTTCGATCCGCTCGCCATGCTCATCCAACCAAAGCTGCTCCGCGCCTTGGGCATGCTCAACGCGATGCTCCCCCATGGCGATCCACTCGATGCGTCCGGGTAAGACCTCGAAAAGCTTGTCGGGAAGGTAGGCCGTAAGCGGCGAAAAAAGTGGTGCGCAGACCAGAGAGTCGAGAAGAAAGGGACTTCCACGCCGCGGATTGCTGGACAGATAGAGCTGATGAAAGGGACGTCCTATATTCAAGCGCTCGGGCGCGGTCTCGCCATCGAGATAAAGCTCCAGGGTGGCCAGGGGAGAGGAATCCGCAAGATCAAGTGGACGCGGGCCTTCGCCGTCCAGGAAATCCAGGATGTTTGCGCCGGACAGGGTGCTAAGCATTCCGAGTACCTTGATCTGATCGGCGGGGAAGACATCTCCCGCGAGAATTTCCCATCCGAATGGATTTCGGCGCAGGACATAGGCTCCGAATGCATTTTCCACCTGCATGGATTTCACGTCCAGAGCCCGCTCGATGAACAGGGGACGCTTGTCGCTTAGATCGTAGCGATTGCGAAGGAAATGCGTGCGAAGCAGGGTGGGTACCTGCAGCAAGGAATCGGTCCAACTGGCGCTGGCCCAGAGCTTCTGGGTGGAGGCATCCAGTCGGCCAAAACGAATGGTGTCCACCTCAGCTTTGCGATGAAACCACAACTCCAGATCGGGACGGGCCAATCCCAAGTCATTCAGATTCGATTCGGCGAGAAGGCCGGCCGTACTGGGCCACTTTTCCGTGTGAAGTACACCGAAGAGTCTGAGCATGAGATCGCGATCGGCGATATCTCGCACCGGCGCAGTCAGCGACCACTGCCCATCTTCAAATGTCAACCGGGAGCGCTGCTCGGGGCTCACGATATCCAGCGTCTCAATATCCTGCGGGTTGTAGGGATAGAACTTGCCGGAACGAGAACTTTGCTCTCCTCGCAGAACATAGACGATGATCACGGAGGACAGCACAGCCAGTATCAGAAATAGAATCGCGGCGAAACGACGCTTCAATGGAAGACCTACCGGTTTGGGGACTCAGGGAGTGAAAGGAATCGAAGCGGCTCTGTCAAGGCGTGGTGCCGTCGGCCATACGGGCCATCCGAACCAGTTCGGATACACCAGGAGGGCTCGTATCGTGAGTGGCAAGTTGCCGATTCAGGCGACGGCCCATCCAACCCCAGGGACCTGCCATTAGAATAGGTGGCGTGGTGCCGATGGTCGCACGTTCGTGCAACTCTTCAATGCGCGCCGCACTAGGAGCCCTGCGCCCGATGTAGAGATAGCCCTCGCCAGTCTTGAGACGTGTGTCCGAATCCAGTTTATGCATGGGGAAGCGCGCCAACTCCCGCATGTAATCTTCCTGATCCCAGCTGCCCAGGGGACCGAATTCAATGGCGATGCGATCCAGGCCCAGGCCAGTGGCCTCGCCGCCATGGGGACGGAAAAGTGCGCCGCGTCTGATTGCCGCCAAGCGCTCTTCGAGCTCATCCGCGCCCAAGTGTTCTGCCGCCGGTCTGCTCTGCTGCGCGAGAAAACGATCCCAACGCCGCCAGGCCAATCGGATGTGAGCCTTGAGCTCTTCACCGTGTTCGATCACACCATCGAGCATGGGGGCAAACTCCGGCCGCCAGCGGGCCAAAGTCAGCAGATGATGGCCCGCACGGAGCGCCGCCACGCCCTGCTCTTCCAGCGGCAGGGTTCGGGCGCCCTTCATCTCGAGGGCATCGGTCATGACAAGACCCTTGTAGCCCATTTCATCCTGCAGGACCCCGCGGACAATGTCCTCACGGTAGGTGGCCGGCCTGGGGTCATCCCCCAGTCGCAAGTGAGCCGTCATAACGCCCGGTACCCTCAAACGAATGGCTCGCCAAAAAGGTCGAAGGGCTTCACTCCGATCTTCGGGCACCTGGGGAAGGGTGATGTGACTGTCCTCGGTACTGTCTCCGTGACCTGGGAAATGCTTCACCACGGGCAAGACGCCTCCGGCCTTGAGACCGTTCATGGAGGCCTGCACCGCGCGGGAGCTTTCTTCGGGGTCGGGCCCGAATGAGCGCGTGCCGATCACGGGGTTTTGGGCGCCATCGTCCAGATCGGCCAAGGGTGCAATCACCACTGTGACCCCAAAAGATGAACTCAAGCGCCCCAGTGCCTTGTGCATGCGCTCAAGGGTATCGGTGCCGGCCAGAGCCAGAGCGCGTGGCGAGGGCCAGGCGGGGCGATTGCCGCTTACCTGTATCCATCCCCCCTCTTCATCCAGAAAAACGGATAGGGGCCGCCCTGCGGCCTGCTCCAGCTTGCGTTTGAGAGGCTCAATGGAGGCGGCGCGGCGGGGAAGATTGTCTCGGAAAAAGAGAATGCCGGCCGGCGGATGTCGCTCTAGCAGGCGCAGAAAATCGTTCTGAGGTTCGGGTCCGTCGAATCCGAGAAGCCAGGGCGGGCGAAATTCTTCTGGGGAGATTTCAGGCATGCGGGCAGTCTAGCGGGAGCCCGGCAAAGCGGAAGCAAAAAAAAACGAGCGGGTTGGTGGGTGACCCGCTCGAATTCCAGGGGGGAAATGCGTCTCTCTCTGTGATGTCCATATCAAGGCGCGTGCCAAAAGGAAGTTCCCTGGGCATTGTGCCTAAATGCTTTAATTTCAATGGATCCAGACAGGCTTACTTCCATCTTCGGAAGCTTGTCGCCCCCGCCAGGGGTCAATTTATGGAGAGAGTGTCCGAAAATGAGGAAAGCCGCCCCAAGTGGGACGGCTCCTTCAGAGGCTTAGGGCGGGTACTAGAGCTTGCCCTTGAGCTGGGTCGACGGCTTGAAACCCACGGTCTTGCTGGCCGCGATCTTGATGGTTTCGCCGGTCTGAGGGTTCCGGCCGGTGCGGGCCTTGCGCTTGCGGACGGTCCAGGTGCCGAAACCAGGATAGCTGAAACGCTTATCCTTCTTGATGGTTTTCCCCATCACGTCGAAGGTGCAATCGACGATCTCGGAGACCGCCTTCTTGGTCAATTCGGAGCTCAGCTCCTTGTGGCTCCAAACGGCATTGATCAGCTCGGACTTGGTCATGAAACACACCGCCTTTCCGGTGTTCGGGTAGGTTTGGGGTGGATTGCCCCCTGACCCGTAGTTATGACAAGTTCGAAAAACTGTCTAGCAAAATCTTTGGAAAAGCCCGAAAAACCGCCACTAAATGGACCTCGGGTACCGGAAAAGCCTCAACCAGGCTACTTTCCGGTCTCCTGACCCGTGGGACGCCCGGTATCAAAGCCTTCATCGATGGTCGATGGATTGACAAATTCCATGAAGCCTCGGTCCACGGTCCACTTTTTCAACTTGCCGTTTTCAAAGTGGAGCCACACCACACGATCGGGTTGGTCGCCGTCGCCCTCGAACATGAAGATCCACCTTTCGCGTTCGCTGGTCCTGAATCGATGCTCGGGACGCCCCCACGAGAAGTAGACATCGGCCGGACTCATGCCCCTGTGAATCTCCTGAAGCTCGATGGCTTCATTCCACTCACTGTCATAGTCGGCGCGAGCGGCGATGATATCGTCGTCGGGAACACCCATTGACTTGAGATGGGAACTGCAAGCGAACAGGAAAAATGTGCTGATGATCAGGAAAGCAATCTGCAAGGCGCGCTTCATCGGGGATCCTCCTCAGGCAAGACTTCAATGCCAGTCTAGCCGAAGGGAAAATGCGCGCAATGAAAAATGCCTGACAGACACTAGTCCGCCGGCAGAATACCGATCAGGATGGTCTCGTCCCTCAACCACTCCGCGGCGAACTCGGCGATTTCCGCGGGCCTGATCGCCATGGTTCGCCGTGAGAAGTCTCCACGCAAATCGCGGAGCAACATTTCCTGTCTCGCGGTCTCCTCGGTCCAGGCCAAGAGAGCACTGAGCTTTGATGAATCCGGCCCCTGCCCGCCCGAGGAATGCTCAAGCATTCTCTCGACGATTCGATCCTTGGCACTAACCACGGCAAACTCGGAGTATTCACCCAGGCGGACACGATCGATAATGCGACGGAGCACCGCCTCGACCCTTTCACGCGCGCCCGGTGCCAATCCTCGAATGGCGACTTCGAGATGGCTAGGTCCTATGGCATTGAATCGATACCAGGCGCTCACCACCATGGCCAGACGAGCGTCACGAATATCGGATTCGCAAAGCAACTGAATGAGTCCTCCCGAAAGGGCGAGCAATGGCGCCTTCTCATGGCTGGGAGGAAGGCCCGGCATCTGGGCCAGCAGCAATTCCATGGGTGCATGTTTCTCTGAGAGAATGTGCCCCGCAGCCCACTGGGGCTCGGGCCAAACTGGAAAACGGGGAATTGGGCCGGAGAGTCTATTGAGCATGGGCAACCAGCGTAGCATTTCCTCCGACGCATCGAGGTCACCCGCTACGACCACTTGAACCACCGTCGGACTGTATCGTTGGCTCAGAAAGGCGGCGAGCTTTGTAGCATCGGCAGATCCCCGGGCGAGCTTGCCCGACCCTCTTCCATAGGGATGATCCCCATAGAGCAACGCGGCCATTTGACTGCGAAGATCCAATTCAGCGCTTCGCTCCCAACGCTGCTGATCAGTTTCCAAAGCGTTGATGGCGCGCTTCAGGTCGGCCTCATTGAATTGAGTACGGTAACGGAACAAGCCCTGGATGATTTCTGGAAGCTTGTAGATATCCTCGCTGGGTCCGCTGAGCAGGATCAGGGAAAGGTCTTGGCCCACTCGTTGATCCATTACCCAACCGATTTCGCCGAGTGATTCGCGAAGAGTGCTGCCCTCCAGGCTGATTTCGCCCAGTAGCCGCGCGGCCAATTGAGCCGTGTAGGGATCGTCGGCGATGGTGGCCACTCCAGCGGGAAAAGCCAAGGCGCAGGCCGCCCATCCTCCTTGACCGCTGCCGGCCGCCACGAAACGCCCGCCAGCTTCCAAATTGGCATCCTGCCAGTCGAGAGCAGCTGCGGAAGTGGCGAGGAGAAGAATGAGTACTGCGAAGACTTTCAAGAAACGACCTCCGGCGGATGGGGATGAGCCAAGGCATCGGCCGCCATGTCCAGGAAAGGAACAAGCCAGGGCAAAAGGCCCTGCTCGCCCACTTCTTCATAATCGGCTCTCACGGCCCGCAAAGCCAGGTAGTAAGCGGATCCGGCGCGACGAATGGCGGGCTCGAGATAGAATCCGGCCGAGGACCAGGTCCGCCGGGCCAGCGATGTGCTTAACAAGCGGCCCACCCGACCATTTCCGTCTTCGAATGGATGGATGGATTGGAACTCGTAGTGAAATCGCCCCGCAGCCAGAAGAGGATCCTCTTCTGTTTCAACTGTTTCAAGCATGAGTTCTTCCAGCAATTCGCCCACACGCGCGGGATGCGGCGGATGGAAAACCGTTTCCCCCGCCCCATCTCCCGATTCCTTGACGATTTTCACCTCGCGCTCACGCAGTTCACCGGGACGTCCACCCAGCCCCTCCATGACCAGTGCATGAAGGTGTCGCACCAGAGCGAGATTCCATGTGTCTGCGGTACTGTCCAGGAATTCCGTGGCGCGAAGACAGGAGAGGGTTTCCAAATCGTGGCGACTCAATGCCTGCTTCCGCACCTCCGACAGATCAATCGCCGCTTCCCAGCTTAAGGGATTGCCTTCGATGGCCGCGTTACACCAGGCCGCATGCAGCCGGCGCCTCCGGCCTTCCTGCTCATCGGGCTCTACCCACATTTCCCGCGCCTTGGCAAGCAATGCGAGCTGATCTTCAAACTGCTTGAAATCCAATTGGCGCATCAAGATTGCCTTCTGGCGGTCAGCGGCCAGCGGTTAGCGGTTAGCGGTTAGC
>CAYTPZ010000015.1:0-15553 GCA_964440095.1 uncultured bacterium | reverse complement strand
AGCGGTTAGCGGTTAGCGGTTAGCAAAATTAGACCCCCACCCGCCTGAGGTCAAGTTCGGAACGGGTGAGGGCCAAAGGGGCAAAAGGATCTAGCTGGCCGCCAAGGCCTCCAGACCGCCAAGGCCTGAAATGACAATACGGCGGCGGTCGAACTGGATAAGCTGGGCTCGTTTGAACTGGTTCAGAGTGGCGGTTGTGGTTTCCCGGGTAGAACCGATGAGATTGGCAAGATCCTGGTGCGTGATCGGTGCTTCCAGTCTGATCTCATTGCCGCAAACCTTGCCTTCGCTACGCGCAAGGTTCAGGAGGAGGGCGGCAAGGCGACTTTTCACGTCGTTGAATACGAGTCGGGAAAGGTTGTCGCGGGAATCCCAGAGGCGCTCGTTGACGATTCGGAGGAGGGTCATTAGTAGTTCGGGATTTTCCAGGATCATTTCCTGGAAGCGGTCTCGGCGCAAGGCCAGCAGGCGCCCCCCTTCAAGAGCCACAGCCTGGGCACGTCGATCACTGTGACCGAGCAGGGGCTCCAAGCCGAATACTTCGCCCGGCCCCATGATGCTCAAGATGACCTCTTTCCCGCACTCGGAACAGCGGCTCAGTTTCACCCGCCCGGATTGAATCACGTATACATACTCGGCATCCTCACCAGGAAGATAGATTTGCTCTCGCTTGCTGATATTGCGGGCCGGCGACTCCAAGGACAGTTTGAGCTGCTGTTTGGGACTGAGCGCGCTCAGCATGGCTATTCTGTTATTAGTGTTCTCATTATTCATTCCACTGCCCCTTTTTTATCTTTTTAAGCTACTCCGAATCCTGGGGCTGCGGCCAAAGGCGTCAGTTTTGTCCTTTGCAGTCCCGACCAAGACCCATCAAAGGACGTACCGGAAATAACGGGGAAGGCAGTGGCAGCAAAGTCAATGGCTTAAGGGATTCTGCGGGTCACAGACACCCCGTTCGAGTATCCAATCGAGAGGCATGTCTCCCGAAATGAGAGACAATTGGAACGGAACTTCTTCCTGATTAGGGCGTACGCAACACATTGTGCCCCACAGGCATCTCCGCTTCAGAGTGAATATAAGATATTCAGCTATTGACTTAACGCTCTAATCTGATATCTTGTCTGAAGTTATCCACGAAAGGAACGGCATTATGGAGTACTCGGAAGGCGAGCACGTCTTTTATCCCCGCCACGGGGTGGGGGAGATTCTTGGCGTGAGCACGCAAAAATGCGCTGGAAGCTCCGAAGAATGCCTCGGCGTCCACTTCGTACAACAGAATATGACCCTCCATATCCCCGTTTACCGTCTTGGGGCGGTGGGCCTGCGCAAGGTCATGTCCCGCCAGAAGGTCAGCAAGGTTTTTGAGACCCTCAAGGGCCGCGCCCGCTATAACACCAGCCATAGTCACAAGGAGCGGGTAAAGCACTACCAAAAGAAATTCGATACGGGCGATCCCCTCGAACTGGCGGCGGTGGCTCGCGATCTGGCCCGTCTGTCCAAGAAGCAGGATTTGACCATGGATGAAGATGGGCTCTGCCGCAATTCCATCGATCTTCTTTCAAAAGAGATCTCCATCACAAAGAAAAAGCCCTCCACCGAGATGAGAACCGAGATTGAGGACGTTGTATTCCGTTAGTTCTTCAAAATCGGCGGAGTTTCAGATACATTGGGCGTCGGCACTGGCCGGCGCCCTTTTCTTTTGCAGCGAGCTAGACATGAATCCCCGCGTCACACTCATCGACCTATCGCAGGATGCCTACAATCACATGGTGGCCACTGCGCGCACATGCTATTCCGCGCGGGGCCTGGTAAGCACTGAGCAGGTGGGCCGGGGTAACCTCAAAAAGCCGGATGCCGAACGTTACGAAGCCCGGGATCGAATCGCCTCGAGCATTTTTCAAGCTGGCCACCACACCACCATACAGCACGCCCAGGCGCGTTTTGCCTTGGAAGGTGTAAGTCGTCATTTCCTCTGGAGCTTCCTGCACAGCCACCCCTTCTACAACTCCGAGCAGGTTAGCCAGCGTTACGTTCCCGTGAAGGACGGCCATTGGGTGCGTCCCCAACTTTCTGGAGAGGCCGGCGCCAAGTACGACGAAGTCGTAAGCTACCAATCCGAAGCCTATCGAAAACTCACGCTTCGGCTCATGGATCCTTGTCGCGCTGAATACCTGAAGCTCTTCCCTGCGCGCAATAACTGGACAAACCTTGAGGATGAAATTCTCAAACGCGCCCAGGAGATTTCCCGCTACCTGCTTCCTTTGGCCACCACCGCCTACCTTCACCACACGGTGAGCGTTCTCACTCTGCTTCGCTACCATCGCCTCTGCCAGACAGGTGATGCACCCCGCGAAACGGAAATGATCGTGAAGTCCATGGTGGATCAGGTTCTCGCCGCGGAGCCCGACTACGAGCGTCTCGTGGAGGAGGCGCTTCCCTCAGATGCTTCGCCCGAGGCGACTTTCTTCCAGTCCCATGGAGGCGCAGCCGCCGAGGCCGGCGCTTTTCGCGCGGAATTCGACACCTCCCTTGACGGCCAGGAAAGCAAACTCGTGGGATACGATGGCGGCGCCGAGAGCTTGCTCGCCGATTCCATCCGGCAGGTGCTCGGCCGTCCCAGCGCATCCCTCGATGACGATGTAGCCCTGTCCTGGGCTTTGGATCCCGCCAAGAATCAACTTTGGGGTGAAACACTGAATCTGTCGAGCATGAGCGCTCTTGCCAGGCCGCTTTATCACCCCCACTTCAGTTTCAGGCGGCGGATCAGCCACACGGCCGACAGCCAGGATCAACGGCATCGCATGACGCCGGCCAGTCGACCCTCGCTACTGGCGCAAGAAAACGGCGAGCCCGACTACGCCACTCCCGCGCTCATCGCTGAGGTGCCGGATGCCCTACAGTTTTATCAGGAGAGCATGGAACGAATTTGGGACGGCATCGCGGCATTTCGAGGGGCCGGTGGAAGCGCGGAAGACGCGCTTTACCTGCTGCCCAACGCCAAACGAATTCGCTACACGGAAAGCGCCGATCTACTGAACCTTCGCCACAAGGCCGCCATGCGGCTTTGCTACAACGCGCAGGAAGAAATCTGGAGGATCACTTGGCAGGAAGTTCTGCAGATTCGGGAAAAACTACCGCGCCTGGGTGCAGCACTTTTGCCGCCTTGCAACCACCGCAAAGCCGCGGGAAGCAAGCCCATCTGTCCCGAGGGTGCCCGCTACTGCGGTGTGCCCGTTTGGAAATTGCCCCTGGAAGACTACCGACGTTCTCTCTGAGCTAGTCCAGATGATCCGCCCAGACTTCCACTGGATGGGCGACCTTCACTTTCAGTCCCGCTTCCCGCAGCGCCTTCTCCCACTGCATTCGGCAACCCGGATTGGCCACTACCAACATTTCCGCTCCGCTGGCGACAAGCTCATCCACCTTGGAGTGGATCATGGTCTCGGACAGCTCCGCTTGATCCAGGAACCAGGTTCCGCCGGCGCCGCAGCATCGATCTGCGTGAGGCATCTCGACCCTTTGAATCGTCCCCAGGTCGTCGAGAGTTTCTCTCGGCCTTTCCGCGATTCCCTGTGCGTGCACCGCGTGGCAGGCGTCTTCATAGCTATAGAGCATGGGATCCGAACTCTGCGATGAGCTCAGAATCTTCGGATCCATCACCTCGCTGAGATCTCTGACCCTCTGTGAGAACTCGCGGGCGCGCTCGGCCCATTCGGGATCATCGGCCAACCAGTTTTCATACTCCTTCATGGCGGCTGTGCAGCCTGCCGAAATGGAGACCACATTTTCTGTGCCGGCAAAGGCCTCGATGTTGCGTTTGGCCAACTCGCGAGAACCTTCCATATCTCCCCTATGACGATGGATGGCTCCGCAACATGTTTCATTTTCAGCCTCGCGATAGCCACCCAAACGATCCAGCACTTGCCTGGCCGCGCGATCCTCACCTGCGAAAAGGCAGGGACCGACACAACCCCGAAAGTAGAAGAAGGGTGCCTCGCTACGGCCGACGGGAGCTTTTCCTGGAGCGCTCAGATGTGGCATCCAGTGAAGTCCTCGCAGAAGATCAAGGCCGCGTAGCCGATCCAGGCGAAGAAATTTTACCAGCGCGAAGACTCCCAAGCGCTGCAAATAGCGAAGATTCCGGAAAATGCGATCCAGACGATGCCTGTCGCCGATGACTTCATCCAAGATCCAGCGCTCCAGACGCCCGGCCAAACCTCGCTCGGGTCGGCGCGCGCGCAAGCGTTCATGGGCATGATCGAGCATGCCCGAATAGGGCACGCCCGCCGGACAACGAGCCTCGCAAGCCAGGCAGCCCACGCACTCATCCAGGTGATGGGTCCACTCACCTGGATTGCCGGCATTGGCCAAACGATCCATCAGGATTATTCGTCCCCGCGGACCCGAGCCTTCGTCGCGCAGAATGTCGTAGGTCGGACAGACCTCGAGGCAGAGTCCGCATGAAACGCATTCGAGTAAATCGAATCCACGATGGAAATCAGCCAAGGAGCCACCTCCCCGGCGCCATTCGTCCTGAGGGATCCATGGCTCGAACGACGCGTTCCAAAAATGCGGGCGAAGGTACTGCGTCATAGAGCGATGGAGCCTCAATACCACGCTTCACAATTTGGGCACGACGGTCCAGCAATGACCCGCCCAAGTTGCCGAGCATCTGCATGGGTTCGACTACCTGCTCTTCGGCGCGAAGACGCAACGATCCGAAATCGAGAATCCACCGGCTTCCCAAGTATGATAGTGCCGCGATCAGCGCGGAGCTGCTGCCGCGATACTCGCGAAGGAATCTGACTTCGCCGGACTCGGGCGGCTTGGGGAAGTCGCGAAGAATGCGATAGACCCGCCCACGATTTTCTTCTTCCCAAACCTCCACGGGGCTTAGTCCGCCCGAACCCAAACTTGCGAGAATCTTCTCACGCATGCTCGCGGCCAGGTTCTCACGCCCGCTGATTTCAAGTATCAAACGAGGGCGTTCCGGGTGATCACCCAAAGTAAAACTGCGAGGAAGCAGCAAGGGGCCGCCGAAGAAATCGTGGCGAGCCGTGAGCTCCATTCCGGCCCGCAATGCCGTTTCGCGATCCTCATAGTCCAAGACCAGCAGTTTTCGGAATGCGGGAATGGGACG
The DNA here is from genome assembly GCA_964440095.1 of uncultured bacterium. Classification (GTDB taxonomy): domain Bacteria; phylum Krumholzibacteriota; class Krumholzibacteriia; order JACNKJ01; family JACNKJ01; genus JACNKJ01. The sequence goes on along the minus strand of CAYTPZ010000015.1, from coordinate 10,413 downwards.
TGTGCGCAGACGAAGCCCGGTGAAAATACCAAGGCTGCCGCGACTTCCGGCCATGAGTCGCGGTAGATCGTAGCCGGTCACGTTCTTGACGCTGCCGGCCCCCGCTCGAAAACGCAAGCCGTCGGGCATCACCGCATCAAAGGCCAGGAGGCGGTCGCGCGCCGAACGATTCAAACGCCTAAATGGCCACGCTTCATCGGCGGAAACCACACCGGCCAGGGAACGCTGCTCGGAGAAGGGAACGTCGAAATCAAGTTCTTGTCCCGATTCAAAAAGGAAATCGCGAACTGCGTTGAATGGCGTGCCCGCCTCGGCCTCGACCTGAAAATCCGCCAAGGAAAAGTCGCGAATTCCCGTGAGCGAAGCGGTGGAAAGCATGCGTCCCACAGGACCCGGAAGTGGAGCGATCTCCTCGGCCACGCGAGCGCCCGTGGCAAAAACCAGCGCGGAACCACTGTCACGCAGAGCTGCGGCAAGTTCCTCTGCATCTTCCGGACGAAGAAAAACCGGTTCAGGCGACTTGCCTGGCGAACTGACCACGGTCAGTCGTGACGAGGCCGGCGCCTTTTCATCTTCACGAGGAAAGATCTTCCGGGGATTGAAGCGTCCCTCGGGATCCAAGGCGCGTTTGATGCGCAACATGGGTGCTCGATCCGCGGCGCTGAGTGCGATAGGCATGTAATCGGATTTCTCCGCCCCGATGCCATGCTCTCCCGAAAGGGTCCCACCCAGATCCACGGCGATCTTCATGATGCCTTCACAGGCGCGGTGCAGGGAGGCAAGCTGCGTGGGATCGCTTCGATCGTATCCGATATTGGGATGCAGATTCCCGTCGCCCGCGTGATAAACGCTGGAAACGTGCAGGCCTTCGGCGCGAACGCAGGCATTCACACGATCCACGGCTTCGGCAAGGCGGCTGACGGGAACGCAAATATCCTGCACAAGCAGGTCGCGGTAGAGCTGCCCTGTGGCACCGAAGTGACTCTTGCGCCCCCGCCAAAGCTTTCGCCGATGTGCATCATCCCTGGCCTCTCGCACCCATAGCGCTCCGGCCTGCTCCAGAAGCTTGGATGCCTCGGCGCGTTCCTCCTCCACTTCTTCGGGAAGCCCGTCCAGTTCGACGATGAGGGCGGCTTCGGTCTCATCGGGATAGCCGGTTCTTTCTCCCGACACTTCCACCGTGCGAATAGCGTCGCGATCCATCATTTCCAGCGCGGCGGGTAACTGTCCGTGAGCGAGAATCAAGGAGACGGCACGGCTGGCCGCCTCCAAGCTGTCGAAGGGAGCCAGCAATGTGGCGACGCGTTCGGGAAGTGGAGAGAGCCTAAGACCCAGGGCCGTAACCATGGCGAGCGTGCCTTCGCTGCCGGTGAGCAATCCCGGCAAATCGAGAGGATCGGCGCCCAGGGAGGCATCGCCAAAGCGATGGATTTCCCCACGATCATCTACCAGTTCGAGACCGAATACGTGCTGACTGGTCACACCGATTTTCAGACAGTGTGGACCACCGGCGTTCTCGGCCACATTGCCGCCGAGGGTCGCAACGGTTTGACTGCTGGGATCAGGAGCGAAACAGAGACCGTGGGGAACCAACAATTCCTGAAGCTCACGATTGACCAATCCCGGTTCCACCCAGGCAGTTCGTTCGCGGGGATCCAGGGAGAGAACTTCTCTCATGCGCGTGAAGGAAATCAGCCATCCACCTTCAAGGGGAACCGCCCCGGCCGACAATCCTGTACCGGCTCCGCGGGGAGTGATGGGAATGGACATCTCTCCGGCCAATGACACGAGAGCCGCCACCTGTTTACTGCTGCGTGGGAATAGCACCAAGTCCGGCAGACGCCGGTGGACTTTTTGACTGTCGTGCTCGTAGAGAGCGCGATCCTCTTCCGATGAAAGGATATCTTCCCGCGGGAGGATATCCCGCAGCTGCCTCGGTACGCGCTTAGTCATTGCCCCTATCGAGGGAGAGAATGTTTACAAGGTCACCGGTCTGGCCGGCGAAAAGTCGCGTAGCGTTACCTGTCACCTGAAGATCGAGACCGATGCCGATGCTTTCCAATTCACTGATCGTCTCGAAAGTCTGCAGATCTATACCGAAGATTCCGTGAGTTTCAAAATCCGAGTACCAGAATTGAGTCACGTCGGTAGAAAGGAAGATCCGATCGGGCGAACCCGGCAAGTCGGAACTGGCAGCGATTTGCTCCAGATCGGCAAGGAGTCGTTTTTCCACACGCCCGGGCCCAATGTAGGTGACCACGATTTCGCCATCACCGTTCAAACCTACGTCAACTGGACTGCCCGGCAGGGTCACTTCCTGAAGAATCACAGGATCGGCATCGATGTTCACCGAACGAAGCCGACCTTCCGCGGGCGCATCGGCGATGTATAGAATCTGCGTCACCGGGTCCACCGCCAGTATCGCTCGCAAGGAAGTGTCATCCAGCAAGTGCAGGGTGTCGCCCACTTCGAATCCGTCGAGATTCATGAACATGGGCGGACCGGCGGCAATGGATGAAAGCAGTACGGTTTCCGAATCCACCCAGGCCAGGTCTGCGAGAGCGCCCAACGCCAATAGAGTGCCATCGATTTCTTCGAGAGGATCGACCCTTGCGTGGGAAATGTAAGCGGGGTTGCTGTTCACACTCACGCCCACAGCCTCATCGCCTGCGGGATTGAAAACCCAGAGGGCCGGGCCGATGGACGGATCGAGGAATCCCAGTTCCACGCCCTCCCCATTAACGTGACGAATGTTTCCTGAACTCCGGCCCACCACCCAGCAGCTTTCTCCATCGGGATGGGTCACCAAGCTGGAGGTTTCCTCGTAATCGGGCAGGTAGATTTGTGCTGCCGCATCGATTTCCGAGCGCGTACCCGTAGAGGCATTGCCAGACTCATCGAAACTATAAACCCGATAACTGAAGACATCGTTGGCTTGCAGATCCGTGTCGGTATAGGAATTGACCATTCCTTCATAAACGAGAAGATCATGTGAATCCGCATTGCCGCTTGTGCTGCGATAGACTCGGTAGTGTGAGAAATCAGTATCCACATTCTCAGTCCAGCCCAAGAGCACTTGTGAGAAACCCGTGCCTGACAAAACTTGGATTTCCGAGAAGGTCGGATAGGTGTCGACCTCGGCAAGCAATTCGATTGCAGGACTCAGGTTGCCGTAAGCGTCTCGGCATTGCAGCTGATAATTGTACTCCCGCAGTGGCGCCACCTGAATGTCCAGAAACTCTCTCTTGTCGTTGGACAAGACCTGATAGTGCGGATCTCCCGGCGACTTCCACAGCACGAAGCCCGTGCGTGTCTCGTCTTCGGGTGCCTCCCAACTGAGTGTAATGTAGGCACCGTCACTGGTCATTGCTGAAAAGGAAGTAGCGGGAGCGGGCGGAATGGTGTCCAAGGGCATTAGGGTGAAGCCCTTGTTCAGGCTGTCTCCATCGATCTCGACCCACTCAGTTTCACCAAGGTATCCGCCAAGTCGAAGGCGCAAGGAATCGGCACCGGCATCCAGGTTCGCCAATTCATAGCGACCTTCCGCATCGGATACGTCGCTGGCGTCTCCCCAACTTACCTCAACACCTTCCAACACCTGTTCTGGATGTATGCGATGCCACACCTGTCCACTTAGCATGCCCTTCACAACCGGAGGTGGGTCGACCACCGATCCATTGTCGCAAGCCGCGAGGAAAGCGATAAGGGACAGTACGAAAACGAAGGCGACAGATCGCATGATATCTCCTCGAATCAATTCAATGGACGCCGATCGAGAACACGGCCATGGGCATCCATCGCTGTAATTGTGACGCCTTCAGCGCTCACTTCGATACGACAAAAATGCTGAACGGTGCTGAATGCACTCAATTGCGTGGACCAGGGGAGGCTTTCATCTTTGGCGTAATAGGGCGCACCCACGCCCCCGCTGACGATATGCCAAACCGGAGTCTGATACTCCTCGCCCAGGCGCGAATCGACCCGTAATACACTGTAATTGTGTTCATCACCAAACATTGCAGCACGTACCCCATAGCTCTGGAGAATGTTCCAGAAGCGCCGGCGCACATCGAGCATTTCGGGCCGCTCACCGTTCCACCACATACCGTCGCCGGCATGTCCGCCACAAGGGAAGGGCGGTTCGTGAGCGAATACGAAGATTTCCTGGGCGCCACGTTTGCGAGCGGCGGCAAGATCCGCGTTCAGCCAATCCAGCTGTTCGTCGGGGATGGCCCCTTCGCGGAAACCGCCCAAGTCTTCCGGATGGCTGGCCACATCATAGGTATTGTTCATGGCCACGATGTGCACGGCACCCCAATCAAAGGAGTAGACGTTTTCCTTGAAGGGCGGCGACACGCTTTTCCCGCTGGCGTCCAAGGGAGGCTCCGGACCGTTTTCCGGATTCACAAAAGCCGCCGCGAAAAGGCTCTCGCTGTTTTCATCTCCCGCGCGATCGCGGAAGGGCGCCATGCCGCGATGGTCTTCATCGACAGGCTGAAAATCGGCGAGCATCTCGTGATTGCCCATGCCTTCGTAAATGGGGAGATGCCCGCCCACGCATTCGGCAGCCTTCTTCCATGACTCCAACTGCCCCCGATATTCAGCGGGTTCATCCACGTATCCATCGATGAGATCTCCGCCGAAGCAAACGAAATCCACACCGGTTATGTCGGCAGCGGTGAGCAGGCTTCGGATCATCTGGCGGTTGGTGCCTTCCACAGCTTCAAGGCCTCCACCCGCCCCGGCACGGCTGTCAGACAGGAAGGCGAAGCTGACCGTACCATCGGCAGGCCAATTCCCGGCCTCCGGAGGCGTTCGGAAAGTGAAACTGCGAAGGCCGGATGCGCGACCTTCTGGAATGACGCGATAACCGAACTCTTCTTCGGCGCGCAGCCCCTCAAGGCGAATCTCCGCGCTCAGAGCGGAGTCCACTTCGATGCGTTTCCAGGCCATGCGCCGAACCGTTGAGCCGTATTCAACGGTCACCTTGGCCGGGCTATCTAGAGTCCAACTGAGCCATGCGTCTTCGCTGGTAACGCGATCAATCCAGGGGCCTCGGCTGATGCAGGGCAGCTGCACGGCCACACTGTCCTCATATCCATAGGCCATGCGTAGCTCTCGATACCGAAGGGCCTTGCTGCGCGGATCCCATGCCTCAACGCGCGCCAATACGATTCCACCTGCTTCGGCGAGTCCCGCGGCGTCCAGTATGGGATGCTCCCACCACCCCAGGTGCCGCCGCAGTTCGTGCCGGCTGCGCAGGCTGTCGCCTTCCTCACGGGCGGAGTATCGCCACCGTGGTGAGCGGAAGGGGTCATCCGGTACTTCAACACCGAAACTGGCTCGCGCCGGCGGAGTTTCCGAAGTCGTGGTCCAGTTGAGAACCACCTCTTCTCCATCCAGGGTGAGTGTGGGCTCCTCGGCAAAGAAGGCGGCGGAAGCTGGCAGAGCCAGAAGAAGAGCGAGTATGATGAGTGTTTTCATGCCTTGAGATAACCCCATTGAAGCAGACAGGTCAATGATGGAACCATAGCAGGCCAGGATAGCAGTTATCCGGAGCCTGTTCTTTCGTTTCGTCCTATTTTTCCGGCCCTGGCGGCCCGCAGCGTCATCCCCTAGATTGTCCCCATGCCCAAACCCAAGCAGCTGCGCCGGCCCGATTGGCTCAAGGTCAAGCTTGAGACCGGCGACGATTACAAGGACCTGAAGGAGCTTGTTGGCGACCTGTCACTGAACACGGTCTGCCAGGAAGCCCATTGCCCGAACCTGCACGAATGCTGGAACGCGCGAACGGCCACCTTCATGATTCTAGGCGACATCTGCACGCGTCATTGCAGTTTCTGCAGCGTGGGCAAGGGACGTCCCGGCACGGTGGATCTGGATGAACCCCGCCGCATCGGTGAAGCCGTGAAGCGCATGGATTGCCGTCACGCAGTGATTACCAGTGTGGATCGCGACGATCTCGAAGACGGCGGCGCAGGCGTTTGGGCGACCACCATTCGCGCCGTGCGTGAACTGAGGCCGGGCACAACCCTGGAAGTTCTCATTCCCGACTTTCAGGGGGATGAAAAGGCTCTGGCCACGGTCATGGAGGCCGGCCCCGAAGTTCTGGCCCACAATGTTGAAACCGTGCCCGAGCTCTACCGACGGGTACGCCCCGATGCGGATTTCGATCAATCACTCAGAGTGCTGCAGAATGCGTCGCGCTGGAAGAACGAGTATCCCCTTAGAATCAAAAGCGGAATGATGCTCGGCCTGGGCGAAACACGGGAGCAGTTAACTCACGCCATGGAGCAGCTGGCGGAGCATGCCTGCGAGATCCTCACCCTTGGGCAGTACCTACCGCCTACCCGTCGTCATCTTCCCGTGGAACGATTCGTGCCGCCCGAGGAGTTTGCGGAGCTCAAGGCCTTGGGAGAATCTTTGGGCTTGGTGCACGTTGAGGCGGGTCCATTCGTGAGATCCAGCTACCGCGCAGAGAGGCACCTGCATGTCTAGCGTGGAAACCTGGACGGTAAGGTCGGCGGGTATCGCCGACGCTGAAGCCATCGCCAAGATCACGTGGACAACTGGCGCACGGCCCTTACTCGCGCAAGTTTGAGATCGCCGGGGCAGGGAATATCTTCGGGTGTGCAGGCGGCGAAAAATAATCAGAGCCCGTAGAATGAAAGACGATTTCACGAACTCTCTTTACTTGAGCAAAACCAGTTTGAGGCCGAACTCCTGCCCGGCGGCCACCAACCTCGCATGATACACACCGGAGGGCAAACTTTGGCCATGCCCGTTGCTGCCATCCCAAACCACTTCCTTGAGGCCAGCGGCAAGCGTTTCGTTCTCCAGAAGCAATCGCACCCGCCGACCCATCGAGTCGAAGATGCTCAGGGAAACTCGAGAGTGTTCCTCAAGATCGAAATGAATCTTGGTCCAGGGGTTAAAGGGATTAGGCCAGGAAGATAGGCAAACAGGGGCTGGGACCTCTGTCACATCCACCTGCGAATCCAGTGGCGCCAAAAGATCGAAAGGTGGAAGGCCCAGATCCACGGGGCCATGTTCTAACTCGCCGCTCCAGGCATCGAGAACCAACAAGCCGTCGGCGGCATAGCTCTGATCACCGAGGTAGAGCGATCCATTCCAAACTTCAAGATCATTGTAGACCCAGCCGCTTCCAGCCATCACGAAAGTTGGTGATTCCGCAGCCGAGGGATCGAAGCGGTAGAGATTCGTATTGAAGGATGCATCGGTGATGATGGCCCAGGCATGAGACCCATCCACGAAACCCGTGTCACCGATGTCGCCCAGGAAATCAGTCTCGGGCAGGAATCCACTGGCTAGGAAGTTTTGAGGGTCCACACGAACCAGGGCACCATCAGTGAGTCCATAGGTAGCCACACAACTGAGCCAGAGATAGCCGCCGAATGATTGGATCTCCCCAGTTGGATTGGAATATGGCAAAGCGATGGCCTGCACTCCCGCCTGTCCGGGATTCACGTCGACAAGTGTGTCGGTGGATGGATCGAGCACCGCCAGGTAGCTGTCGCCCACAGGCAGCCAGTAGAAAGAACGATCCAACCTTTGAATAGCCACGAAAATGAGATCGTTGATCAACACCATGCCCGCCGGCTCGGCGTAGCCGTCTTCATCGATCCAGGCGGACAGATCCACCGATCCCAGGAGAATGCCCGACGGCCACTGGACGATGAGAATTTCATTGAGATTGTTGCAGCTGATGTAAGCCTTGTCGCCCAGCACGATGACATCCTGGGGATTGCTGCCCGCACCGGCACTGAACTCATTCACGAGAGCAAGAGTTTCGGGATCAAAAATGCGCAGCGCGTCCACGCCCAGACGCTCCACGAGAATGAGATGCTCCCCGCCCCATCGCAGCACTGCATCACTGTGCATGGAAAGCTCATCGGCAAAAGGCGTCCAAGGATCTGCCGCTTCCATGCTCGAAAGCATACCGGTGCTGAAATCCGTGCAAGCTACACGAATGCGCTCGGCTCCCGCCGAAGACACCAACGCGATCAGTAGGAGATTCGTTAGAATGTTTTTCATGATGTCGTCCCCCTATAGCCATTCCATTCCAAGGTGAGAAGCCAAGTGCGTCCAGGCAAGGGAAAACCGAGGACATCTTCAGCACGAGTGTCTTCGAGGTTCATGCCCTCCAAGGACAGGGACCAGTTTTTGCCAACGCGAGTGCTGAAACCCGCCCCCAGGAAACGAGTGGCGGCCAAGCGGCGATCCGGATCGTTGTAGCGATCTGTGTAAACCGCGTCACGTTTCTCCAGCTCTCCGAAAAGCGTGATACGCCCGAACTCATGCATAAGCCTCGCGAAGAAACGATGAGGCGTACGGTAGGGAAGTGACTTTCCATCGTAGTCCGGATGTCCACTTTGATCTCGAGCATCCAGGCCTGTGTTCGCCAGGGTCAGGGTCCAACTCTGCCAATCGAAGAGGAGGCTCAACTCGCTTCCGCGAATCATGCTCGACTCAAGGTTCTGCGCCTTCACCGAATACTGACTGTTGCGCATGAATAGAATCTGATCCCACATCTGGCGCTGGAAGAAGCTGATTTCCAGACGAGCCCCGAAGTCGCCTCGGTTTCCGCGAAGTGTCAAGCCGAGATCGCCGCCCCGCCCACGCTCGGGTACGAGTTCGGGATTGGCCTGTACCGAAACGTCCTGCCCGAAAAGTTCCAGCAGGCTGGGCGCGCGGTAGCCCTCGTTCAGATTGCCGAAGAACTCGAGGCCGAAATTGGCATCCTCTACAAGACGCCAGCGGAGACCTGCGCGGCGAAAAGCGGCGAATGTATCATGCTCGTCCTTCTCCACCGGCGGAAGCCATGGCAAGGACGGCGGGCCGAAGTAATTGTCGCGAAGACGTTCCTCACCATAGGCAGCCACAAGCAGGAGTCTGTGCCCTTCGCGGCGAAGCTCACCGGTCCAGTGCAAACCCCTGCGGCGACGTTCGTAGTCTTCGAACTTGGCGGGGTTGAGATTGTCAGGTTGGAATCTGTCACTGCGATGTTCGCCGCGCACGAGAACATGCCAAGGAGGTGCAAATAGATCGGCGCGCATCTGGAGGCCCAAACTGCGCAGACGGTCACGGGTTTCATCCCCCACAAGAAAGGGGCCGGACTCCTGTTCGGGGTTTTGGAATTCGGTCACTCCGTCACGACCCCATGCCGTGGTTTCAAAGCGAAGGGCATGTCCGAGCAAAGGCAGGCGCCAGCCCAGCCGAAGATCTTGGCCACGCTTAAGCGAGCGAGTGTGATAGGTGGGCAGAGCTTCACTACCGGGCAATCCGTTATCGCGAAGCAGCCACCGATACACCAGGCTAAACTCGCCTACCGTGGAAGCACGACTCAGTCTCATCAATAGATCGCCGGCGCGCATGTCGGCGTTGTGTCTGAGGCGAAGGGTGTCGTCATCGGCATTGGCCTGGGTGCCCTGGCTGTCGAGGTAGAAGAAGTCCGAACGGCTGGCCAGGACACTGCCGCTGACCTGTGCCCGCAAACCCCAAGGTCCCGTACCTGCTCCCCCCGCCGAAACGCGGGTGGTTCCATAGCTTCCCGAGCTCAGTGAAAAGCGTCGGGCTCCACTATTTTCACTGACCAAATGAATGGCTCCGGCTGGAGAACCCCCTCCCAGTTCCGATGGCACCGCGCCCCGATAAACTTCCATGCGCTCAACGCCGGTCAGGGGCAATTCATCCAGGTTCAAACTGCCGCTCATGGGGTGTCGAAGATCAACGCCGTCCAGATACACGGCAAGTTCAGGTCCGCCCGAGCCGCGAATGCTTGCACTGCTGAAAGATCCCAGACCTCCATAGCGTCGAAGTTCGACACCCGGCAACTCGCGCAAGAGAATACGCGCGGCAGGCAAGCGGTGAGGGCTTTCATCGGGGCGAATGACCGAGCGAGCCAGACTGCGCTCACTGCGCTCGGCGAAGGCCTCAACCGGCTCCCCTTCTACCTCGATGGGCGCCATGAGGTAGACAGAGTCGGGCAGAACCGGCGCCTCTTCCGCATACAGGGTCGTGGCAATGCACAGTAGCGCCAAAAGCCAGGCCCATTTTCGTGTCGGGATGAATGCTTGCGGCATTACCCCTCCCCCCTTTCTTCCGAAGGACGGACAGGTGTGATGGCCGTGGCAGGTTTCCTGACTTACGGGGTTTTGCTAGCCGCCGCCTTCCCGGTTTCCCAGTGGCGTCTGTGGCGGCCTCCCGATTACAGTGGCGGGACCGTGGCGGATTTTCACCGCTCTTCCCTATTATGCCCTCAGGCGAAAGCCCTCGGACCACCCTTGGCCTATGACGAGATGAGAGTAGCGGATCCTTGGGTCCGGGGCAATAGGAAAGCTGACCGCTGACCGCTGACCGCTGACCGCTGACCGCTGACCGCTGACCGCTGAC
>CAYTPZ010000014.1:0-46679 GCA_964440095.1 uncultured bacterium | reverse complement strand
TGGCCACCGCTCTATTTAGGGGACATATGTCAGGTGAATACCGTCATCATTCAGGGAGATGAATGCAGGATGCACGACTGAGCGGCGAACAGGGCTGCTTCTTGGCCATGATGACCCCTTTCTCGCGTCCCCGAGTTAACGCGAGGCTTGGAGACATTCTAGGGGGTCAGCTCAGGTTTGTGACTACTTCAGCAGCAAGAGCTTACGCGTCATTACACGATCTCCGGAGCGCAGTCTGGCGAAGTAGAGCCCACTGGCCCGCTCTTCCCCATTCCACGAGAACTCGTGTCGGCCGGGTTCCAGGATGCCCTCAAAGAGCTTGTCCACCTGCCGACCACGCAGATCGAATATCTCGAGCCGAGCTCGATCCATTCTGGGAAGCGAGAAGCTCAAGGTGACTTTTGGATTAAATGGATTGGGCCAAGGCGCGGCAAAGCTCAGAACCTTCGGAAGACCCTCGCACACATCGATGGGATCGAAAGCGTCATTTCGCAATCCCGGCGAGCCGAGTAGGTTTGGAGATGAAGCCCAGCTTTCGGCGAGAGAGTTGTCCAGGTAGGGGTGGATGAGTTCCAGTGTGGCACCGAAGCCATCGGCCAGAGGGGGCCATGGCGGCCCGTCATCGTAATCCACTCGATCGATGAGGTGGCCATCAAGATCGTACAGACGAACCGCCTCGCCGTTTCCGCTGAAGCCGAAGCCGAGATCTCCGAACACGTTTTCAACATCGGGGAATACACTTCTGAAAGTCGGCAGGTTTTCACAGAAAACCAGATAGGCGTCCGAATCCACGGCACTTTCCTCAGGCAGAACGAAGCTGTGTCCGTCATCGCCGTCGCGTAGAATCCAACCGGAAACATCGACCATTGTAGGAGTGGGATTGTAAACTTCAATCCAATCACCTGGGTCTCCGGTATCGGGACCATGATAGTTGATCTCGTTGATGACAAGGCGAGCGGCGGCGTTGATTTCAAAAAAAGCGCCAAGGGTACTGTCGCCCAGGGCGTCGATGCTCACCAGACTGTTGCTGAGGGAGCTTTCCGACCACCCTGTGAATCTGTATCCGGCTGCGGGCTCAGCGCGAAGGCGAACCGGATTGCCCAGGAAGTAGCTTCCACTCCAAAGGGAATCCACAATGATTCCCTCCAAATGAATGGCGCCGGCACCCTCAGGTTCAATGGATAGGGTCAACTCCCAGTCTTCACCCAATTCCATTTCGTTTCGAATGTGTTCCCTGGCCTGAGCCGGCCTTTCCTGGATGAACTCGGAGACCACCGCGACTTCATCGAGCCAATACTGGTAGTCATGGCTCCAGCGGTCCATGTGGAAGGGGATCTCGGCCTCGATGCGTGCGGTGAAATCGTTCAGAATTCCACCGAAGTTGTCGGGAAGTAGCGCAGTATTCAGGTAGTCGGCGTAGCGGTTGATGAACCCTTCTCGGTACTCGTCATTTTCCAGCAGGCTGCGAAGGAGGAATGTAGCCCAGGGTCGATTCTGCTCGCCCCAGCCCGTGCTGGACGTTGCCCAGGCAAGTGTGTTGTAGCTGTAGTCCTCCCAATAACCCAGACCCACATCCAAATCGTAGAGCAGCCAGCGCCAGCGGCTTTGAGGTTCGCGAGTACGCCAGAACTTGATGTTTCCACCCGGCCAATCCGTATTTCCCAAGTAGATTTCGAAAATGCAATAGGCTGCATGATTGTCCACATCCATCAGAGATTTGATGTGGGCATAGTGAAGCGAATCGCTAAGGCCATTGGCTTCGATGTAGTCAAGCATCTCCAGATAGCCGGCCGCATCGCCTTCTTGTACTTCGTCTCGAAACTCGAGGATGTCAAGGTAATCGGGATCAACGCCATGATGATCGTGCAGATAGAATCGATCCAGGCGCTCGCGAACATTGTAGATGCCCCAGTAGAGCGCGTTCATGTAAACGCGCACAGGCTGGGCGGCTTGACGATCCAGATTCGCAATCTCCGTTACCCGCTGAGCCAGGGCATCGCGCAGGACCGAACCCGGCCATTCGTTTCCGGAGTTTCGAAGTATGAGGCGATCGAAACTGGCGAGTTCCCTTTCCTCGAAAATCGGATAGTCAAAGCTGCCGTTTCCGTATCCACCACGTGGAATGAGCCGCAAGGATTTCTGCGAGAAGGCGCGGGAGTAACCGCCGTGGATTTTCATTCCCAGATCCATCTCAAGCGGCCAAGTTCCATCGGGAAGAATGAGATCCAAGTGGAAGGGGCGCTCCCAATCTTCCCAGAAATTTGCCCCGAAGTAAGGCCACTCCGGATCGTAGTCGTCGCCGAGCACGTAGAAACCGGTATCCTCGTCCCAAACATTCTTAGGATCGCTGATCAGGGACACCACCGGAAGAGCGCTGGGCTCGTCGAAGATGTAGCTTCGTGTGACGATCTTGCTGGGTAGTTTACCGTCCTCGAAGCAGCGTGCGCGTAGGGCCTTGTTGCCATTCACGTAAATGGGTTGGATGTAGAGCCGTGAACTGTCGCTGGGCTCAGTGCTGTCGTAGGTATAGCGAATCTCGGCATCGGGTGATGGACTGGATAGCAAAAGCCACAACTCGCCGGAATAATATCCGCTGTCGGCTGTGAATTCCGGCGGATCTGCCACGGCCGCCGCGCCGCTGCTGTCGTTGGCCGCTTTGGGAGAGGGCTGAGGATAGATGAGCCAGTTGTCTTCTCCGGCGGGATAGCGCCCGAATGAATGATCGATAGGAAGTTCGGGCAGGATCCCCAGGTCTTCCTGAGCTCCGTTCGGCCTTGTTAGAACCAGCGATTCTCCTCCCGAGCTGATGGAGAAATTTGTGTGCAGGTATGGAAGGTAATCCTTGAGATCATCGGCCAGGCCCGCGGGGTCATTGGGTACAGTCTCCATTCCGAATGTCAGGAAGGGGATAAGGCTCATGTCATTCCAGACCTCCTCATTGTGAACTTCGATGGCGAGGGTATTCCAACCTTCGAGTAGCCAAGGTCCTGGGTCGGGGAAAAAGTAGAAGGCCGGCCAGAGTCCACGATAGAGATCGGCCTCATGTTCCAGGTCGCAGGAGGTGTCGTAGAATACCGGCTCCCCAGGGTAGCCCAGGTTCTCTCTCGCGATCTCCACGCCGTTAAGATAGGCAACGAATCCGTCGTCGTAGTCGATGTGCATGAGTAGGGCATCGACCAAGCTCAGATTCTCCAGACGAAAAGTCGTCCTGATGTAGCAACTGAGAACATTTTCATCCACGAAAGTTGCGTCGTCACCATCACCGCTTCCGAATCCGCTTGGCCCCTTGAGCCAGGCCGAGTCGTTGAACTCGGGCATCATCCAATTTGAGGGAGGTTCTTCGAAGCCTTCGAAGTAGGACCAAGTGTATCCACGATCGATGACGGTTTCCCAGTGGGGGTACCAGAGTCGGCGATCTTTTCCCGAGGACATGATCATGAGCAGGGAGTCGGGGGGGATCTGGACTTTCGGGAAACACCACTGATAAGGATTGGCCGGATCATCGGATAGCCACCATCCATCCAGATTGACGGTCTGAAGCCCGGCGTTGTGCAGTTCGATCCAATCTTCAAAGTCACCGTCCTCATCTCGATAAGTTTCGAGGTTCGAGGACTGCATTTCATTGAAGAGAACCTGCCCCTGAACGAGGGCGGGTAGCAAGATGCATAGGATTGTGAGTATCCGGCGCATAGAACCGCATTTCTGAGATTAGCTGTACATTATAACCCATTGATTCCTGCGCTAGAACTGGTGAGAGCAAAAAGTTCCCTCCGCATTCGCGAAGAGGGCACTACAAGGAATGTTGAGGAATCTAGAAGAAGGTGGCAAAGCCGAAGCCGGCGACCAGACCCTTCTGCTTGTAGCTGTTGGGATCCACACGAGCTCAGTGAGGCCGAAGTAATAGTCGACGCCCATTCCGCCATGTATTTTGAAGAGGGAAGGACAGGGAGAAAAATCCGCCAAGCAAAACTCACAAAGAAATGGCTGCTTTCTTGAAAGCGGAATTTCCCTGGAATTTTGAAGCTTTATTTAGGGGTGATTGAACCCATCAACAGCGCTACGAAAGGCGAAAATGTGTTCCGGCGTGGTCCCGCAGCAGCCGCCTATAATTTGGGCCCCGGCTGCGATCATGCTGCCGGCTATTTCAGACATGAATTCCGGACTCTCTAAATAGACTACTTGTCCTTTTTTTATCTCGGGTAATCCCGCGTTGGCCTGGAAAAGTAAGGGTAAGTCACTGACCCTGCGAAACTCCTTGGCGATGGCCAGCATTCCCTCCGCCCCATTTCCGCAATTGGAGCCGATAACATCGGCACCTGCTTTCGCGAGACCCTCGGCAGCGGTTTCAATGTTCTGACCCATGATCGTGAAGTAACCACGAGGCGTTGGGTCGAATGTCATAGAGGCTAGAATGGGAAGTTCGGGTGCAGCCTCTTTCGCGGCGCGAATGGCAATCTGGGCCTCGGCCAGGTCGGTCATGGTTTCGATGCAGATGAGATCAGCGCCACCCTGGGCCAATGACTTGGCCTGTCGGCGAAACCCTGCGTGCACATCTTCAGCTCGCGTGTCTCCATAGGGCTCGAGAATCTTGCCGCAGGGTCCCATGGACCCGCTGACATAGGCGCGATCGCCCACGACTTCAGCCACGATCTCCGCCGCCCGGCGATTGATGTTTTCGCACTGATCTTCCAGTCCGAAATCAGTGAGCTTGAGGGGCGAAGCGCCGAAGCTGTTGCTTTGGATCAGGTCGGCCCCGGCATCCAGATACAGACCTGCAATCTCCTCGAGTACTTCGGGGCGAGTGAGGTTCCACTCCTCGGGTGGAGCGCCTGTTGTCAGGCCTCTGGCCAAGAGCAGGGAGCCCATGGCTCCATCGGCAACAAGAAGGTCGCCTTGCTCAAGTCGTTTGCGAAAAGCCTGCTTCATCATCCGTCCATTTCCATAAGATCGCTCACCCTGTCCACCGCGCTTACGCCATCGAACGCGTAGGCATCGGCGCCGATCTCATCGGCATATTCCTGTGAAACGGGAGCGCCGCCAAGCACTGTGCGGATGTTCTCGGAGAGCCCCTTGGCCTTGAGTAATTCAACGACCTCGGCCATCCCCGGCATTGTGGTGGTGAGCAAGGCGCTCATGCCAATGACCTTGGCACCGTGTTCCTGGGCCTTGGCTACAAAAGTTTCCGGTGAGACGTCGTTGCCCAGGTCGATCACCTCGAAGCCCGCTCCTCGAAGCATGATTCCCACGAGGTTCTTGCCGATGTCATGGAGGTCGCCACGCACCGTACCGATGACCGCAGTGCCTCGGTCAGGATTGTCACCGGCCTGAAGTAGGGGCGTCAGTAAATCGAGGCCGGCGTTCATGGCCTTGGCGGCCATGAGAACATTGGGCAGGAAAATATCGTGGCGCCTGAACTGTCCGCCCACGACGGCCATGCCAGCGATGAGGCCATCATCAAGAATTTGCTTGGCTTCGGCACCTGAGTCCAGTGCCGTCTGCACAAGCTTGGCAAGGTCCTTTGCTTCGCCTCGCTCCAGGGCAAGGGCGATCTCCGATGAATACGTCATGCTACTCTCTCTCCTTCAAACTCAAGATGCGTTCGCGGCAATCCCTTGTTTCGCAGTCCACACAGAATAGATAGGCGTCATCGAAATCGTGGATTGCAGGTGGACCGGCCACGATCACCCCCGACACCGATTTCAAGGGTTCCATGAGGCAACTGTCGCGTAGCTCGATACCTGCGGCTCTTGGACCCAGTGCCGCAAAAAGCTTCTTCTGTCCACTTACATGCCAACCGCAATAACCCGGGGAGTAGCGAAGACCTCGCGCAGCATCTGAGATGCAGTTGCCTGTCCGCCACTGTTTCTCAATATCATGCTGGATGCGACCCGCAGCAAGCTCGGCTCCTTCCGATGCAGCGGCGTCAAGCATGGCTGCCAAGGGGAAGTCAGCGGCATCGAAAAGAGCGGTGATCTTTGCCACGACTTCTGGGCCCACAGTCACGGCAAAGAGGGCCAATGCCTCGGCACGAGGATAAATTTCCGTAAGAGGACTCTCTTCGTCGTTCATTCCTGCACCAGAGTAGATTTCTGAAAAGCTGTCCCTGGAGATTTCTTGAAATGCTCCGCGGGGCTTGGCGCTTTCGATGTATATTCCCAGAGCCTCTTCGGCCAGGCCGCGGAAAGATTCGACAGCCTTGTGCTGGGGATCCGCACCTTGGGCGCGAAGCATATCCTCGGGCCTGGGTAGAAGCTCCTCGACGCTCCACTCCAGGTCTAGAGCCATGGTTTGCGCTCCGGCAGTTTATCCATGTGGCGTTTCGCGGCCTCTGCTTCCATGAGATCCACTAGCTCGGATTTGATTTCCGGGGCTAGGGAGGTGGGGGTCCATTCGGAGATCAATCGCTCCACTTCACTGTTGGCCCGCTCTCCCAGGGTTTTGGAACCCTCTTCCATCCATCTGGACAGATTCGCCCGCTCCAAGGTGGGGCCCGGCCAATAATGCTCGTCGCGCATGTGCTTCATGGTGTGCTCGGAAATGAGAAGGTGGCCCTCAGCAAGCATTTCCACGAATCGAGGCAGGGCGGGAAAATCTTCCTTGGGCTCGATCCCTCGAATCATGCGAAGTGCGAGACCTGCGATTTCATTGTCGACCACCAGTTTCTCAAGGCTGATACAGCTTTCGAAGTCGAGCATGCCTGGCCCCGAAATGCTGTTCACGCCCGAGAGGGCGGCCAGGGTTGCACCCATGGATGTTTCGAGTCCCGCCTGAGCATCCAGTGCTTTAGAGTCGCTGAGGCCGATATAGGCTTGAGTGGGAAGTCCCAGAGTTTTGCCGATCTCCGAGTAGGCGCAGTCGATCATCTGCGTTTCGATAGCGCCCATCGGTGTGGTTTCATAACGGATGTCGAAGGCGGCGGGAGAGCCTCCATAGAGTGCAGGAGAGCCGGGAGCCGCCAACTGGCTGATCACGATGCCACTGAGAGTTTCCGCTGTGTGTTGCACGAGAGAGCCCACCAGCGTGATGGGAGCCATGAATCCCGATAGGGGCATGGAGATGTACTCAACAGGAATACCGGCCCGAGCGCAGTCAATGAGGTTTTGTGAGGTGACCTCACTCCACTTCAGGGGCGCTGTAGGGCAGCAGGAAAAAACCGTGAGAGGTTTTTCGGCCAGTGCCTCCGACGATCCACGAACAGCAAGTTGCATATTCTTCATCAACTCTACGGACTCGATGGTGAAAGCACCGGTTATGACGGGCTTGTTTCCGTAGAGCAGGCTCAAAAAAAGTCGATAGCTGTCCGCCATTCCTTCCGGGACATCAGCAGGAACGAAGGCAGTGGATTGGGCGGCGATGTTGCCGAGACCCTCAACCAGCTTCACCATGCGCACATAATCGGCTGTGCGGGGTCTGCGTATTTTACCGGATTCGTAATCGAGAACATTGATGGCCGAAGAGCCCGGTGTGAAATGAACACGGTCGCCGGAGAAATCGTGGCTGACCTCACCCATGCCGTCAAAGAGTTTGAACGATGAGGGAGCGCTGTCCAGTGCCTTGTCGATGAGTGCACCGGGAAAGCGAACCCGGGAATTTGTGGCATCGACAAGAGCGCCATGGTCGGTCAGCAGGGAGACTACTTCATCGTTGTGAATGGCCATTCCCAATTGAGCGAGGATGTCCCGGGCCTCACTCAGGATTCTTTCGATCATGGCTTCGTCGAGAAAACGCAACTGGGGTCTCACGACCCTCCTTTCAGCAGCGAGCGCAGAGCATAGGCGAGAGGAGGGTGGCGATCAATAGAAGCGACGCTTGAGATCACCCCAGTGTGTGACATCGAGTCAATTGAAACAACTCTACTAGTCCAGGATTGTTTCGGCTATAATGGACGCGTGGGGAAGCTCGGATGTCCGGGGTGATGACGCCGGGACACCCTTGAATTGGGAAAAATCCGTATGCGTCCAGCTCATTTAAGATACTTGACCCTGGCCGCCGGCCTGTGCGGCTTGTTAGCCATGCTCGTAATGGCGGGACCGTTTCAGGATGAGATCCCAACTAAGTCCATCAATTCCAAACTGCCGCCCTATCACAATTGCCGCTTCTGGGGTGCCATCAGTTCGGTGTTGGATTCAGTCAAACTTCATGACCAGCTCATCCTTCAGCCCCAGTCTCTGGAGAACATCAGTCCCAGCAATCCCAATGGTTGGGCCTTGGCCCATTTCGCCGGAGAGAACAGCTATCCCGTAATCAGGCGCGGCGCCGATCCGGCGATCGATGACCCGCTCTACGATATGAGTGTGGCTAAGGCGGGCGAAGATTCGGCGCGTATCCTTATCGGACATGTTCGCAATTGCACCAGCGGCCTCTGCGATATTCCCAACCCACATCCCTTCTACCGATTCATGAACGGCAAGCACTGGTTCCTCGCCCACAACGGGACCATCTACAAGCACGTGCTCATGGATCTGCTCAGGCCGGAGTTCCTCGCCGCTCACCCTCCCGTGAATGGTGACAATCTCGAAGAGTGGATCGACAGTGAACTCTATTTTCTCTACATCCTTCAGACCCTCGAGGATCACAACTGGCAGATGGCGCCGGCCATGGGTGAAGTGGTGGAGTGGCTGCGCGTGCTTGTCATGGGAAATGTGGAGCAGCTCAATTTCGTCATGACCGACGGCACCACCCTCTGGGCCTATCGTGAGGGAATCCAGCTCTACTATCAGTTCAATACGGAGGCTGTGCCCTACTCGGCGGTGGCTTCCAAGCATCCCGAGGCCGAGCAAGGGCTTTGGACCGAGATGATCGACGGTCAGTTGATCGCCCTGCGTAGAGGCGCTCCACCCATCCTTTACAATGTGGAAGATTACTTCACCCATACGGCGGCCGGTGATACTCCGAAGGCTGAAATCGAATTGGGTGCTTTCCCCAATCCATTCAATCCCAGCACCACACTGCGTTGGATCCTGCCGGAGGCCGGCAAGTGTCGGGTGAGTGTTCACGATGTAAGGGGTCGTGAGCTGGCCCTGATCATCGATGAGGTCTTGGATGTGGGAGACCATGAACGAACTTGGCGGGCTACTGAGTCATCGGGGCGTCCTCTGCCCAGCGGTGTCTATGTATTGCGAATAAGGGCGGGCGAGTATCAGAGTTCGGAGAAGCTCGTACTATTGCGATAAGCTCGATTATAGGTATAAAAAAACCGCAGCCAATCGGCTGCAGTTTTGATGCCCTGTCCTCTGCTAGTAGAGGGCCTTGACGTCGGACCAAGTACCAACCTGAGTCGCGGTGGACTCGGGAGTGTACTCGAAGTCATCAATGGTGAAGAAGTCGCCGCTATCATGAATGATGGCATAGGCGATTCCAGGAGCATTGATTTCCAGGAAGCTGGTGGTGCCCGTGTTGTCGGGACCGGAAGTGGAGGCGAGCATGGCGCCGCCGGCATCATAACCTTCCAGGAAAAGCCCGTTACCGCTACCGGAGGTGTACCAGACGCCCACGTGATTCACGGTTCCCGTGGTGAAGTCCGCACGGATCTGAGGATCACTGATGGACACGGCCACGGAGACCGGGCTGTGCGGGGGATAACTGGCATCGTTGTATCCGTAAATCTCGGTCTCGAGAATGTAGGTGGTGGGGCCGAAGGTGACACCAGGGTAGTAGCTACCCAGGTTCACGGCTCCACCGAAGTACCAGTAGTCCTGGGGAGTGCCTTCGAAGTCGATGACCTCAAGAGCGCTGGCTGCTGAAACGCTCAGTAGGGCGATAGCGAGAATCGCGTACAGTTTCTTCATTGTTCCTCCAAAATGAAATGACTTTTGAGTCTGAATGCACCAGGAGTTTTCCGAGCTGTTGAGGCCTCGAAGCCATCTTGGATTGGACGATTCTATAGTTATCAAGATGTGAAATCAAGCATATAGAAATTAATCCGATAAAAGAGAATAAGGTCTGAAAACCAGCAATCTCCCTCAGTCTTGATTGTGCGTTTCCAATCCCAGGGTGATTGCCTATACTGCTGACTTCGACGCTCACAAGCCCTTGAAAGGAGCAGGGATGACCCTGGAATTCGGTCCCCGCCGCGCCCGAACTCTCAACGTTTCAGAGGTCATGGCCGGGAAGGCTCCCGTTCTAGATCCCGCCGAGGTCAAGTATTGGGAGCGATTCGACCTAATCTACCGTTCCCTCTGCGCCGTGCTCTTCAACTTTGTGCCCATGTCCGGGCATCCTGGAGGATCTATTTCCTCGGGACGCTTCGCCGCTGCGCTCCTCTTCCGCTGGATGGATTACGACGTCTCCGATCCCGAGCGCGACGAAGCCGATCTGATTTCCTACGCTGCGGGACACAAAGCGCTGGGCGTCTATGCCATGTGGGCACTGCGCGATGAGATTCTGAGCTTGTCCGCTCCCGAGTTGTTGCCCGGCGATGTTCGTCACCGTCTGCGACTGGAAGACTTGCTGGGCTTCCGTCGCAACCCGGCCACCGACACGCCGCTATTCAACAAGTTCGCCAGCAAGCCCCTCGACGGACATCCCACGCCGGCCACTCCATTCCTAAAGCTCGCTACGGGCGCATCGGGAATCGGATTCGCATCCAGTGTGGGTCTGGGATTCGCCGCACGTGACGCTTGGGGCGTAGATGCGCCGCGCGTGAACATCGTTGAAGGCGAAGGTGGCATGACCGCAGGCCGCGTGAGCGAGGCGATGGCTGCGGGCGGAACCGCCTCACTGGACAACCTCATTTTGCACCTCGACTGGAACCAGGCATCCATCGACTCGGACTGGGTCTGCCGCGAAGGAGATCAGCCGGGCGACTATGTGCAGTGGGATCCGCGAGAGATGGCCTACCTGCACGACTGGAACGTATTGGAAGTAAACGACGGCAGCGATCTAGCCCAGGTTCACGCAGCCCAGAAACTCGCCCAGGAAATGGATAGCGGCCAGCCCACGGCCATCGTCTACCGAACGGTCAAAGGATGGCGCTACGGCATCGAGGGCAAGGCGTCCCATGGCGGCGGGCACAAGTTCGGATCCGAAGGATTCTACGAGGCTCTGCAGCCGCTTTCGGAAGCCACGGGTGTGGCTTTCCCCGCTTGTTCGAAAAGCAAGGCACCTGCAGACGTAGAGGCCGCCTACTGGGCAACCCTGGAGTGCTTCCGTGAAATACTGCAGAAGGAAACCGGCATGCTGGAGTTCCTGTCCGGTCAGTTGAGCGAATCGCGCAAGCGCTTAAGCTCGCGCAATCGTCAGCCCAGGAACGAGGCCATGAACTTGGACTCCATCTGGGAACTGGCGGAGAAGTCGGGATCGGATACGCCCGATGCACTGCGCCTCGAAGCCGGCACCTCGGCCACCCTGCGCGGACAGCTGGGCAAGATTCTCAACTACTACAACCACGCATCCAAGGGCGCCATTCTCGCCGCCGCCGCCGATCTGCTTGGCTCCACGAGTGTGCTCAGCGCCGGCAAAGGATTCGGCGAAGGATTCATGCATAGCGTGAAGAACCCCGACAGCAGAATTCTCTCGGTGGGAGGCATTTGCGAAGACGGCATCAGCGGCGTCATGAGCGGAGTGTCGGCCTATGGTAGTCACCTGGCCGTGGCATCCAGCTATGGGGCGTTCATGGCGGCCCTGGGACACGTGTCCTCCCGCCTTCATGCCATCGGCATGCAGTCCATGGCCGAGCGCATGCCCGGCGAACCGGCCCGGCCGCTCATGTTGATCTGCGCGCACGCAGGTATGAAAACCGGCGAAGATGGTCCGACCCATGCCGATCCCCAAGCGCTTCAGTTGCTGCAGGAAAACTTCCCGGAGGGCTCCGCCCTAACTCTGACGCCATGGGATCCCCAGGAGCTTTGGCCTCTGATAACGCGGACTCTGCAGGTTCGCCCGGCTCTCATCGCGCCTTTCGTTACCAGGCCCAACGAGAATATCTTGGATCGCCAGGCCTTGGGTCTGGCTCCGGCTGCCGATGCGACTCAAGGTCTTTACCGCCTGCGTGCTCCCAAGGTGCAGGCCGATGTCAGCATCGTATTGCAGGGCAGCGGCGTTACCTTCGCATTCCTGGAGTCGGCGCTTCCGATTCTTGAAAATGCAGGATTGGATGTAGAACTCTTCTACGTGGCCAGCGCCGAACTCTTCAACGCCTTGCCGGAAACGAGACGCCGGGAGATCTATCCCGAGGAAACGGCGAAGGTGGCCATGGGCATCACCGGTTTCACCGCTGCGACCATGCATCACTGGATCATGTCGGAAGCGGGACGCGCGGCGACCCTGCATCCTTTCCAGGGGAAACATTTCCTGGGAAGCGGGCAAGCCGACAAGGTCATCGCCCAGGCGGGCCTGGATGGAGAGAGTCAGGCCGCAGCGGTCATGCGTTATGTGGAATCGCGCGCGGGAACTCCCACGTGCGGTTAGACGGAAGAATACTGCATCAACTGTTTATCTTGCTGACGGCGCCCAGCTTCACGAGAACTCGGTGTTTGGCACCGTCGTCTTCCAGGGGAAGGGTGTCGCCTTCCAGGTCGCGACCGTCCAGTTGCAGTGAACTCACCTGCCCTTGTCCTTCAACTTCAAGCTGATAAATGGATCTGCCGTAGCGGTAGGCCAGTTTGAAACCATTCCAAGATTCGGGAAGCTGCGGCGACAGGCGCAACTTGGAGCCGGAAAGCTGCAGGCCCAAAAGATCTTCGATCCAAACACGGAAGTACCAACTGGCCGCGCCCGTGTACCAGGACCAGCCGCCCATTCCAACCTTCCCTTCAAGCTGATAGACATCCGCCGCGATGACATAAGGCTCCACGCGATAGCGGTGGGCACTTTCCATGTCGCTGGCATGGGTGATGGGATTGAGCATGTCCAGGATTTCATAGGCTTCGTCGCCACGACCCTGCATGGCAAAGGCTTTGGCCAACCAGGTGGCCGCGTGGGTGTACTGTCCGCCGTTTTCACGAACCCCGGGCGGGTAACTCTTGATGTAGCCGGGATCCTCTTCACACTTTTCAAAGGGAGGTGCGAAGAGCAGGACCAAGCGATCATGGTGTCGCAGCAATTCCTTCTTGGCCGAGTCCAAGGCCCGTTGGGTGCGCTCCGGATTGCCCAGGCCCGAGATGGCGGCCCAAGATTGGCTCAGGGAATCCAGCCTGGCTTCCTGGCTATCTTTCGATCCCAAGGGTGTGCCGTCGTCGAAGAATGCGCGCAAGTACCAGTCACCGTCCCAGGCTGACTTCTCAACATTGCCGGCCAGTTGTTCCGCCCGTCCCAGGTAGCCCTGGGCTTCGTCTTCCCGTCCCAGGCGACGACAGATTCCCGCGAAACTGCGAAGCACATCGGCCAGGAACCAGGCCATCCAAACGCTTTCGCCCTTGCCGCCCAGGCCCACGCGGTTCATGCCGTCGTTCCAGTCGCCGCTGCCCATAAGCGGCAGGCCTCGCTCGCTCAGGTTGAGCCCCTTCTGAATGGCCAGACGGCAGTGCTCGAAGAGAGTAGCACTCTCCACGGTTTCGGCCGGTTGCACGAAAACCTCGTGCTGATCGTCGGTCAATGGCGCTGCTTCCAGGAATGGCACCTGTTCATGCAGGATGCCTTCCTCGTCCATCATCTCCACGTAACGTGCGGTAGCGTAGGGGAGCCATAGCAGATCGTCCGAGCAGCGTGAGCGAATTCCCGCGCCACTTTGAGGATGCCACCAGTGTTGCACATCACCCTCGCGGAATTGCCGCGAAGCCGCGCGCAGTATTTGCTCGCGAACCAATTGGGGAGAGCTGTGCAGGAGGGCCATGGAATCTTGAAGCTGATCGCGGAAGCCCACGGCCCCACCAGACTGGTAAAGAGCCGAGCGTCCCCAGATGCGGCAACTGAGCGCCTGGTAGGGGAGCCAGCGATTGAGCATGATATTGGCCGCCGAGTCGGGTGTTTCGACCTGCACCGCGCCCACGAATTTGTCCCACCAGTCCTGGGTGATCTGGAAGGCTTCGTCCCTGCGCTCCTGGTCGGTGAATCGCGCCACGAGCGCCAATACTTCTTCCTTGGACGCGCCCTGTCCGAGAAGCACACAGAACTCACGCTCCTCGCCTGGATCCAATTCGATACTTTTCTGAAGCGCCACGCAGGGGTCAAGTCCAGCACCGCTGCGACCTGAGAGACCTTCACTCTTCAAGGCAGAGGGGCTTGAAGGATGTCCATTGCGTCCCAGGAATTCCACACGATCGGCTGTATGGGAATCGGCGTAAGGACTCATGGCCGCAAATGCCAAGCGATGGCCGTAGTCAGAGTGATAGCGATTGCGGGCAAAGAGGACACCTGCCTTCTCTTCCCACTGGGTGACCACGTGAAGCTGCGTATCTTCACGGTTTTCACCGAGTGTCCACTCGCTGTAGAAGGTTACCGTCAGGGCGCGCCGGCGACCGCTGTTGTTGCGTAGGCTAAGCCGCTGGACGCGCAGGGGCTGCCCGCCGGCATCGTCCATGGGCACGAATGTGAGCAGATCCTGTTCGATGGCATGGCTGTTGTGCTCGAAGCGCGTGTAGCCTACTCCGTGACGAATGCGGTAAGGCTCATTTTCGCGAATGGGCAGGGGAGTTGGTGACCAGAGCTGTCCCGATTCCTCATCGCGAATATAGATGGCATCTGATGGGGGATCTGAAACAGGGTCATTGGCCCAGGCGTTCAATCGATTCTGTTGACTATTGCCGAACCAACAGAAACCGGCGCCCGATTCGCTGACCATGGCGCCAAATTCCGGATTGGCCATGACGTTGAGCCAGGGGGCAGGTGTCTGCTCACCTTCGTTCAAGGTGATGACGTACTCGCGTCCGTCGGGGGTGAACCCGCCCAGGCCGTTTTCATGCACAAGTTCCTGGAAGGGCAACTTGAAGGATGGTTCTTCGGGCATGGTCTTGAGACGGCGCGAGGGTGTAACCGCACTCCACTTCACCGGAAGTCCGAACTGCTGAGGCAGGGGACCGCGCGCCGCAACCAGATGCACATGGGATGCGGCCAACAGAAGATGCAGGTCCTCCTCGGAAAGCTGATCGGCTCTACGAAGGAAGACGCCGCCGGGTTTATCAACGCCCGTGTAGGGGCTGTTGGCTTGAACCAGGCGCATGAGCTGCTCCTGTAGCGGTTTGTCGTAACTGGTACTTTCCTCATTGAGGATGAGCAAGTCGGCCTTGAGTCCATTTCGGCGCCAATAGTTGTGAGCAAGCAGAAGCTGGCGCACCAGGGACATGTCGCGAAGTTGGCCAACACTCACCGCAACGATGGGCAGGTCGCCCGAGATGCCATGGGCCCAAAGGTTGGGCTGTCCCAACCTGTTCTGGCGCAGCTTGTCTTCGGGCGCGCGGAACTGTCGGCTGGGATAGATAACGTGGGCGGCCAGCTGCTGGAAACGTCGAGCCTCGTCGGGCTGAATACGCAGATGCCTCAGTTGTAGCTGGGCATGTCGCCAGGCCAGTTCCAATTCGCGAGCAATGGCTTTCTCATCGCCATAGCGTTCGAGAATCGCAAGGATCCCTTCACGAGTTTCCGAAGCTCCCAGGAGAAGATTGAAGCGCACTCGTTCTTGAGGCTCAAGCACCAGGGACTTTCTCAAACTGAAAATGGAGTCGAGCACTCTTCCCTTGGCACCCGATAGGGGGGCACCCAAGGCTGCGGGATCGGATGTATCGCGCCCGCGCCAAAGGAAGTTGCGTCGATCGGTTTCAAACTGAAGGCCGGATTCGACTTTTTGGTCGAAGACGATCCGATGTCCGGCCCATATGGCCTCTCCACCGGGCTCCTTGGCCTGACGCTGGGCCAACAGCGATTCCATCTCGGGTATGAATTCTGTTTCCACGAAAAGTTTCGAGTAGGCCTGGTGCTGTCGATCGGCACGATGCTCCGCCATGGCCAGTTCGATGAAACTGGTTATCTCGATTCGTCGGCGATTGCTCGTGCGATTGCTCAAGGTGATCTGACGAATCTCCAGATCATCCTCGGGTGCTACGATGACTTCAGTTTCACAATGAATACCATGATCCAAACGCCTGAAGCGCGCGCGATCCGCGGCGAAGTTAACGGTGAATTCCGCGCCTTCCTCGCCTAGGGGCTGGAAGGTGTTGCTCCAAACATCGTGGTTTTCCTCGTCGCGGAAGAAACAGAAACTCCCCCAGTTATCGCGTGTTCCATCGGCCCTCCAGCGGGTGAGGTTGATGTCTTTCCAGCGCGAGTAACCGCCTCCGGCAGCAGTGAGCATGATGTTCATGTTCCCGTTGCCCAGCAAAAGCGTTTGGGGTGTACGCGTGTGAGGTGTTTCGAAGCTGCGTGTCGCCGGGGCCACATCGGCGGGCAGCATGCGTGTGGCGGTCCACTGACGGAGGGGAACCTTGTAGAGCGGGGGAGCCACGGGAATGCGCTCGTAGAGCAATGGCTCTGTAGCCTGAACCCGTGGGTCGGCGTGGAAGCGGTCCTGTAGAATTCCGTCGAAGATGAAATTGCTCAGTGCCAGGAATCCCATGGCCTGGTGATGGATCATATAGGCATGAACCACCACGCCGTGTTCACCGGCGCGTCGGCGCTGGCGTCCGTAGTCGATGGACTCGAAGAAGCCGTAGTGACCGTATAGATCCTGCTTCTCCAAAGCGCGCAGATTGGCGACGGACTCCTTGGGCTTGACGGGAACCGCCATGAGAGTGGAGTAGGGCGAAACCACTAGGTCATTGTCGAGTCCCCGTTTCAATCCCAGGCCCGGTGCGCCGAAAGCCTTGTACTGATAGGTATTCTGGGCATCCAAATCGCTGAATGCCGACTCGGAAATTCCCCATGGGGCTTTCTGGTTCTGACCGTATTGGATCTGGAGGTCCACGGCATCGTTACAGGATTTATCCAAGAGGGATTTCTCGAAGACCTTCTGGAAGAGCGTTGGCATGAGGTACTCGAACATGGTGCCGCCCCAACTGAGCAACACACGCTTGCGATTGACCATGCCATAGGGTCGCGAGAGAGATAACCAATGCTCGGCGGGAACATCGCCACGAGCGATGGCCACGAAGCTGGTCAGGCGCGCTTCGCTGGCGAGAAGATCGTAATAGGATCCATCCAGGGTTTCGTCGCCTACTTTGTATCCGATGGAAAACAGGCGCCGCTCGCGATCGTAGAGGAACTGCATGTTCATTCCCGAGGCCAGTTCCTGGGCCTTCGTGATCACCGTCTCGGCCTGTTCCATCCGAAGGACCGCGCGTTCCTGACAGGCATGGAAACTGGTCTGCAGACGTTCGATCCACCTTCGACTGCTGTCTTGAAGGCTATCGTCGTCGAGCAGCTTGTATATGCGGTCCAGGGCCGGAATGGAGTTCCGGGCAAGTTCTGACATGGACGGAGGGTGGTTGAGAAGACGTTCCCAATGGGATTGGCCTTGCTCTCCCAAGTGAGGCAACAATTCCTGCGGCACTTCGGCCAGTAGTTCCATCCAAGCCAGGTATCGATCGACCAAAGTGGTCAGGTTGTCGAGTTCTTCGCGCAGTTTGCCGTTCCAATAGGATGCTTCGGCCACCTCGACTCGGCTACCCATGCCGGCGCCGAGGATTAGGTCGTCGGAAAACTTGGATGCCTCACGAATCTGTCGAAGTTGGCTGAGAACCTTGCTCGAGGGTCTGGAAAGAAGCCGATCCAGGGAATCCAAAACCTGTAGAGGCTCGGGAGCGAGACGATCTGGCTCGATGCTCTCCATGAGAAGGCGAAGGGAGTCGAAGGGGCCTTTGAAAGATGCGGCTCGAAGTAGCGGGCGGTCGTATATCTCACGAATACCAGGACTGAGCGCCCAAAGACTTCCCAAAAGATTGCCACTGTCCACGGTGGACACATAGCGCGGCTCCAGGGGCTGCAGATCGTTCAGATCGTACCAGTTGAGAAGATGTCCGTGATAGAGTTCGAGCTTATCCAGGCTATCAAAGCTGCGCTCTATACGATCCACGGCCTCGTCGGGGCGGAGATATCCGAAGTCTTGTGCCGCCAGTACCGAAAGCATCCAGAGGCCCACGTTGGTGGGACTGGTGCGCATGGCCAAACCGCCCTCATAGGAAACCTGGAAATTGTCCGGCGGCATCCAATGCGTGTCGTCATTGATAAAGTCGTCGAAATAGCGCCAGGTGCGCCGTGCAACCTGCCTCAGGTAAAGGTGGTCATCGTGTGAAAGTCGTTTTTTGTACGAGTGCTCTTTGTCCGCGCGATTCAGCAACAAGGCCAGGGGCGGGCCCGCCAACCAGAGGGTCAAGAAGGGGAGTGAGGACCAAAGTCCGGGTGCCCCGAAAACTGCAAACAGCACAATAATCGCCAAGGCCAGCAAAGCGCCCACGGCCACTCTCATCATGAATCCAAAGGACTGTCCTCCTGCATGGGACTTGGCCATGGCGGCAGTGGTCCACTCGAGCAGCATTTTACGGCTGATGAAGCGACGATGCAGGGCCCGTAACGTTGCGTCGAGAGTCATCCATGACTGGTGGGGAAGCAGGGCCGTGTCGGTGAGGGTGCGAATGAGGTCGTAGCCCAATTCTCGGCGTGAAAGCTTCATCCATTGACTGGGTGTGAGCAGCCATGTGCTCAGGCGAACCAGTACCGGAAACAACAGAACCAATCCCGCCAGGATGGCGATGACGGCAGCCAGGAATGTGCTGGTGAACCAGCTTAGAGAAAGCAGTAGAACCATGGCCGGCGTGACCATGCTGCGGCGGAGATTGTCGAATACCTTCCACCTGCTGAGAGAACCAAGGGGATTGCGAACCTTGCGCCCATCGCCGCCAGGGACCCGGCCGGTGGCCCAGTCGGCAATCTGCCAATCGCCGCGTATCCATCGATGCTGCCTCATGGCGAAGGACCTATAATCGGCGGGAAAGTCGTCGTAGAGTTCAATGTCGGTGGCCAGGCCCACGCGTACGTGTGCACCTTCAACAAGGTCGTGACTGAGGATGGTCTGCTCGGGAAAACGATCGGTTAGCACTTGGTGGAAGGCCCGCAGATCGTAGATGCCCTTGCCGTGGTAGGAACCCTCGCCGGCCAAATCTTGATAAACATCCGATACCGCTCGCGTGTAGGGATCGGTTCCCGTGGGATCAGTATAGATGCGGCTGAACAGGCTGGTCATGGCGCTGGGAAGTCCGGTGCTCACCCGAGGTTGTATGAGCGTGTAGCCGTCGATGACGCGCTGTCCGTCTTCGCTCAGCCAGGGACTATTCAAGGGGTGCGCCAGGGTTTCTACCATTCTCCGCGCGGTGTCCCTGGGCAGTTCGGTGTCTGCATCCAGGGTTATGATGAAGCGCACATTATCCAGCAGGCGCGCATCGCCGGCATGGACCAGGTCTTCACCGGCCCGCGGGGTTTCGCCACTGAGCAGGCGGTTGAGTTCTTCGAGTTTGCCGCGCTTGCGTTCCCATCCTATGTAGCGCTCTTCCGACTCGCACCATTCGCGACCGCGATGGAAGAAGAAGAAACGTCCCTTGCCGTAGCGATCACCTAACTCTTCCACGGCTGCCACGGCGTGGCGAACTATTGCTTCATCTCTCGGTGTGCTTTCCGTATCGGCGTCGGTGAAATCGCCGAATAGCCCGTAGAGAAGGTTGTTGCCCGGATTGGCCAGATAGCGGATTTCGAGTTTGCGAACTTCCTCGTCTATGACCTCCTCGCTGATGGACAGCATGGGAATGATGACCAGGGTTCGGAACTCGTCGGGGATGCCCTTGCGCTTGAAGGACAACTTGGGCAGGGCCCGAGGTGTCAGCGTGCGCGAGATGATGTAATTGAGCAGTTGCAGGGAAAGTTGACTTGCCGGAAAGGCACTGAGTGCCGTCAGGGTGATGATCCACGCCGCGTGAACGCCCCTAACTAGGCAGGTGATCAAAACCGCCGTCATGAGAGCCAGGGTCATGAGCGCTAAAGAGCCAAGATAGGCGGGCGAGGCTTTTTGGGTGAGTGCCCGGCGCCAACGTCGACGCCAGCTGTCGCGGGTAGAGAGATGGTCCATCAAGTCAGGTCGACCCTTGCCGATCAACCACCAACCCACATGGCCAAGGCGCTCTTCGCCATCTTTTTCCCTGGCGACCGATGCGAGTTCGAGGGCTTTTCGCGCTACGTCCTCTTCGCCTAGCTTGGAGGCTCGCGATATTTCCTCGATGGCGTTTCGATAGCTGTCGCGGGTGGCGAAGTCCATCTTGCGGAAATGAGCGCTGGGGTCCTGCACCAGCACCTTTTCGACCATACTCTGCTGTTCGAAGATTTCGCGCCAATCGAGAAGAGTGAGTTGGCGCAAGCTCGTGATGGCGTTTCCGATGGAAGCACGGTCGGCGGCTTGTTCGCTTTGTTCCCGTTGGAGCATTTTGGCCAGCGGGATGTTCATCTTTTGTACCAGCCATGTGCGAAGGGGCACGAGGGCGGCGTCTTCGTCGAAAAGATGGCTGGTGATCTGTGAAGCGAAGTGGGGGCTTGGATCGGGGTGCCGCTCGGTCATCTCGGCGAGGATGCGCAACAGTTGGTTCGGGTCGCGCCGGCTGGCGGCAAGCAGTCGATGGGCCCAGAAGTCTGCGCTTTCCCGTTCATGCAGGCGCAGATCCACGCGCTGGGTTAGGCGGCAAAGGTTGGTGAGCAAGGCGATGCGAAGCATCATGGGGAATGCCCAGAGTTCACCGATTGTCAGAGCGGAGACCGTCTGATAGGCCTCGAGAAAGTCGCCGATGTTGTGGCGATCCAGCCAACCGTCGGTATGCTGGATCATCTCCTTGGCCATGTTGTAAATGCGCGGAAGCCCGCGGTGGGGTTCGCTGTCGAGCACGGGCAACTCGCGATAAAATCCCTTGGGCAGATTTAAGCGTACGTCATTGATTTGCCCCTGGACGATGTAGGCGTTGTCGAGAATCCACTCGGCGGATGTGGAAATTCGCTGGTCAAGTTTGGAGACATCTTCCAGGCCCCGGCGAACTTCCTGAATAACCCGCTCGCAACGATCCAAGCGTCTGAGCAGGGGTTCTTCCTTCCCTTTGCTGGGACGTATCCTGTGGCGAGTGGCGAGTTCACGGGCGTGTTGACGAAACTGATTGCTGGTCAGGGGGGTCTGCCGCGTTTCTTCATCGGCTATGTGATGCTTGCGATCCGGATGGAAGGTGAAAATGGAGGGTTGGGTTTCGCCGATGCGCCTAAGTATGGCCAACTCGCCGGCTAAAGATGAGAAGGGTGCCTGGAGCATTAGCATGTTTTCGCCGGTGACCAAGTAGCGGGCATAGGTATTCAGGGGAGCGCGGGATAGACCAAAGGGTGCCCCGAGACCGCGCTGGGTTCGGATTTTGCCCTCTCTGGATTTATGGAGCAGAGCCACCTTTCGGTAGCCTCGACGCTTCAGTTTCTCCAGCGCTCGCGCGGCATCTTCCTGCTCGCGAAAGAAGCCGAGCAACACTCCTTGCTTGTTCCTGGATAAATTCATCACACCTGCCATCTTCGCTTCAGAATTCTGGTGGAACTCACTGCCGGGGAGGATTTTGCGCGAAGATGTTGGAATCCACAAGCTCCAATACGGGGCTTCAGGGTGGCGATAAAAAGAAAAAGACCCCGGCATTGCCGGGGCCCGATCGAGGAGTGAAAACTCCCTCTATTTCTCGTTCCGATAGGCCTTGCGGCTGCGATCGGGAGTCGGTCCAAAGTTGGGTTTCTCAGGGGGCTTTTGCTTGTGGAGCTTCATCACCTCAAGAATGCCTCGCTCCAACTGGGCGTCGATGCCCTTGGCAAGATCCTGAGGCAGGTTGTCCACTTCGATGTCCGGATCCACGCCATGGCCTTCCAGCCCCCAGCCCTTCTGGTCGTCCCACCAGGCGAATTCGGGGTGGGTGACCACACCGCCGTCCACGAAGGGTTTCCCGCCGCGAATACCCACGACACCGCCCCAGGAGCGCTTACCGATGACGGGTGCCAGACCTTCCATCTGGATGGCCGCCGGGAAGATGTCGCCGTCGGAGCCTGCATTCTCATTGGTTAGCACCACGAAGGGTCCATTGAGCACTTGGTAGGGGTAGGTGGACACGCTGCCGTAGCGCATGCGGTCCCAGCTGATGATGCTCCGCTGGAAACGCGCGAGGATGAGCTGCGAAACAAATCCGCCGCCGTTCCAACGCGTGTCGACGATCATGCCTTCCTTCTCGAGCTGCGGATAGAACCAGGTGTCGAATTCCACCATGCCGCGTCCGCCCATGTCGGGAATATGGATGTAGCCGATCTTTCCATCGGTTTTTTCCAGCACATACTCACGGTTCTTGCGAACCCAGTCAGCGTAGACCAACTGGAAATTGCTGAAGTTGGGACGAACCACCACGTGGCGGGTGTCTTCCGATCCCAGGCTGTCTCCGACGGTCAGCATGACTTCGTGGCCGGCCATGTTTTCGAAGGCAGCCTCGAAGGGAAGTTCCGCGGAGAAGGGCATGAGATTAACTTCAAGGATGTAGCTGCCCTCGTCGATATCCACGCCTGGCTCATCCAGAGGTGAGCGCACGCGATCGGGGTGTCCGCCACGATAGATGTGATCCACCTTGAAAGCGTCGCCTTCACGAACGAATTCCGCACCAAGCAGGCCGGTGCCTCGCCGCCGCGCGCCGGGCTTCTGGTCGCCACCCCAAACGTAGGTGTGTCCTGTGGACAGTTCACCGATGAGTTCGGCAATCAGATCGCGAAGATCGCTGCGCGTGGCCAGGCGGGGGAGCATGGTGGCGTACTGGTCGCGAATGGCCTCCCAGTCTAGGCCGTGCATGTTCTCGTCCCAGTAGAAGTCGCGCAGTCCACGCCAGGCTTCGTAGTAGATCTGTTCCCACTCTTCACGGGGATTCAGATCGATGACCACACCGCTGAAGCTAACAGCCGCATCGGAAAGATCACCCGGAGGTGCCGCAGCGTCCACCACGTAAATCATTCCTCGCCCCTTGCTCACGGCCATCTTGCCGGCCGCCGGCTGCAGGTCGTAGCTGTTGACGCCCGCCATAAAGGTGGAGGGGTCGTCTTCGCCAATACGGTAGCTCATGAGGACCACGCCGCCGCCGGAGCCATGATCATCCCCGCTTGTGCCGGCCATGCCGGTCATTGGAGCGGACATGTAGAAAATCTTGCCGGATGTGGCGCCAAGACCCAAATAGCCACCGGCGGGAATGGGAAGCTCGACATAGCGATCGACGATTCCGTCAAAATCGATTTCCACGGGATCGAACTTTTCTTCGTCTTCATCCTCGTCTTCGGTTTCCTCGTCTTCAGCTTTCTCATCCGATTCAGCTTCTTCGTCTTCACCCTCAGCCTCGGTACCTTCGTCCTCGGCCTCTTCGCCCTCATCTTCGACGGGGGGGATGCCGGCCAGATCGAGGAAGGGATTTTCCACGTCGGGACGTAGGAAGAGCATATAGGCCTTGGTGGCCTGATTGTCGATGGTCTCGAAATCGCGGTTGCCGATCAAGGGGTCGATGCTGCGATTGCTCAGGAAGTAGAGGTACTTGCCGTCGGGATCCCAGGCGGGATCGAAGTCATCGGTCATGTCGCCCGTGACCGGATGGGCGATGGATTCCTGAGTGTCGTAGATGTAGATGGTCCCGTTGCCGATCATATTGTTGGTGGCAAAGGCCAGCCAGCGACCGTCAGGACTCCACACGTAATCGTGGATTTCCCAGCCTTCGCTGTGAGCGATTTCCACCGGCTCTGCGCCCTCGGCTTCCAGGTCCAGGAGGAAGAGGCCGTGGGTGATGTCCCCATATGCCAGCCAGCGATCGTCGGGAGAAATCATGGGATTGAAGTGATACCCATTTTCACCCGGAGCTTTGATGGTTTCCACTTCACCGCGCCCCCAGGCGTCGGCGCTCATGATGGCCTCCTCGCCACTCTCGTCGGTGATGTAGACGATGCGCTCACCGTCATCCATGAAGGTGAAGCGGCTCTCACGGGCACCGCTGCCCCGGGTCACGGGAAGGGTTACGCCGTCTTCCACGGGGATCGTGAAGAGCTCGCCACGACTTGCGATAACCACGCGCTCACCATCGGGAGACAGACCGTATTCGGTGAGGTATTGCGCAGCATTGGGATAGCGATTGCGTGTGAATGTGCGCTCGCTGGGCAGGTAGATGTTCAGACTCTGCTCATCGCCGGTGCTCGGATTGAAAATGTGGATGTCTCCGGCCAGGCTGAAGACGATGCGTCCCGAGGGACCCATGGACGGCCCACGGGCGTCCCAGGTGTCGAAATCGGTGACCCGATTACGGCGACTGCCATCGGCTTTCATGGACCAGATATTAGCCGTGCCGCCCTTGTCGCTCAGGAAGTAGATCTTGCCGCCATGCCACATGGGGAATAGATCGATGCCGTCGAAGTCGGTAACTTCCCGGTAGTTCTGCTTGCCCGGATCGCCGACCCAAATTTCCGGCGCGGTGCCGCCGCGGTATCGCTTCCAGGTACCGCCGCCCCAGGTACGCGTAAAGGCCCAGTCACCACTGCCGGGATCGATGGCCAAAAAGTTGGCGCGTCCGATGGGCACCTGCATGGCGTCGCCGCCGCGTGCGGGAACCATGTACATTTCCGGATCGCCGTGTGCGTTGTGACGCGATGCGTAGAAGAGAATCTTCTCGCCGTCGGGAGTCCAGCCCACAAGGTTATCTCGGCTGGGATGCCAGGTGATGCGTCTGGGCTCGCCGCCTTCCACGCGCATCACAAAGACATCGACATTGCCATCGTACTGGGCGGAGAAAGCTATGTACTTGCCGTCCGGCGAAAACTTGGGACCGAACTCATTTCCCACATGGGACGTGATCCGATGGACGGAACTCACAGAGTTGCCATCGAGCCGGCCCATCCAGAGGTCGCCCTCTGAAGTGAAGACAAGTTGATCGCCGTGAACATCCGGGCTGCTGAGGTAGCCGGGTCGGGCCCCGGCCGTCAGTGCCACGGCAAGCATCAGAATGAGAGTCACACTTAAACGGACCCTGATTCCGCGCGAAAGCATTCGCATCGAGCCGCTACTCATCGTTCCTCCTTGGAGAGGCTATGGGGGCGTTTCAAGGGGAGCGCGAGGAGATGCCCTTCCTCTGGAAAGGCGTGTTTGCGAAAAGGACTATCCGGAACTACTGGAAGCAGCGCTCCCCCGTAAGAGCGATACGATAACGCATCACGCTAAAAGAAGTTACCGGATTGACGAGGGGTTTCTCAATGGGTGGCACTCTATGCTATAATTGAGACCGGCGGATAAAGGATGTGTCTTCGGGGTGCCGGGCGTATTAAACTCCACAAGTGCTGGAATATCTATGAGTTTAGC
This sequence comes from uncultured bacterium, assembly GCA_964440095.1. Taxonomy (GTDB): domain Bacteria; phylum Krumholzibacteriota; class Krumholzibacteriia; order JACNKJ01; family JACNKJ01; genus JACNKJ01. The sequence goes on along the minus strand of CAYTPZ010000014.1, from coordinate 21,400 downwards.
GAAACATTTAAAGTCATTTCTCCTGGCCTTGCCCCTTCTGGGTCTGATGCCGACCCAGCTTGAGGCCCAGGAATCACCCCAAGACTACTACATGATCTGCGATCCCGACAGCATGGCCTACATTTACGAGACCTATTGGATCGACCACTATGTCCCCTGCAGCATCACCATCGACGGGCAGCTCTGGCCCGATTGCCGAGTTCGTATTCGAGGAGATTCCTCAAGATCGCTTCCGAAAAAGTCGCTGAAGATCAAGACCGATGGCGCGCTCTTTCCCAATGGAAATGACGTGATGAACTTCAACGCCGATTGGTACGACCCATCCTACATGCGCGTGGTCATGGCCACGCAGTACTTCAATCGGATTGGAGTGCCTTGTTTCCGTGCGGAGCATGGGCGACTGAACCTCAACGGAAGTTTCTGGGGCCTGTACGTCATCGTGCAAAACATGGACGAGGTTTTCCTCCTTGAGCAAGGGCTTGATCCCACGGGCAATCTCTACAAGGCCACCAAGGACGGCGCCTGTCTAGTGCTCGGTGAGAATGTGGATGTACGCTGGGAGAAAAAATCGAATAAGCTCGAGCCCTGGGACGATCTCTACACGCTCATCGACAGTTTGCACTACGTGCCTGATGAACGTTTCGGCACCTGGGCGGAAGAGCATCTGGAGACAGCCGAGCTGGCCAGCATCTTCGCGGGCAATGCCCTGCTGGCAAACGGCAGTACCTACTATCACAACTACTACATGTACCACGACATCAACGGCACTGGGAAGTGGTCCATGTTTCCCTGGGATATGGACAAGGTCTTCGCCCAGTACGGTGACAGCTATCCCTATCATCGGTCGAGTACGGACTGGCTGAACGACAATCCGCTTGTGGAGCGATTCTTCATTACCGATTCCACCTTCGATCAATTCCACACGCGTCTGGATGAGTCGGTGGATACGAACTTCAATCCTGATTTCTTCTATCCGCTCATGGACAGTCTGCAATTGGTGCTTGAACCTTCGGTGCTCGAGGATGACACCGATGACATCCAGAACATAGAGTCCTGGTACTGGGTGCTCAACAATGAGAGAACAGTGGGCATTGAAGGGCGCATCCTCGATGTTCAGTTCCAGTTGGATCACCATCCGCGAGGCATGAGGGTGGAAGCATCCAGTGACACCTACCAAGATTCGATTCCCTTTTTCTGGCATCCTGCGAGCGATCCGGATGGGGATCAAGTCAGGTATATGCTGGAATACTCATCCACCTACAACTTTCCCGAGGAAAGCACCTACACCCACGCGGGTATTAGCGATACGACCTTCGCACTCACGGACCTTCCTTCTGAAGGCAACTACTACTGGCGCGTGTCATCTACCGATGGTGAAGTCGGTCACGAGGTCGTGGGTTGGGATTCCTACGGAGTTTTTCGTGTGGATCAGGGCACGGTCCTGCCACCTGTGATATCCAGCGACATGACCTTTACCGCGAATAGTTCGCCCTATTTCGTTAACGAAGATCTGCTCATCGAAGCCGGAGTCACGGTTACACTTCTCCCCGCCACGGAAATTCGTCTGGCTCCCGAGGCGAAAATAACCGTAAAGGGCGTGTTGCTCGGCAGGGGAACTCAGTCCAATCCCATTCACATCCAACGCAATCTATTTCAGGAGGAGCGCTGGGGTGCACTTTGCTTCGAGGTGGGAAGCGGAACCTCCACTCTGGAGTACGTAGTGATCGAGGGCGCTTCGGTGGGAGGCGACTATCTTTGGGAGAAGTCGGCCGTCTCCAGCTATCGTACCGATTTGATTCTCGAGAACATGACCTTCGAGAATTGCCAGCAGAGCGTTTATTCCCAGGAGGCCAACCTCGAGCTATGGAATTCTGAATTCCTCGGCAGCAATTTGCTGGAAATTCTCAATGTGAAGGAAGGCAGCGCAAGTGTAGTACGCTGTACATTCTGGAATGGGGGAGCAGACGGCGACGCCTTGGACTTCGACACGGTCAGCTCGGGGCTTATCCAGGATTGCCGCTTCTATGGCCTGCCGGGCAGTGACGATCTTGTGGACTTGGGCGACGGTTGCCTGGATGTCACACTGGAAGGCAATGTCTTTTTCGGTGCGCCCGACAAGGGTGTTTCCGTAGGTGAAAAGAGCGAGGCTGTTCTCTTCCGCAATCTCATCGTCGACTGCGCAATCGGTGTGGCGGTGAAGGACTCAGCCATCTGCCAGATGGATCGCAACACTTTCTACGAGAATCTCACTTCGCTTTCAGTCTATGAGAAGATACCCGGTTCGGGCGGCGGATTTGCCTACGCCGAGAACTGCATCTTCTCGCATAGCCTCAGCGACGATGTGGCGGTGGACCTGCTATCGGTGGGAGAGGTGAGTTACTCCCTGTCCGATTCCGAACTGATGGCGGGAGAGGGAAACCTGTTCGATGATCCACTCTTCATGAACCCTGTGGCAGAAGACTTCAGTCTGGATCCAGTATCACCCTGCATCAATGCGGGCAATCCTGCAAGCCTACCGGATCCGGATGATACCGTAGCGGACATGGGTGCATACTACTTCGATCTTGCGCCGCTATCCTTGGTAATCAACGAGATCAACTACAACTCGGAACCGGGAAATTTCGATTGCCAGGACTGGGTCGAGCTTCACAATCCGCTGGACGTTTCGGTGAATGCGGGTGGACTTAAGTTCAAAGACGCCGGTCATGAGTTCATCATTCCGGAAGGAACGCTTATCGGCGCGCACAACTACTTGGTGTTGGTGGAAAACCAGATCGCATTCGAAGCGGTTCACGACAATGTTCCCAACCTTCTGGGTGATCTCGGATTCGGCTTCAGTTCCAATGGAGAGCTCCTCGTCCTGACTCGCGCCGATAACACCGTGATCGATTGGGTCATGTACGGCAATACACCACCCTGGCCCATGGAACCCGACGGAAGTGGCGCCACTCTCGAACTGATCGACTATGCTTCGGACAACACCATGCCGGAGAGCTGGGGGGCTTCTTTGGGTCACGGAACTCCGGGGGCCATCAACAGCCTCACCGATCCAACGGCTGTGGATCCGGAATCCACTCCGCGGCTGACCACACTTTCAGAGGTATTCCCGAATCCCTTTAATCCTCATTGCACGATTCGATTCAGTCTCGCCCAAAGTGAGAAGGTGAGCCTAAGCATCCACGATTTGCGTGGCCGAAGAGTGGTGAGCCTGGTAGATGAGCGCCTTTCGGCTGGTGATTTTGAACGAGTTTGGGACGGCCACGATCAGCAGGGCCGGGCCAGCGCCAGCGGTATCTACTTCATGAGGCTCCAGGCTGGAGAACGTTTGCTTTCCAGAAAGATGATATTACTGCGATAAAGTGTTGTCAGCGCTAAGAATGGCCACTATCTCATTTATTACCCGAAAAATCGCTCCGAATTTGCTACAATTCAGGTAGTGGGAATAGCCCTATCTGGTTCAGTGGAAAGGAGACCCATGAATAGAGCCACTCATCCAAAAGCCGACAAGATGCGGACTCTTAAAGACGGAAGCAGCGTGACGATCCGGCCCATCCTTTTGGAAGATCTGGATGCCGTCTGCGATTTTTTCAAGGTCATTCCGGAAGAGGACCGGGCCTACCTTCGATTCGACGTCACCGATCGTAAAGTGGTGGAAGACCGCCTGCGGGAAATCCAGAAGTGGGGGCGCTTGAAACGCATGGTGGCCACCGTGGGTGAGCGCATCGTGGGAACAGGTGTGCTCGAACTCAAAGACTCGGAGCAGGATTTCAATCTTGCCGAAGTGCGGCTAATCGTGGGGCATGATTACCAGCGTCAAGGTCTGGGCATGCTTCTCGCTCGCGAACTCTACTTCTTGGCCGCCCGAGAAAAAATTAGCGAACTACGCGTTCACATTCTCAGGCCCCAGGAGGCAGCTCTTTCCATATTCCAACGTCTCGGCTTCCATGCGGTAGAAGTGCTCGAAGATGCCGCCACGGATCGTTATGGAAAACAGCAGGATATTGTCATCCTAGCCTGTCCCCTGGAAGGACTTTGGCGAGAGATGGAAAACCTGGTGGATGATTTCGACATCCAGCATCGCTAGCAGCGCTTGAATTGACAGCTCAAGCCCTTCTAGAGTAGGCACAATGTAGCCAACCCGGGCGTGGAGCGTCCGGGTTTTTTTCTGGGGGAGAAGCATGTCAGACGGGGATGGGGCGCCTAAGGCGGGGAATCAGGCGCCGAGAGCTTCGCAGTACACCGAGGGGCGTGTTGTACGCTCGGTGTTGCGTAAGGGCCTCGGGCTCTCGTCCCGTTTAGGACCGGCTTTCTTCTGGTTCACCTATTTCCGAAGGAAGACTTGGCTTCAGGGGAGAGTGCGAGTTAGAACTGAGAACTGGGAAAAAACCCTTCTCCTTAGATGGGAGAAGGGTTTTCGTTCAAGTTCTCAGTCCTGGTTCTCCGTCCTAGTCCTTGCCCTTGGGCAAGGGCCTAACACTGTTGCTGTGGCACTCCGGACAGGAGCGCTCCTTGGGCACTTTGGGGTCGTAGGGACCCTGATACTTATGCCCGCAACTTAGGCAGTGGAAGGTTACGGTCGACTCAGCCAATGGGCACCTCCTTCACATCGCCGCCTTCCCGGCGCTTGATGATGTTGGCACGCTGTTTCTCCTTGCGGGCTGAAACCTTGCCCATCTCCTCGTCCAGGATGCGCTGGGTCTCCTCGATTTCCTCGAGAGTGACGAACTTGCGCATGCGGTCCAGATCCTTCATTACCTTGGCGAATTTGCTGCCCTGAGCCGCGCTGATCCACTCGAGCTGCAAACGCTCGGGGCGAATGCCCAGCTTTTCAAGACGGTTCCAGAGCTTCTCGACTCGCTTCTGCGTCCACTGCACCGCATTGATGTAGTGGCAATCGGAGAAGTGGCAACCGCTCACCAAAACCATGCCCGCGCCCTGTCGGAATGCTTCGAGAACGAAGTCTTCGTCCACGCGTCCGCTGCACATGGTGCGGATAAGGCGCGCGTGTGCGGGGTACTGGGATCGGTTGGTGCCGGCCAGGTCCGCACCCGGATACGAGCACCAGTTGCAGGCGAAGGTGAGCACTTTCTCGTGGGCCTTCTCCGCGCAAATGGCTTCGATCTGAGCGTAGATCTGGTCGTCGTCGTAGTGACGCATCTTGATGACGTCGGTGGGGCATTCCGAGGCGCAGGTTCCGCAACCGGCACAGGCCGCTTCGATGACCTCTGGGAAGATGCCGCCCTTCTTGTCGGGCTTGGTGATGGCCCCGTAGGGACAGACCGTCGAGCAGATGCCGCACTGGGTGCAGTAGGTATGATCGATCACCGAGGTGATGGCCTCGATGGTCACCTTGCCCGCGTTCAGCAGAATGCTCGCCCGGCTCGAAGCCGCGCTGGCCTGTGTGACCGTATCTTTCACGTCCTTGGGGAACTCGTTGCAACCCGCGAAATAAACGCCGCGGCTGGGAGCGTCCACCGGCTTGAGCTTGGGATGGCTTTCCATGTAGAAGCCGTCCGAAGTGTTCGAGAGGTTGAGCAGTTTCTTGATGGGGGCGCCGTCGCGACGGGGGATAAGCCCGGTCGCCAGCACCACCATGTCCAGCTCATGCTTCTCGAGCTTGCCGGTGGTCGTATTCTCAACCGTGATCTTGAGGTTGTGTGTGACAGGATCTTCCTCGACCGCGCCGGGAAGGCCGCGCACGTAACGAACGCCCTCGTCCTTGCTGCGACGATAGAGATCTTCGAATCCCTTGCCGAATGCGCGGATGTCCATGTAGAACACCGAGCTTTCGCTGTCGGGATAGTGATCCGCCAAAAGCAGCGTGGATTTGACCGTGTTCATGCAACAGATATTGCTGCAGTAGGGGTTGCCTTTGGGACTCAGGTCCCGCGAGCCGACGCACTGAATAAAGCCGACGCGTTTGGGACGCTCCTGATCCGACGGCCGCATGAAGTGTCCTTCGGTGGGGCCGCCCGCACAGATCAGCCGCTCGAACTCCATCGAGGTGATGACGTTCGGGAAGCGCGTATAACCATACTCGTCGTACTCGGTGGGATCGTAGACGTCCGCGCCGGTGGCGACGATGATGGCACCCACTTCCACATTCACGAACTCCTCTTCCATATCGTAGTCGATGCACTTCTTCTCGCAGGCTTCCTTGCACTTGCCGCAGGCGATGGGATTGGTGCCCAGGCAGTGTTCCATGTCTATGAGGAAGGACGAAGGCACCGACTGCGGGAAGGGGATGTAGATCGCTTTCCGGCTGGAAAGCCCTTCCTGGTATTCATCCGGCACGACCACGGGACAAACTTCGACGCACTCGCCGCAGGCGGTGCATTCCACTTCGTCCACGTATTTGGCCTTCTTCCGAATCGTAACGTGGAAGTTGCCTACGAAACCGGTGACGTTTTCTACTTCAGAACTGGTGAGGAGCTTGATCTTGGGATGCCGACCGACATCCATCATTTTGGGCCCCAGAATTCATATAGAGCAATCCATTGTGGGATAGGTCTTGTCCAACGCGGCCATAATCCCACCGATGCTCGCCTCCTTTTCCACCAGATAGACGTAGTGTCCCTGATCGGCCAGGTCGAGTGCGGACTGTATTCCCGCGACTCCTCCTCCAACGACCAATGCAGCTTTGGTAACCGGAACTTCGGTCTCGATCTGCGGCTCCAGGAATCGGGCACGGGCCACGGAGGAAGCGACCAGGTCTTTGGCCTTGGCTGTTGCCTCTTCCTTCTGCCCAGAGTGCACCCAGCTGACGTGTTCCCGGATGTTCGCCATTTCCAGGAGGTAGGGGTTCAGTCCCGCCTCCTTTAGGCAATTCCGAAACGTCGGCTCGTGGATCTTGGGCGTGCAGGAGGCCACGACGACGCGATTGAGCTTGTGCTCATGCACCGCCTTCATGATCTCCATCTGCCCGGGATCCGCACAGGTGTACTTGTTACCTACCACCGCCACAACATCAGGCAGGGTCGCCGCGAACTTCGCGACCTCCGCCGTGTCGACCGTGCCGGCGATGTTCTTTCCGCAATCGCAGACGAACACGCCGATGCGAAGGTCCTGCGGTTTTACCATGAACCATTACCTCCATCGATGGACTCGGCCACAACCGTGGCGAAGTCACGGATTCGGAGACTGCTTAATCGATCATCCTTTTCGCTGGCCTGGGCGCAGCGCAAATGAATCTGACATTTGGGACAGGCCGTGACCAAGGTCTCGGCGCCGGAGTCGACCGCTTCGCGAAGCCGCTCGGTTTGAATGCGCTTGGAAACTGCGTTGCAGTGCATCCAGCCCGAGGTTCCGCAGCAGACGCTGTCTTTCCCGTGATGCTCCATCTCGTGGAAACTCTCACCGAAGATCTCGTTCAGCGCGGCACGGGGAGCCTCTGCCTCGTCAAGATGGCGGCTGAGGCGACAGGGATCCTGGAAGGTGACATCTCCCTCGAGGCCGGCCAGCTCCACCGCACCCTCATCACGCTTGCGCGCCAGATACTCGGAGAGGTGCAGCGCCTCGTAGGGGGCCTCACCCGCCAGTTTGGGGTAGGCCTCTCGCAGCATGAAGACGCACTCGGGGCAAGATGAAACCACCGTCTTGGCACCCGATGCCGCGATCCTCGCCACATTCTTCTTGGCGAGTTTCGCAGCGGCTTCCTCGTCACCGCTCCAATAGAGATCGTGACCACAGCAGAGCTCATCAGGCAGCAATACGGGCTCTTCACCCAAAGCATTGAGCACACGAAGCGTGTCCTTGCCGATGCGCTGTGTATCGGTTCCCAGGTGCGTGTAGTAACTGTCGTAGAAGGGCATGCAGCCCGTGAAGTAGAGAAGCTCGCCCTGGGTCTGAGTCTTGGCTTCTTTCGGAACCCAGCTCAGGCGGTTCTGCTCGCGCCCATTTTGCGACATAATGCGCATCATGTGCTGGAAGACCGCGCCATGTGAACAGGCGGGATCGGCGCCATCTTCACGAAGCACCTCGCGCCCCTTGCGCGTGAACTGGGAGTAATCCACATCGGAAGGGCAGACCAGGCTGCACAGCTTGCAGGTTAGACAAAGATTGAACTTGGCCGGCGCCTGACCCGTGGGTGCGTGCACCGCATGAGTCACCACCATTCGCGGAGAGAATTCCTCATCGTAACGGGACACGGGACAAACACCCGTGCATTTTCCGCAATCCTGGCAAAGGGTGGCATGAGTTTCACGGAGCGCTTCTCGCAGCAGCATTACTTCACCTCCGTGAGATGGGGCGTGGAACTCAGCGGACCCCGTGGGCCGGTGGCCTCAAGTTGGTCGCGGAACTCCTGGACCGATTCCAAAATCATGTCGGCCTTGCCGGGTGGAAAATAGCGCACTCGGAAGCGACTGGATTCGATGCCGATCATGTCCAGCAGCGGATCCACGCGCCCGATGGTGTTCTCGAGCATTTCTGTGCCTGTGCCATAGTGGCAATCGCCGTCCTCACAGGCCGCGATGAACACACCGTCGGCACCCGACTCGAAAGCCTGGAACACGAAGGAGGGGTGAATGCGCCCCGAGCAAAGGCTGCGCAGCACGGAACTGCCCTCGGGCAAGCGCTTTTCTTCTTCAAGACCCAGAGGGAAGCACCATTTGCAGGAAAATATCATGAGGCGGGGCTTCCAGTTGCCTTCGATGGTTTTCATGACTTCACCTCCGCGCTTTCCCGAAGTAGGGCATCGATCTCGCGTCTCACGAAATCGTTGCGGAAGTATCCGGGCACCATGGCCTGGGTGGGACAGAGCGGAACGCAATTCCCACATCCCTTGCAACGGTCGGCCAGGACTCTGGCCACTTGCACTCCTTCGCCGCGAGGCTCCATAAGGATGGCCTCGTAGTCGCATCCTTTCAGGCAGTCCTCACAACCGCGGCAGAGTTTTTCGTTTACCTGGCAGACCAGGCTGGAGAGCCTCATGCCCAAGCGCTCGATGACCTTCTTGCCCTCACGCCGAGTCTTCCACTCCAGAGCCACCGGCTCGGGTTTCAGTGGAAGGGGGAACTGCTCATCGTTCTCGGGAATGCGGATGAATAGCGGAACATTGTGACCATTGTCCTGGAAGGAAAGCAGCCCGATGCGATAGCGACACTCGCCCGCGCAGGTCTGGCACTCATCGCAGGGCCCGCAGCGCAAGCAGCGTTCTGCCTCACGCACCGCAAGATCCTGGGCGAATCCAAGTTCAACTTCGTCGAAGCCACCACGTTTTTTCACGGGAAGCTCTGGCTGAATGGCGCGTTTGCGTTCGGTGGGTAGGGGAGGTTGCACGCCCACTTCGATGGGCCGCTGCGTCTCGTCTTTAATGGGACGTCCCTCGAGCCAGGCGTGAGCGGCCTTGGCTGCGCGATGTCCATGAGCGATGGCTCCGATAACGGTATCGGGCCCGAGCACCAAATCGCCCGCGGCGAAAACGCCTTCCACGTCGGTCATGAGAGTTGCCGAATCAGCTTCCAGGGTACCCCAACTGCTCTTCTTGAAGGGCAGATTCTCGGGGAGCAGATCCAAGTTGGCTTCCTGGCTGATGGCCGGAACAATGAGATCGGCTTTCACCGTGAAAGTGTCACCCTTGATGGGCACAGGCCGGCGACGACCGCTCTCATCGGGCTCGCCCAATTCCATGCGCTGACAGAGCAGTCCCGCAACCTTGCCCTTTTTGCCGATCACTTCCATAGGCCCTGCCAGGAAAGTAAAAGTGACCCCTTCGTTTTCGGCTTCCACGACTTCTTCGGGCACGGCCGGCATTTCTTCCTTGGTGCGCCGGTAGACCACTTCCACCTTTTCGAAGCCAAGCCGACGAGCTGTGCGGGCTGCGTCCATGGCGCTCATGCCGCCGCCGACCACGATCAGGCTCTTGCCCTTTGGAATCGCTTCGCCCTTGCTGGCCATGCGCAGGAAGGTAAGGCAGTCGAACACTCCCGTATTTTCACGTTCGCCGGGAATGTTCATCTTCTTGCCGAGGGCTGCGCCCAAAGTCAGAATGATGGCTGCGTATCCCTGATCGCGAAGTTCTTCCAGGCTGATGTCCTTGCCCACGCGAACGCCCGTCTTGATCTCCACGCCCAAGGATTCGATGTGGGCCACTTCACCGGCCACAACTTCTCGGGGAAGACGGAAGGAGGGGATGCACTGCACCAGCATGCCGCCGGCCGTTTCCTCCGATTCGTAAACGGTGACACCGTAGCCCAGATTCGCCAGGTCGAAGGCCGCCGCCAAACCCGCGGGGCCCGCACCGATGACGGCCACTTTTTCAGGACGACTTCCCGCAACGCGCGCCGGCGCCGGACCTGGGTTTTCCAGTTCCCAATCGGCCACGAAGCGTTTAAGCAAGCGAATAGCGAGGGGATCATCCAGGTCGCTGCGACGACAGTTAAGCTCGCAGGGGTGGGTGCAAACACGTCCACAGATTCCGGGTAGCGGACAGTCTTTGCGAACCAACTCCACGGCCTCGCGAAACTTGCCGTCGGCGATGAGGCCCACGTATCCCTTCACATTCACGCCGGCCGGGCAGGCCGCGTGACAGGGCGAAGCGTCGATACGCTGAAGCAACCTTGGGCCATAACGACCGCCCAAATCCATTTGGATGCCACCCGTTTCAAGGGCTTGCCAGAAGCTCTCGGGGAATCCCGAATTCCAGAGGGGCTTTACCAAGATCCTCCTCAGGCGGACCTAGCGCCGCGCTTCACTAGCCCACGGGGGCCAGTAGTTTTTGACCTTCCTCGTAGCCTGTTGCAAAGGCCTTGAGGTTGAGTTCGATGGTGCTTCCGGGTACCGAGCTTTCCACCGCTTTCGCCACCGCTTCCCGATCGATAATGCCGGTAACCGCTGTGGTGAATCCCACTACGACAATATTCTGGACGATGCGATTGCCCAGTTCCTCGGCCAGACGCGCCGCCTGAATGCCGAAGGTTTTTGCCGTGGAGTCTGCGTGAGGGGTAACGAGGTCGGCGTCGTAAACCAAAATACCGTCATCGCTGAGCTCGTCGGCGTACTTCTCATATCCCTCGCGACTCAGCGCGATGAGGATGTCCGTATCGCGCATGTAGGGGTAGGCGATGACATTATCGTCTACCACCAGAGCGGAGGCGCAGGCACTTCCGCGTGCCTCGGGACCGAAGCTCTGGGTCATGGTGGAGTGCAGGCCTCCGAAAATCGCCGCTGCCTTGCCGAAGATGTAGCCGGTCAGGATGACACCCTGGCCGCCGTATCCCGTGATGCGGATTTCCTTCCTAGGCATGGATGTCCTCCTTGCACATTTCGCAGGCTTCATCGTGCAGGTAGTACTTCTCACCGAGCGTCGCGTCGAGCTGCTCCATGCTCTTCATACTCCAGGTGGGGCGATCGCGATCGACGAACTTGCCCACGGTGATCTTGTTCTGATACCCGATGTCGATTTCCCGCGGATCGGAGCCGTGCTTGATCTCGGCGTTGTCGTGATAGAAACGCATGAGGTCGTAACCACTGCCCAGTTTGTTGCGCCGTGCGTAGAGCGTGGAGCAGGGGGCGATGGCTTCCACGAAGCTGAATCCCGGCTTGAGCAGGGCTTCCTGGAAAGATTCGGTGAGCCGCCGCACGTGCAGGGCCGTCCAACGCGCCACGTAGGCCGCACCGCAGGCTTCCATGAGATGCGGCAGATTGAAGGGCTGCTCGAAGGCGCCGTGGGGCGTCGTGGAGGTATTGGCCGTGTTGGGCGTGGTGGGAGCCGCCTGCCCCCCGGTCATGCCGTAGATGAAGTTGTTCACGCAGACCACGGTGATGTCCATGTTCCGCCGCGCCGCGTGAATGATGTGATTGCCGCCGATGGCGAATAGGTCGCCGTCGCCGCTGAACACCACAACCTTCATTCTTGGATTGGCAAGCTTCATGCCCGTGGCGAAGGGTATGGCCCTGCCGTGGGTCGTGTGATAGCTGTCGAGCTTCACGTATCCCGCCACACGTCCCGTGCATCCGATACCCGAAACGATGGCCACATCGTCGTAATCAATGCCGGCCTTGTCGATGGCTTCGGCGAAGCACTTCACCACGGTGCCGATTCCGCAGGTGGCGCACCAGATGTGCGGCAAGCGGTCGGCCCGAAGCAGGTGGTCCATGGGATGACGGTCTTCCGCGACGTCTTCGTAGCATGCATCCATCTTGAGATCGCTCATTTCGCCGCCTCCTCGATGGCCTTGAGGATGTCCTCGGGGTCGTGCACGGTGCCTCCCATGTGGGGGATGAGGATGGTCTCCGATTTGCCTGCGCAGCAGCGCTCAACTTCCAGACTGACCTGCCCGTAATTGATTTCGGGAACCACGAAGGCCTTCACCTTGCCGGCCAGTTCCTTGATGCGATGCTCGGGGAAGGGCCAAACCGTGAGCAGGCGCAGACTGCCCACCTTGATGCCCTTGGCGCGGGCCGCTTCGATGGCCGCACGAGAAACTCGCGAGGTGATGCCGTAGGACAGCAGAATCACATCCGCGCCCTCGATTTCTTCCTCTTCAAGCATGCAGATCTCTTCGGCGTTATCCCGAATCTTGTCGCAGAGGCGCCGCACCAGGCTGTCCTGGGTTTTGGAATCCATGGCCGGGTAACCACGCTCGTCGTGGGTGAGCCCGGTAATGTGATAACGATGGCCGTCGCCGGCGTGAGCCATGGAGGGAATACCGTCCTCGCCGACTTCGAAGGGCAGGTACTCGCCCTTGGGTTTGTCGGTCATGCGCCGCGGCAGGATCTGGATTTCACTCGCCTCGGGAATGACAACCCGTTCGGTCATGTGACCGATGCACTCGTCGAGCATGACCATGACCGGCGTGCGGTATTTCTCAGAAAGATTGAATGCCTCGATGGTGAGTGAGAATGCTTCCTGCGGTGACTGGGGGGCCAGGGCGATGACTTCGTAATCGCCATGGGATCCCCAACGGGCCTGCATGATATCGGCCTGGCCGACCATGGTGGGAAGGCCCGTGGATGGGCCGGCGCGCTGCACATTTACGATGACGCAAGGGGTTTCCAGCATGGCCGCGAGGCCGATGTTTTCTGTCATCAGGCTGAAGCCGGGGCCGCTGGTGACCGTCATGGATTTTGCGCCGCCCCAAACTCCGCCAAGCACGGCGGCGATGGAGGCGATCTCGTCTTCCATTTGAATGAAGGTTCCGCCGATGCTCGGAATGCGCCGCGCATAGCGTTCGACCACTTCAGTGGACGGTGTGATGGGATAGCCTGCAATGAAATTGCATCCTGCGGCTAGAGCCCCTTCCGTGCATGCATGGTCACCGTCAAGATAGTGACTTCCGGTGAGCACGCGTTTGGGTTCAGCTTGCTGCATTTCGCACCTCCTCATCCTTCTTTTCAGGTAGGACGAAGATGGCGAAATCGGGGCAGATGATTTCGCAGAGATCACAGTCGACGCAGCGATCGGCCTGTTTCACTTCCGGGTAGTGATAACCCTTAGCATTGAATTCGCTGGACATGGCGAGCACGTCGCGCGGACAAAACTCCGCGCAAAACTCGCAGCCTTTACAGCGTTCAATGATGATGTGAATGTCGCCACGCGGGACTTTGATATCGTGGACGTCGAGGGGCTCGCGCCAATACCGCGGCATCTTGTCCTCTTCCCGGTGAGGGTGGAAGAGCATTGGTTAGTAACCGCTTACTTCCGCCCAAACCCTAAGCTGAAATGAAGCCTCCCGCGGCGGTTGAAACCGACGGGAAGCCGGGTCGACGGGACGACCCAAGGGCCGTCTTTAATTGGAGTTGAGGCTACACGGATCTTAAGATCTTGTAAACCTTATTTTTCAGCAGAAATGCGAGTTTTCCGGAAATTTCCGGGATGGGGAAACGGGGAGAGACTCCTGCTCCGTCTTCGCTTCGACAGGCAGCAAATTCTCGGGATAGCGCGCATTTTGGCCTGTCCCACAAGTCGCAAGATATGGCGTCCCGTCCCGTTTCTCCGTCTCGGAGGCTCCGGGTAAGGGACCGTCGCAGGCAGGCTGGGGCATGCTATAATGAGCTTTCCCCGAAAGGACATTATGCGCAAGGTTCTCTTCATCCTGTTGATTGCAACGGTCGCATTGGCTTCCACCAACGTCCACAGCACTTATCTTTGGCACATGCACCAGCCCATCTATTGGCCGGATGAAAGTGTATGGACGCCGGGCCGCTATCAGACCGCCTACGAGACCCTGCTGGGGAATTACTCCCAGAACGATCTGGCCGAGATCTTCGGCAAGGACGATCGCATCGGCGACTACCAATGGTATCCCAGGGATGCTGTGGCCAGCATGCTCGATCTGCCTGAAGCCGGGGCGCAGGTATCCTTCGCCGGTGCTCTCATCGAAAACATCTCCTCCCTGGGCGATGCGGGCTGGGATGGTGGAGCCTATGGAGCCAACTGGACCTCGTACTATCGTGAGGCGCGTTCCTGGACAAACAGCGCCGGCCAGCCTCGCTTGGAACCTTTACTGGTGGGCTTCCACCACGCCATTGGGCCCCTCATGGACGATGTTGCCTTTCGCATGGAACTGGCCTGCGCCAAGGCCATCTATGACCAGGCCTGGGGGGATTCGAATTACTCGCGCGGTTTCTTTCCCGCTGAAATGTGCTTCAGCGAGCGTCTGATTCCCGCCTTGGTGGATGCGGGTATCGACTGGTCCGTGGTGGGAGATCTGCACATCGGCCGCGCCTGCGTGAACTATCCCTACAACGCAGGCCAGGACAATTGCGATCCGCCTAATCCGGCTGACCAGGTGAATCCGGCGCAGAGCGATTGGACCGAGCACTCCATTCCCCGTGGCGTGGTATTGAAGGTTCCCTATCCCTACGGTTTTACGCCTCACCGAGCGGAATACGTGAACCCGTCCAGTGGCGCTGTTTCTAACTTGGTGGTGGTGCCTGCGGCCAACGCCATGAGCTGGGACGAGGGATACGGCATGTTCGGCACCGGCTCCATCGATGCCATTTCCGCCGCCAGCGATCCCGCTCATCCCATGTTGATTTTGTTTGCCCATGATGGAGACAACGCCTGGAGCGGCGGCTATAGCTACTACTACGAGTCGGTGGATCAGTTTTCACATAACGCTGCGGCCGCAGGTTACGCGCCCACCACGGTGGCGACTTATCTCGCGGACCATCCTGTTCCGGCGGAAGATGTGGTCCATGTGGAAGACGGAGGATGGGTGAACGCAGACGGCGACTTTGGAAGCCCGCAGTACATCAATTGGAATTGGCCGCCGGTAGATGCCAGCGGCAATTTTGACATTCCCGGTGGATGGGCCGAGGACGAACGCAACTGGGCCGTGCTAACCGCCGCGCAGAATGTGGTGGAAACCGCGGAGGCTATTTCAGGCGCGCCCGATCCCGAACGCGTGGTCTTTCCTCTGACCGGTGCAAATCACGTGGAACGTGCCTGGCATTTTTTGCTGGCGGGCTATGAGAGCGGATACATGTACTACGGCTCAGCCCTCGACATGGAAGTGAAGGCGACCCTGGCCTGCAACAAGGCACTGGATTCGGCATTGCCTGTGGCCCAGTCCGGTGCGGACACGGTCGCGCCGACCATCTGGCTTCCCCAGCGTTTGCCCTGGAATCCTGGGGGGCGCGGCGGCGGCAGCCTTTGGGGATATCCCGGCGGCGAAGGAGCGGCCATGAGTCGCGATTTTCACGTGTGGACTTTCGCTCATGACTACTCATGACTCGCGCGCGTCGAACTCATGGTTCGAGAAGATTTCGATAATGCCAACGATCCCGCGACTCACGACAATGAACTCTATGCCGGCGGCGACGAGGTCGCTGCATGGACGGCCATGAGCATGAATCACCGGGAGATGCCCCTGGGTGAACCATGGGATATCTCCGGCATCGATTTCACCGTGTTGCCCTACCGCATCGCTGATGAGTATTGGATCGAGCTTTCGGGCTACAGCGATGTTCTTCTCGACTATTATGTGGAGGCCGAAGATTCCCTGGGCAATGTGAAGCGAAGCCCCATTCAACACGTGTATGTGGGCACCGGCGATGGGGGAAGCGGTGAGAGTGCGGCCTGGTGGGAACCCGAACTGCCCGAGGCGGGCGAGTGGATTACGGTTTTCTACGGTGCCACGGGCGGCCCGCTGGACGGCTCGGCGGAAATATCCATTCACCGTGGAATCAACGGCTGGCAAGAAGTGGTCGACGAAGTCATGACCTGGAACGAAATCGACGAGCATTGGCAGTGGGGTTTCGTGTTGCCCTAACATGCATCGAGTCTCGAATTCGTCTTCCATGATGGCGCGAACAACTGGGACAACAATGGCGGATCAGACTGGATCGTGCCGGTGAGTGGTGGTTCAGGTGGATTCCTCATGGACGGATCCCTCGATGCCGGCGCGGAACTTCTCGCCGATGGCGACGGCCTCACACTTTGGGGCGCGCGCCAGGGCGACCTGCTCTATCTTGCCACCGAAGGTCTGGGGGAAACGACGGGTTTGGATCACTTCATCTTTGTCTTGAGCGAACTTGGTGCTCAGGTCGTTGCACCCTGGGCCAAATCCGGAAATGTTCTGGGCTGGGACTTCTACCTTGGAGCCGAAGATTCCAACGGATGGTTCGGCTGGTTCGACGCGGCGAGCAATGTAGTGACCGGTCCTGAATACTCATCGGCGCAGGGAACGGTGCTTGAGGGGTTGCTCGACCTTGGGCCGCTTTATGGTAACGAAGTGCCCGATAGCCTTTGGATCGCCGCCACGGGATACGACAATCCCGACGCCGGCCTACTGCTTGCCAAAGCGCCTGCAGGTGATGGTGATGGCGACCTTGAAGCCGCAGAGTACTATTTGCTTTGGAGTCATGCGACCGGTGTAGATACGGCACCGTCCTCACATCTATCAGTGATGCTCTTTCCCAATCCATTCAATCCGGAAGTTCGATTGACGGTGAAATCCGCCGAAGGACCCCTGAGGGTTGAGGTATTCGACATCGAGGGGCGGCGAATCACATCTCTCTATAGAGGAGTGAGTCAGGGCGATCTGGAGCTTCGCTGGGATGGTCGTGATGCCCGGGGGCATGATAGCCCCAGCGGGGTCTATCTATTTAGGGTGAACAGCAAAAGTGAGTGGAGAAGCGTGAAAGGGATTTTGTTGAAGTAGGCTCTGCTTGATCTAGTGTTTTTCCATGCGCAGTCGATATTCAAATTGAAGAGGATTTCCCTTGGCCAAGGTTACCGATGTGCAAACGGCGATCCATGAGCCTTGATAGACGCGCTCGAAACCATCTTCGGACATGCTTACCGTTTCGATGGGCTCCCGCCAGATGCGCAGATCTCTTCCTTCCAGAAAAACCGACAAGCCTGCCCATTCATCACGCAATTCAAATTGCGAAGCAGGGTCGGCCCAGCCGCGACTGCGCAGCTGAGGTTCTGCTAGGTCCTTGCCATCGGCTCGGAAGCGCCGATCGTGGGCTTCGGGGGCTAGAAAATTGAAATTCCAACCGGAGGCGAAGGTCAGGTTCTTTTCGGTTTCGCCGATGTATTCGAGAAGGTAGGCCACGCGTAGCGTGCGGCCCTCATCTTCCCAGGCCAAACGTTTCTCGATCTTCAGATCCCGGCGGCAGCCTCGTAAAATCAATTCGTCATCAGGGCTATCGGGAAGTTCGGCCTTGAAGCGCCAGGCACGCGTATCAAAGAGGCCGCCGTCATAAGGGGCGGCTTCGACACCGGCCTCGAAGAATCGCTCTTCCAATCCTGCGCGCGTGTAGGGGTCATAGATGAGCAGCTTCTCCAGGCCCTTTTCCTTCGCAGATTTCACGTCGTGGATGCTGAGGGAGCTGTCTTCATCGGGTGAGAGCGCTTCCGCCACATGGCGATGATAAAACTCTCGACGACGCGAAAGCACATTGCTGAGTGGGAATGGCTTCTCCAGGAAGTCGATCTCGCGAACGGATCCGCCGTCATCGGGCTTGAGGAAAAGCTGGGCATGAGGGCTGGACCAAAAGATTTCCTGGTGGCCGTCCATGTCCATGTCCAATTCTTCGATTCTATAGGCGGCCGGATGCACGATGGCTTCCGCACGGACGATGCGCTCGAAAACGGCCTGGGGAAGATGGGGGAGATAGAGCCCGCCGAAAAGCCCGTGCCAGTAGGCGCAATTGCATTGCGATTGCAAAACCTGATCACGGGCTTGTTCGCGCAGGGCCATGGGCCGGTTCGTGACTTCATCGCAGCGGCGGCTGGCCAGGAGCATGCGCTTGTGCATCCAGTGACTCTCGGGATACTTCACGAAGAAGTTGCGCCAGAATCCTCCGCGCAGAAATGGACTTTTTTCCGGGCTTTCTCCCAGGCGCTCGCTAAGGCCGTTAAAGCGTTCCGCAGCCTTGGCGGGTAGAGACCATTCGCCCATTTCCTGATAACTGCCTGTGGGAAGATAAGCACTGCCGGCTGCAGGGCGGGCGTCGAGCCATTCTGAGAAAAGGCATGTGGGACGATCTTCACGCTGGGATAGAAAATCGAATAGACGTTTCAAATAGCCTTCGCCGTAGCAGTGATCATGGGTGCCGCGCCAGAGCCCGAACTTTTCGCCGTCGTCGAAGAGAACGCCGAGTCCTTCTTCGGGCAGCTGATCCAGATGCTTTTCCAGTTCCTCGATGGGGCGGAAGGGAATCAGGTATCTGAGTTCCCGCGATATGGGGAATATGGCCACACTGCGGCCGCCTTCTTCGCTCAGATAATAGTCGTGCAGTGAGTCGGGAGAGAAACCCGCGCCCAGGAAGTGACTGTCATCAAGCATGACATAATCCACACCTTCCTCGGCAAGTACACGGGGCAGATGCGGTTCCCAAATGCGCTCGGCCAACCAGAACCCGCGCGCCTTCACCGCAAAAAGTTGCTCGATTTCCAATTGCATGCGTTTGATCTGCGCCCGTTGATCCGCTTCAGGTAGAACACTGAGGATGGGCTCCCAATAGGCGCCGCCCACTATCTCAACTTGTCCGGATTGCGCAAGTTGACCGAGGCGCTTGATGTACTCAGGCCGGGCACTCTTCATCCACTCCAGCAGAGGGCCGCTGGTGTGAAAGTTCATTTTCACATTGGGAAAACGTTCCAAGGTGTCGAGAAAGGGCCCGTAGGCCTGCTCGAATGCCTGCTCGATGACGTGCCCGAAGTTTCCCACGGGTTGATGATTGTGAACGCCAAGCGCAATGCCACCGGCCGCAGGCACTATTCCCCGTCCTCGTCGATGGGAATGATGACGACGGCGTCGGGGGTGTTGAGATCGTCCACGAGAGGCAGACTGTCGTCGGACATGGCCGAGTCGCTGTTGCTGCCGATGAGTGCGAAGACGGCGATCTGTGCGAATGGGGGAACCGCGCCCTCCCCGCCAATCTCAGGATATAGCACCGACCAGGGAATAGAAAGTTCGAGTGCGTCGGCGCTGGCGGCGATGGCGCCTCGACCCAGAGCGACCGTTGCACCATCAGATGCAATACTGCTCAAGGCAAGATCAATGTGTCCCCAAGTGCTCGTGGCGAATTCGGCCCCGAACTCTGGAACTGCATCGAAACTCACAAGCTTGTTGAGACGATTCACAATCGTGGCGTAATCGTCCTCACCGTGAATGAGGGAAAGGTCGGTGAGGCCACTTCCCGTGCCGTAGTCCGCGTCGATGTAGAGATTTAGGGAGTTGTAGGTACCCGCGAAATTACCACTGACGGCCAGGTAGAGGGAATCAGCGTCCCAGCTGGCATGGCGGGCGTTGTAGTCCATGTTGACCAGGTTCCATAAACCTATATGGCCACCGTCGTCGTAGATCTCGGTCCAATCACCTTCAAGTGTGCCGTCGATAATGGGAGTTGCCCAGGGTTGGTCAGGTTCCACACTATCGAGGGGGTCGCCAAACTCAAAGTTGAAGTTTGCAACCTGACCGGCGCTCACGCGCACTTGTTCGCTTACTGTTCCATATCCTGTTGCCGTGGCCACGAGGGTGTAAAGACTGTCTGCGAGATTATCGATAGAGTAACTGCCATCCTCGACCTCAACCGTCCATAGCTGCGCATCGCCATGCTCATTGTCGGCCCAAAGCTGAATGCTTGTGTTTGGCGCCTCTTGTCCGCCGAAGACCAAATCTCCCTGAATGCCTCCTGTGGCTAGATCCAATTCGTGTGAGTAGCGAAATTGACTGTCGTCCATCCAGATCTTGTAGAAACCTGGAGGCCCTGCCATCTCGATGATGCAGTGGGGTGGGTCACCGCTCTCTAGCACCAGGTCTCCTGGTTCAGCACCTGATCCGAAATTATCGGGAGCCCAGTCGGCATCGTGGGTGAATTTGAAGTGAATGTTTCCATCGGTGTAATCACTCTCAAGCACGGAAACCCAGATTGCCCAACGGTAGTCCGCTTCCAGTTTGAGGTAATGTCGAAGGTCGGCAGGGTCCCAATTGATGCCGGAGAAATCACCATTGATCTGGATGCTACTGAAATTCGAAACAAACTCCGAAGGCGGAGCGCCGGGTGGCTCGAGTGCCGGACCTTCGGGGTTGGGCAGACAAGCAGCCAAGAGTGCAAGTATTAGAATTGGAATGACGATTCGGATCATGCTCACTCCGATCACTTCACCACGAGGAGTGAATTGGTGAAGCCGCCTTCATTGGCAGTGGATGGATTGTTGGGATCGGTATTCCATGTGTTGTTGTCGATGACGAACTTGTACATGTATCGGCCCGGAGGGAGAACTTGAACAATAGTCCAGATGCCGTCCCCATCAGGGTCTTCCATGCGGCCGATATTGTTTTCGTAGCGGGCGCTGGGGCTGGCTGTACCACCCCACCAGTTACCTTCCCAATTCCCGGCCAGCGTGACGATGGTCGCCGCCGGCGCTTCATAGGAAAAGAGGATGCCACCTTCTACTGGATGAGGTGGTGGCAATCGCTTCTTGATGATGTTCATGCTGCATCCCGCAAGAAGCATTGTCGATAATGATAGGCAGAGCAGGATTGCAATTCGTCTAGAAGTCAAAGCGCGCCTCCAGTGTGAGCAGGCGGGCTTCACTCAAGGCGGTTTCCGCTCGATCCACCACACGGCCAAGTCCCAGGTAAGAATCCTTCAACGCAGTCGCGTCCAGGCCGTTGTCGGCCAGGAATTCGCGACGGCCATGGGGCAGGAATTGCTTGCTAACATCATCCAGCCAATAGGGGTCCACACCCCAGCCCAGAGCGAGGTAGCTACTCTTATTCAGGTGATAGCTGATCTCTACGAAGCTGGAAGCATAATTGTGTGTGATCTCAAGGAAATCCTGGTCGTATCGAGTCACCCTCTGATTGAAGAGGAAGGACCACTCTTTGTGAAGTCGCCAATCTAACTCTGCGATGACTTCCCAGTAGAATGGATCGTGATCTGACCTGACCCCCTAGAATGTCTCCAAGTCTAGAGTTAGACTCGGGAGGCTTGA
>CAYTPZ010000013.1:23534-47907 GCA_964440095.1 uncultured bacterium | reverse complement strand
CTCGAGGGCGAGAAGATCATCTTCAGTCGCACGGGCTACACCGGCGAACTGGGATTCGAAATCTACCTGCCGCCGCATCTGGCCGACCGCGCCGCGCGGGCACTTATGAGCGCCGGTGAGGCGGCGGGTCTAGCACCTGCCGGGCTGGGCGCTCGCGATCTGCTGCGCTTCGAGGCGGGCTACTGCCTCTACGGACATGAACTCGACGAAGAAACCGATCCCTACGAAGCGGCTCTGTCTTGGCTCGTGAAGCCGGGTAAAGGAGACTTCGTCGGTCGCGACGCACTGCTCGCACGCAAAGCCGATCCCGAAGCTCGGCGACTCATCGGTTTCCGTCTGCCCGGTCGCAAGATCGCGCGTCAGGGCTTTTTGATTTTTCATGGGGATGAGGAAGTGGGCCGCGTGAGCAGCGGCAGCTTCAGCCCACTCCTGGACGCGAGTCTGGGCATGGCGCGCGTGAGACGCGCCTTCACCAAGAAAGAGTTGCAGGTGGAAATTCGCGGCGAGCTAATTCCCGTCGAGCGAGTGAAGTTGCCTTTTTACCAGCAGCCGGCGCTGAGAGCCTGACCAGAAGGAGTGACGAAGTGAGCGTATTTCCCGATGACCTTCGCTACACGAAGGAACACGAGTGGATCCGTGTGGAAGACGGAGTCGCTACCCTGGGCATCACCGACTACGCCCAGGGCGAGTTGGGTGACATCATCTTCGTGGAACTGCCTCGGGTGGGCGACAAGCTCGTCAAGGGCGGCGCTTTCGGTACGGTGGAAGCCGTGAAAACCGTGGAAGAGTTGTACAGCCCCCTCAATGGCGAAGTGCTCGAAGTGAACGCAGATCTGGAGGCTACGCCTGAACTGGTCAACCAGGAGGCCTACACCGGCGGCTGGTTGATCAAAATGCGCGTCGAAGACGCTTCCCAACTTGACGAGCTACTGGACGCTGCGAGCTATCGCGCCCTGATCGGAGAGTAATGCGAGGTTTTATCCCGCACACTGAAGAGGATCTCCGCGAGATGCTCGCGGATGTGGGAGTGGGGACCGAGGACGAGTTATTCAGCGCCGTCCCGGAAAACTGCCGATGGCGGGGTGACCTGCCTTTGGCTCCGGGTACCGGTGAATACGGCACAAGCCGGCGCATGCGGGAGTTGGCCTCGGCCAATAATCCTGCGTCCTCATCGCTGTCTTTTCTGGGTGGCGGCGTTTATTCGCGAGTCATACCCGCCCTCACCGGACAGGTACTCTCCCGTCCCGAGTTCTACACGGCCTACACGCCCTATCAGCCGGAAGTGAGCCAGGGCACCCTGCAGACCATCTTCGAATTTCAGACCATGATCGCCAGGCTCACGGGCATGGAAGCGGCCAATGCGTCCATGTACGACGGAGCCAGCGCCATGGCCGAGGCGGCCCTCATGGCGGGAGTCGCCACACGGCGGTCCAAGCTGCTGGTGCCCCGCAGCGTTCAGCCCAGTTGTCGCCGTGTGCTCAGCACCTACACCCGCGGTCAGAACTACATCATCGAAGATCTGCCCTACGACGATCGTGGTGAAATCGATGCAAAGGCCCTCGATGCGGCCCTAAACGACGAAGTGGCAGCGGTGATCATCCAGTCGCCCAACTACTTTGGAGTGGTGGAAAATTTGGAATCCCTGATCCCCAAAGTTCAGGAGGCCGGCGCGCTGGCGGTGGTCCACACCGAGCCCAGCAGCTTGGGCATTTTGGAACCGCCGGGAAGCTATGGCGCGGACATCGTCACCGGCGAAGCTCAGAGCCTGGGTGTCCCCATGAGTTTCGGGGGGCCGCTCTTGGGCATCATGGCCGTGGGCAAAAAGCAATTAAGGCGCCTGCCCGGTCGTTTGGTGGGCAGCACCGTGGATGGCTCGGGTCGCGAGGGCTATGTACTTACCCTGCAAACACGCGAGCAGCACATCCGCCGTGAGAAGGCCACCAGCAACATCTGCACGAACCAGGGCCTGATGATGCTCGCCGCTACGGTCTACCTGGCCGCCTTGGGCGAGCAGGGCATGAGCGAACTCGCAGGGAACCTGGCCTCGGGTGCTGCAGGTCTGGCCGAGCAGCTTTTGGCTTTGCCGGGCTACGAACTGGCATTCGCCGGGGACTTCTATCAGGAATTCGTCCTGCGCACGCCCAAACCCGCGGCAGAGATCTTGGAAGCCGGCCGTGAGGCGGGAGTGCTGCCGGGAATTGATCTGAGCGAGGATTATCCCGAGCTTGAAGGCCATGCCATTTTGGTCACCGTGGCCGACCATCACAGTGCCGATGACTTCCAAGGCCTGGTGGAGTTCCTGGGAGGTGTGGCATGAACACACTCTTCGGAAAATCACGCTCGGGCCGCCGCGCATTCCTGCCGCCACCTGCGGCCAGCAAGGCCGAACCGAGAATCGCGGCGAAACGTCGCCGCAAGGGTGGAGCGGATCTGCCCGAAATGAGCGAGCTGGAATTGCTGCGCCACTTTGTGGGCCTATCGGTGATGAACCACAGTATCGCCAAGGGTTTCTATCCTCTGGGATCCTGCACCATGAAGTACAACCCCGTGCTCAGCGAAGCCCTGGCCGGATTGGAAGGTTTCACGGGAAGCCATCCCGCCCAGGATCTGCGCGACGTTCAGGGCAATCTGGAATTGCTCTATCAGCTTCAGGAGTCCCTGGCGGGCATCACGGGACTTCCCGCCGTGGCCCTGCAGTCGGTGGCCGGCGCCCAGGGTGAGTTCGTGGGTATGCTGGTGGCACGCGCCTATCATGAATCACGGGGCGAGAATCGCAAAAAGGTGCTCATTCCCGACAGCGCCCACGGCACCAATCCCGCCAGCGTTCGCATGGCCGGACTGGAAACGGTCACCCTGCCCTCCGGCGAGAACGGTCTGGTCGACCTGGACGCTCTCGCGGAAGCCTTGGACGATGACTGCGCCGCACTCATGCTGACCAATCCCAACACACTGGGACTCTTCGAGTCGGACATTCTGAAGATCAACGAGATGGTTCACGAGGCGGGCGGGCTCATCTACATGGATGGCGCCAATATGAATGCCCTGCTCGGGCATGTGAGGCCCGGGGACATCGGCTTCGACATCATGCACCTGAATCTGCACAAGACCTTCGCCACGCCTCATGGCGGCGGTGGGCCGGGAGCGGGTCCTGTCGCGGTGCGTGCGGATCTCGAAGAATTCCTGCCCGGTCCGCGCATCTGCAAAGGGAACGAGGGCTACGAGCTCATTCGCAGCGAGCAGAGCGTGGGCGAGATGCACGCCTGGTGGGGGAACTTCGGCATCCTGGTGAGGGCACTGGCCTACATCCTGCGCTACGGCGGGGATGGCCTGGGCGATATCGCCACGGCCGCGGTTCTCAACGCCAATTATCTACAGACCCAGCTGCGCGACACGCTGGACATTCCTCTACCCGGGCTCTGCATGCACGAGTTCGTAGCCAGCGGATCCTTCCTGCGCAAGCATGGGGTGCGAACTCTCGACGTGGCCAAGCGCTTGCTCGATTTCAACATTCACGCGCCCACGGTCTATTTCCCACTCATCGTTTCCGAAGCGCTCATGATCGAGCCCACGGAAACCGAAACGCGGGAGATCTTGGACGAGTTCATCGCGGCCATGAAGCAGATCGTGCGCGAGGCGGAGGAGAGCCCCGAGCTTCTCACCAGCGCACCGCATCACACACCCGTGGGACGACTGGACGAAGCCCATGCGGCCAAGAGTCTATGCGTCATCGCGCCCTGCGGCGCTGAACTGGTGGATCTGGAGCTGGGCTCCTGATTGGGCGCGCTTCATGGCGGCTGATCCTTGACGGGGAACAGACCGGCCAGGAGAACATGGATCGAGACTTGGCCCTCTTCCAGGAATTGGAGGAGGGCCGCGGTCTGCCCACCCTTCGCCTCTACGCCTGGAATCCCTGGACGGTGTCCCTCGGTCGCCATCAGAAACCCGATAAGGCTCTGGACCTCGCGGCCATGGAGAGCCGGTCCATTCCCTGGGTGATGCGTCCCACCGGTGGAAGGGCGGTCTATCACGCCCAGGAGATGACCTACTCGGTGACCGCGCACACCAAGGGCAGTTTCGCGGCGACCCTGGTCGGCACCCACAGGAGCATCGCGGGAGCGCTGTTGCGTTTCTATCGCGGCCTGGGGGTGGATGCCCACCTAACACGTCCTGCGCCATCGGGCGATTTGGATCCCCGTTCACCGGCGCCTTGTTTTGTGGCTCCGGGTCTCGCCGAAATTGAGTATGAGGGCCGCAAGCTGGCCGGCAGCGCCCAGTTGCGGGGACAGCGGGCCTTCCTGCAGCACGGATCCATGCCCCTGGGCCTCGCCCACCTGGACCTGGCGGACTTCCTTCCCGGCTCCGATTTTTCGCGTGAGCGCGCCCGGACAGTGCTTTCCTCCAAGTCGGCCTCTCTCTCCGAACTGCTTGATCCCCTCCCCGCCATGGACAAGCTCTTCGAACTCTTGGCCGCTGCTTTTGCCGAGGAATTCGCAATCGATTGGCGGATACCGGATAGCGATTAGGGGTTAGGGGTTAGCGGTCAGCGGTGGGCGGCAAGCGTTCGGCGCTAAAACCTTATCCTTCAACTTCTTCTGCATAGCCCTCATTTTAAAAAGGGGTTGACTATGGCCTTTATGCGGCACTAAATTGCCAGTGCTCAAGGCTTTCCCCCATTTGATACCCCACTCCACCGGGACGGCAATTGTCTCTCGGGGGTGATTATGTTCGGAATATGGGTGCGGGGGTTTTTCTGTTCGTGCCGAACAGAAGGTCTTCGCATCGCGACGATGTTAAAAAGGGGTTTCTCATGACAGCACGGGGATTATTCAGACTGGCCTTCGCTCTGGCCCTTCTCCTTTCTCCCGCATTAGTCCAAGCCCAAGCCTCGCTCGGTAGCGTCGAGGGTGTTATCAGCGACGCCGACACGGGTGCTCCATTGCCATTTGCGAACGTTATCGTAGACGGCACGGACTTCGGCACCATGACACTTGAGGATGGCAGCTACAAACTGCTCCTGCCCGCGGGTACTTATGTTGTCAAGTGTCTCTACATGGGATACGAGAACATCCAGCGCGATGGCGTGGTAGTGATTGGAGAGCAGTCCATCACTCTTAACATGTCTATGTCTCCGTCCGTCTCCTTGATCGTTGACATGATCATTGTCGAGGGCACAGAGGCCTTGGTTGATGTGAAGTCGACCTCGGAACGCAAGAGAGTGAGCGATGACGATCTCAAGAACTTCGCCGTGGACAACGTCGAAGAGGCCATGGCCCTTCAGGCCGGCATCGTCATCCAGGGCGGCGAATTGCATGTTCGCGGCGGCCGCTCGGGCGAGGCCACCTTCATGATCGACGGCGTGCCCGTGGATGACCCCCTTGGCGGCAAGGTGGAAGTGTCCAACGTGGCCATTGCCGAGGCTGAAGCGACCATCGGCGGTATGGACGCCGAATTCGGTAACGCCCAGTCGGCGGTGTTCAACATCGTCACCAAGGAAGGTGGTCCCCAGTTCGAGGGATCCTTCCGCCTCACCACCGACGACTATGGTCGTCAGGATAAGACCTACACCAACTACGACCGTCTTGCCCTGGGCATGGGCGGTCCCCTTATCAGCCCCGATTTCCGTTGGTACCTTTCAGCCGAAGGCGTTTTTCTGGATGGTGAGGATCTCACCCTCGATCGTCGCGACGAGTATGGAATCCTGGGTGACTTCATCAAGTTCAAGGAAAGAGCTTCCAGCACTCTCAACGTGCAGAACAAGCTCACCTGGAAGGTGAATCCCAAGCTGAAGCTCAATTTCGAAACGAACCTGAACTACTCCGCCAATGATCCCTATGTCGTCAACTGGAACCAGGAAGGTTATGTCAACCGGGTTCACATGTTCGAACGTCTGGAAGCCAGTGGCGCCGAGGGAATCCTCTTCTACGTAATCCGCGGAAGCGTGCCCGTGCTTCACGGGCCCTGGTACGACGAGTATCAGAATAACCTAGAGCTTCAGGCTCAGGGACTGCCCAGCGATTTTCAGAAGGTTCTGGTAGCCTACAAGCCGGCCGGCTCCGATGAGTCCGTGCTCGAGATCGTCGATGCCATGAAGGTCGCGAGTGCCTGGTCCGGAACCGAATTCCTGGTACTCACCGACGAACTCTTCGATGGCTTCATGGACGGTCTCAGTCAGTGGAGTTATGTGCAGGACGATTCCTCGCAGGTCTACTACAATTCGGCCGAGCACACTGCTTCCAGCGACAACTTCACCAACAGCATGAAGTTTGTGGCAAAACACACCTTGAACGATGATGTCTTCTACAGCCTCGCCCTTTCCCGTTCCGATTTCAATCGGCACACTGGGGTTGGGAACAAGCAACCCTACGAGTATCTCTCAGGCGGACAGCCCGCGCTTCAGCACAACGGTGCCACGATCAATAGGGTGACCGGGGTCAACTACTACACGGATCCCGATAATCCCTTCTTGGCCACCGCCTACGATTTTCCTCAGTACGATGATCGTCGCTCCATCAGTTACACACTCAAATTCGATTTGACCAGTAATCGCTGGCGCGGCCACAAGTTCAAGACGGGAACCTTGATCCAGTACAACGACATGAAGAACATTTCGATCAACTACCCGGGCGTGACCCGCGATCTGGTCGATGACATCTCCGGTCGTTATCTGGGTGAAGAGCAGGGCCTGAGTGCGAACAACTTTGAGAACCAGGCTCCCTTGGCATCGTGGTATGCGCAGGATCGCTGGGAATTCCAGGGCCTCGTCGCCAACTTCGGATTGCGCTACGACCTCTTCAGTCCCGGCAATGGCGTGGATATTCTGCTGCGCGCCGACGGTGTGGATCCCAACATCGATCGCTACAAGCATGCGCTCAGCCCGCGTCTGGGCCTGGCCTTCCCGATCACCGACAGGGATGTGTTCCACTTCCACTACGGTCGGTTTATCCAGGCTCCTGCCAACAATTATCTCTTCCAGACCCAGGATCCCAACTCCGGTGTAGGCGTCTTGGGTAACCCGGATCTCAAACCTGAGATTACGATTTCGTATCAGGCCGGTATCCGTCACCAGTTCTCGGCCCATGTGTCCGGTGACTTCGCGCTCTTCTACAAAGATATCTACGCGCTCATCACCACAACGGCCGTGCAGGATACCATTTCCGGCAACCAGTCCTATCGCTTCATCAATAGGGCCTATGCTTCGGCACAGGGCATCGAGATGACTCTGTCCCGAGCATTTTCCGAGAACTATGGCGGTCGAATCGCCTACACCTACAGCTTCGCCACGGGAGTTGCCAGTAGCGCACTCTTCGGCGCCAGCGCGGGCGGACTCACGCATCTTCCCACCCGCGAGCTGCCTCTCAATTGGGACCAGCGTCACAGTCTCGATGTTTCATTGCAGATTGCCGATCCGGGCAGCTGGGGAGGCTCTGTCACCTATAGCTTCGGTTCAGGTTATCCCTGGACACCTTCCTATCGACAAGTTCGTAGGCAGGATCCCGAGTTGGAGAACTCACGCCGATTACCGGCAACGCACAGTTTGACATTGACTGCGCAGAAATTCTTCAACGTCTGGGGACAGGATCTGACCATCTTCTTCGACGGCAGAAATCTTCTCGACCAGGATCAGGTGGGTTCCATCAGTCCAGTAATCTGGCCGGGTCCAGGGCACGCCCAGGTGGCCTATGTGGAGTACTTGACCGAGACCGATGACGCGGGGAATCCCCAGTACGGCGGAGCTTTCCTGGCAGACATGGACGGCGACGGCGAGGATGAATTCCATCCTGTGGATGACCCACGGGTCTTCTACCCACATCGGATTTTCCGTATCGGCTTTGGAATGGAATTCTAGAGAGCCCCAGGACGCGAGGAAAGGAATCTCTATGCAGGTAGCGCGATCACGCAGGATGGGACGAATCCTTTTCGTCTTCCTTGCTTTAATTCTAGCTTGGAGTCCCTCGGTGATGGCTCGCAAAGAACCACCTCCTGGAAACAGTTGGAGTTTGCCTGTCAGCGGAGGCATGACTTGGTATGGCGATTACGTCCACAACGTGGGCGAATTGCAGATGAACATCACCAACTTCGGTTTGTTCGGTTCCTATCCATCCTTTCCCTGGGCCATCTCGGAAGCTCCTTCCGCGCAGTGGCCGGCCGGAAGTGGCGTGGAGTACCTCTGGGCCGCCGGACTCTGGTGCGGCGCCCTGGTTTCAGGTACGCCCTATGTCTCCACTTCAGATATCTTCGAATGGGAATTCCGTCCTGGTAATGAAGAGGTCTACACGCTCTACAGGACTTTCGAAGGATCGCGCGGCGGCAATCGCCTTCCCTCTCCTGCAGCCGATGATGACGGCGACGGATTCGTCGATGAGGATCAGTTGGACGGCATCGATAACGATAACGATGGCTCAATCGACGAAGACTTCGCAGCCATCTCCAACCAGATGTTCACCTGCACCTATCGGGACTATCTTCCCGAAAGCTACAGTTATTCTCCCGACCACCATCCTTTGAATCTCCACATCACGCAGCAGAGCTATCAGTGGGAGAATGATCAGGTGGATGATTTCGTGGGCGTGGAGTTCACAATCCGAAACGTGGGTGAGCAGACTCTGGAAGCCTTCTACCTGGGCTTCTACGCCGACCCCGATGTGGGTCCTCGCGATATCCCCGCGAACTTCGAAGATGACCTGGTGGATGTGGTTTCGGACATGCGCTGTGTCCAGAAGGGTTCCTTCAACATTCCCGTAGAGTATGCCATGGGTGTGGCCTTCGATGACGACGGCGACGAAGGACGCACCGAAGGCGAAATCGGCATCATGTTCATGGGCCACAGTATCGATCCCAGTGGCGAGACTGCACCTCCTCGCGTGCAGCTTCGTTCCTGGCAGGCCTTCTCGGGTAATGCCTCCTTCGAAGAGGGCGGCGACCCGTCCAACGACCGTGAGCGTTACCTGCTCATGTCGGCCGAATCCAATGATCGTCCGCCCATCGTGCCACGCGACTATCGCATGCTGCTTTCCGCCGGCCCCTTCCTGTTCCTCTCCGGTGACAGCCTCACATTCCAGATTGCCTTCGTGGTGGGACGCGGTCGTGACGGATTGCTCGAAAACGCCGCCCAGGCCAAGCTGACCTTTGACGGTAACTGGTTCAATCTGGACCAGGACATCGACACACCACCTCAGGATCAGGCCTGCAATGAAACACTCATCGACGAGCGCTTCGACGTCAGCTGGACGAACCCCTGCGACAGTACCTACATCATAGACATTCCCGCCAATACACCCACCTGGGTCAATGATGACTGTCTCTTCGAGGAACTCGCGAATCGGGACTGCGACAATTCTGATTACTGGTGCACGGGAGTCGAAGGCAAGGAAGCGCAGATTAACTGGCTCTACGGATCTCCGCCGCCTCCGCCGAATCTGAGGATCTGGCCCACGGAAGGCAAGAACGTGCTCTTCTGGGACAACTTCAGCGAGCTCGTACCCGATGTCAGTGAACTCATCTATGACTTCGAAGGCTATCGTATCTGGCGTGCCGATGGATGGGAACGTCCTTACGGCTCATCGGTGGACAATGGTCCTCAATCGGAGCTTTGGGCTCTCCTGGGGGAGTACGATCACGTGAACGGACTTTCTCCGGATACGGGGCTTGAGGTCCTTCGCTATCAGCCGAACATCGACGCGAATCTCGTGACCTTCTACACCGAGGCACTCATCTTCAATCCGAACATCGTGTCGGCATTGGAACTGCTGCCTCCCACGGGATACAGCATCGCCGAAGCCGATACGGCCATCGCACTGGCCAAGTCGACCCTGGGTCTTCCCGGGGGCCGGAACTACTACAAGTACGAAGATTCGCGTGTTCACTCGGGCATGCACTACTTCTACAGCGTCACTTCCTTGGATCACATCCCGCTCTTCGATGATAATGGAAACATCACCGAATACCAGCGCGGTCTGGCGGGCGACCCCTCGTCGGGATTCGCCTACACGGTACCTCAGAGTGCCAGCCAGCCTGCCTGGGCCTTTTCCAAGGAACGCATCTACGTGGTTCCCAATCCCGCCACGACTGAAACTCTCGATCCTTGGGCTCTGGGTCCCAACAATGACGATCCCACGGGTCTCAAGGTGGAATTTAGGCATCTGCCCGCAGCAAATTGCGAGATCAAAGTCTTCACGCTGGCCGGTGACTTGGTGCAGACCATCAACCATGATGCCAGTAGTGCAAATGATAATGGCGACTATGCGAGCACAGGAACCGCCACATGGGATCTTGTGAGCCGTAACGGCCAGGACGTCGCAAGCGGTATCTATCTCTACTCGGTGGAAACCAAGTCGAACGATTTCGAGCCCTTCGTGGGCAAGTTCACGGTGATTCGCTAACGGCGATCGCTTGAGTACCGGAGCCTGTAGGCTCCGCAGGAGGTCAAAGGTGAAACGAAGCGCGCTTCTTACACTAATCCTGATTGGTGCCATCGCCACTGGCGCCCAGGCAGGGGACATCTTCGAGAAGGTCGGCACGTTTGCAGGCCAGTTCCTCAAGATCGGCCCCAGCGCCCGAGGTGCGGCCATGGGCAACGCATTCTCCGCGGTCGCGGACGATCCCAGTGCCACGTACTGGAATCCGGCCGGACTTGTCGAGGTGCAGGGCACGGCCATACACATCGATCACATGGAGTGGCCAGCGGATATCAAGCTGGACTACGTCTCCTATGTGTTCAAGACAAGCTGGGTGCCGGGAACCCTGGGTCTGACCGCAAGAGGTCTGACCATGGATCCGCAGAACGAGCGGACCATCTATCTGCCAGATGGCACAGGTCGTCAGTTCGACGCGGGAGACATGAGCTTCGGCTTCTCCTATTCCCAGTTTTTCACCGATCGATTCTCGACAGGCGCCACCATCAACCTGATCCACATGACTCTTGCGGATCGCAAGGTGAACACGGCCACCCTGGACTTCGGACTCCTCTATCGCATCGGTATCCGAGGCATGCGTCTGGGTATGGTGGTGCAGAACATGGGCGGCGAGGTTGACTTCGATTCCCGGCCCTCCAAGATGCCCATCATCTTCAAGGTGGGGCTCTCGGCTACGGCCTTCGATTTCGGCCCGCACTACATGATCGGTTCCATCGAATTCCAGCATCCCGCCGATAACAAAGAGCGCGCGAACGTCGGTGTGGAGTATTCCTTCAATCGTTTCTTCTTCCTGCGTGGCGGCTACAATGCAGGTTACGATGCCAACAAATTGACCGGTGGCTTCGGTGTTGAAGTGAATACCAGTGAGAACTCGAGGATGTATGTGGACTACGCCTACGAGGATCTCAGCGAATTGGGAGCGGCACATCGTTTCAGTGTGAGCTTCACTTACTAGTACTTCATCCGGTTCCCGCCGGTGATCGCGAAACGGAGCCCCACTCCCGAAAGCGTGAGTGGGGCTTTTTATGAGGAGTAGAATGAGAGGGATCCGGATCGTCCTAACCCTGCTGGCACTCGCCGGCCTGGTCGGGATGTCCGCCGAAGTTCAGGCGGAGCGAATCCGGGCCGGACTCGCCGAAGGGGAACTGCCCTTCCGCATTCGATCCTTCTCCTTCCCCGCCGCTCGTGACAGCAGTCGTCTATTGGTCATCGCCACCCTCAGGGCCGATCTGCTTCACTGGGAAAACGCCGACAGCCTGCGAGCGAATCTGGAAATCAGCTGGCAGCTGCATTCAGGCGGCCGGCAACATCGTGAGAATTCCCAGCATTTCAGCTTCGCCAACTCCCCGGATATGCCGCGCATCGAAGGCCAGATCCTGGCAAGCCAGGAATGGGTCGTAGCGCCCGGTCATTATCGACTGGAATTTGCGGGAGAGGATCCCGGTCGCAAGACCGGAGGCGTCTTCGGAATGTTTGGGCACACAGCTCAGGGGCGATGGTCCGGGCGTTTGGAAGCGCGGGACTATGACGAGGGTGTGGTGTCCGACATTCTTCTCTATACGGTGGGGGCCGACAGCCTTTCGAGACCCAATCCCTGGGCCAGCTTTATCGAGGGCGATCCCTTTTTGGAGTTGTTCTCGGTACTTCGTCCACCGAAATCCGGCGAGGGTTGGTTCAGTCTGGAATTGGATTTGTTGGATTCCCAAGGCGAAAGCATCATGCAGCGACGCGGCGGATGGAAACTCGGCGCCGAGCCCTACCCGCTTCGCCTAAGGCTTCCACTGTCCGGCTTGCCTGCAGCGGACTACAACATCGCTCTTAAAACCGGAGGCCCGGGCTTGGACGCCGAACCGGTTTTTACCGACTTCCAGATTTTGCCTCGGGCAAAAAGTTCGGACGCCCAGCGCCTTTTCGAGAGGATTCAGGCGGAACTGCTTTTCAGCGGCGACGAATATCGCGATTGGGAATCCCAACCTCCCGCCCAGCGCAACGAAGTTCTCAGGCGCGAGTGGGAAAACCGCGATCCTGACATTCGTGAACCCGGCAATCCCCCGCGGGAAGAATTTATCCGTCGATATCGACGAGCACTCAGGCAATACGGAGGATTTCGACCAGGTCCATTGACCGATCGAGGTCGCATGGTGATCTTGCTGGGCGAGCCCGACGAGATCATTGTGGACGTCCTGCCCGAGAACAAGGAATCGCTCATAGACGCCGTGACGGAGCTACACGGCATTGCGGAGGGCGGTGTGCCCGATGCAGCCCTGGAGCGAGATTTGGGCCGTGTGGGCCTTGGAGGGCCTGGTAGCCCCGGTGTGGAGAGCGAAGCCTTCGAGATGTGGACCTATCGTCTCGGCGGCGACCCTCTTCTACCGGAAACCCGCCTGGGCCTGCGCGAAGTGGACTTGAAATTGATCTTCGTGGACCGAAGCGGCACGGGTGAGTACAGCTTGGAATTCAGCTCCGAGAAGTTTGATTTTTGAAGGGTTTACGCCGATTTGACTTGGCCTTTTGAAGTTGACAGGAGGGGGGACGCTCTCTATATTTTGGCGTCCTGAGTCTCCTTTGCAAATCCACCATAGGCAAGTGGTTTAGCGGCAAACGTGAATCGCCCACAAGGTGATGTAACGGCACGAACCACGCCTTTTCTGACCTGAATGAAGGAGTTTGTTCGATGAGCATCAGTAAGGCATGCGCTCGGATGATTCTGGTTCTGAGTCTCGCGGGTCTCATGATGGCGATCCCCGCGTTCGCTCAGGACGAGGGCGAAACCGCCGAGCAGAGCACGGTCTACTTCAGCATCGCTTCGGGAACCGTTGCGGATGCCGATACGGCCGGCATGGCCGCCGCCTACACCGATTTCTATTCCGAGGGCGGATTCAACGAGTGGTTCTCCAAGACGCGTCTCGGACGTAGCGGCGTCGGTGAACTTTTCATCAAGGGCGGGCGCTTCATGTGGCCGCTGCTCATCTGCGTAGTCGTAGGACTCATCTTCATTCTCGAGAGGCTTTGGACTCTGAGCCGCGCGCGCACCAATACGCGCAAGCTCATGTATCAGGTCCAGAAGGCTCTGCGTAGCGAAGGCATCGACGCCGCAACCAAGGTTTGCGAGCGCACACGCGGCCCCATCGCCGCCATCCTCCACGCCGGACTGCTCAAGAGTCATCGCGGTCCCGCAGACGTGAAGGAAGCCATCGAAACCGCTGGATCCATCGAAATGGCATTCCTGGAAAAAGGCCTGACCGCCATCGCCGCCATCGTGTCGGTCGCGCCTATGCTGGGCTTCCTCGGTACCGTGTCCGGAATGATCAACGCCTTCGAGGCTATTGCGGCCTCGGACCAGGTTAGCGCCAAGCTGGTGGCCTCGGGTATCTCCGAAGCGCTTATCACCACTGCGACGGGTCTGGTCATTGGTATTCCCACCAGCTTGTTCCACTCCTACTTTGTCGGCCAGGTGGACCGCTTCGTGGTTGAGATGGAAGAGACAAGTGCGGAATTGGTCAGCGAACTGGTGGACCTGGGCATCTAAGCATTATCGCCTAACGAGGATATCATGGGACTGCTCAGCAAAAAGAAGAAGAAGGCACCTCCCGAGGTCTCCATGGCCTCCACGTCGGACATTGCCTTCCTTCTTCTGATCTTCTTCATCGTCAGTACCGTCTTCAATTTGGAGATGGGCCTGACCATGATTCTTCCCAGCGGTCAGACCGAAAGTGCCGCCCAGGTCAGCCGCAAGAACATTCTCGAAGTCAAGGCCCACTCCGATAACACCGTGACCATTGGGGGAGCGCCCGTGCGCGTGGACGCCATCGAAGATATCGTTCGCGACGCGCAGGACACCAATCCCAAGCTTGTCGTTGTAATCGAAACCAATCCCGAGGCCAACTATGGCATCATGGTGGACATCCTCGATGAATTGAAGAAGGCGCAGATCCGGAAAATTTCTCTGAAGATGGGCAAGAGCTAGGAGCTAGTATGGGTGTTATTGGAAGAAAACCTAAGGAAATGCCTGCCGTTCCGACTTCGTCGATGGCCGACATTGCGTTCCTGCTATTGGTATTCTTCATGACCACTACAATCTTCAAGCACGAAGAGGGGCTGGACGTGAACCTGCCCCGCGCCGAGGCCGCCAAGAAGCAGGCCACCGAGAATCTCGCAAATATCTGGGTGGACAAAGACGGCTACATCTCGATCAATGACAAGATGGTCTTCCTGTCGGACATCGGACCGATCATGGCCAAGAAGTTGGATGAGAATCCTGCGATTCTGGTTTCCTTCAAGGCCGACAACCGTGTGCGCTACGAGGTCATCAATTCGGTGCAGGAAGAACTCAAGGCCGTCAACGCGGTGCGCGTGAACTTCTCAAGCGATGTAGAAAAAAGAGGCAGGTAAGGGCGTAGTATGGTCATCACCGTCCAACAGCTGATCAAACAGAAATATCCCATGCTGCTGCGCTGGGCTGGGCTCTTCGCGGTGATCATCATAGTGTCTGCCTTCATCTTCACGCCCACCTACACGCCCAATCCTTACAAGCTCAAGGAAGAGGTCTTCGAGATCATCGAAGTGCCCGATGAAATCGAAATTCCTCCGCCGCCCCAAGAAATCGAAATGCCCAAGGTGCGTGTGGAGATCGAGATTTCCGACGAAGCATCCGACGAAGATACCATCGAAGACACCAGTTTCGATGACATCGAATCCATGCCGCCGCCGCCTTCCAGTACCAGTGGGGGTGGACCGCAGAAGTTCTTTGCCTTCGACGATCCGCCCAAGCTCACCTTCCAGGCCCCCGTGCGCTATCCTGAGATCGCGCGTGAAGCGGAAATGGAAGGCGTGGTCCAGGTTCTTGTCTATGTGGACGAGCGAGGCAAGGTTTTCGACGCGGTGGTGGTCAGCGCTACCGTCCCCAGAATTCTTCAGGACGAGGCCCTTCGCGCCGCTCGCAAATGCCGATTCAAGCCCGGCAAACAGCGTAACGTGCCTGTAAAGACGCAGATTATGATTCCCTTCAACTTCCGCATACGAGGCGGTTGATCGGGGAACTCGCCAGGACTACGGGGGAGCCGACAAGGCTCCCCTCTTTTTTCCGGCCCGCCTCGAAACTAGGGCCCCTTGTGTCCGTAAGGGGCGAGGTCTCTTAAAGCGAGGTTTGCATGTCCCGCACATTTGCCCCCAGTCTGCTTCGGGTCGCCTTCATTTTCACACTAATCAGTCCTGGATTGTCCATGGCCCAGGACGGCAAGGCCATGAGCCTGCAGGAATGCATTGAGATCGCGAGGGCCAATTCTCCCTCCCTTCTCGGTGCCCAGCAGTCTCTAGACCTGGCCGGGGAAAATGTATTGAGCGCCTACGGAGCCTTTCTCCCTCGATTCAGCGCCGATTTCGGCTACGCCCACAGCTATATCGGGCCCCAACCCGGTCGTGTCTTTTTCAACAACGACACCCAGCAGTTCGTGGAAACTCCGGCGGTAGCCAGTGCCGACTATGAGTCCTATTCCATGGGCATCAGCGGTAGCATGACGCTCTTTGCGGGCTTCGGGAACCTGGCGGTCCTCTCGGCTCAGAAATGGGAACGGGAGGCCACTCGCTCCGATCTCGAGGCCACCATCGCCGCGGTGGATCAATTGGTGATCAAGGCCTATTACGAGGTCTTCCGCGCGCAGAAGATCAAGGAACTCAATCGCGGCAGTTTGGATCTGAGTCAGGAATCTTTCGCTCAGGTGCGACGGGCTTTCATGATGGGGGCTGTTGCCCGTAACGACACTCTACAGGCCAGCGTGAATCTGGCCGAGTCTCAGCTGGCCTTGCTGGAGGCCGAGAGCAGCCTGGATATCGCCATGGTCAATTTGGCCACCGCCCTGGGGCTTGATCCCTCTCTGCGCATCCGTGTGGAAGCGCTGGAGTCCATAGATTTCATCGAACTTGATCGAGACAAGGTCTTTGAGTCGGCCTTCGGCTCCAATCCAGATTTAACGGCCACGCGTTCGCGATTGGAAGCCTCCGGCGCCATGCTCAAGCAGGCCAAGAGCGCGCTCTGGCCCAGCGTCAGCGCGGGCTATCGCTATTCCTGGGGAGACCTCAGCCCACCCGATGGCTTCGACGATTTCTTCGATGACAACTACAACTACAGCTTGAGCTTGGGTATGAGCATTCCCATCTTCGACGGTTTCCGCACCCGCCAGGGCATCTCCCAGGCTCGTGTAAGCAAGAGACTCGGCGAGTTCGGTCTGCAGGAGAAGGAAAGGTCCCTCACCCGCAGCTTGGAATCCTTGCTTGTGACGCTCGAGAATTCGAGGCAGAGGGTGAAATTGGCTCGCCACACCATCGTCCTGGCCTCCGAAGAACTCAGGCAGGCTCGCGAGCGCTATCGCGTGGGTGCGGCCACGCTCCTGGAAGTGAGCGAGGCGGAAGTGTCGCTAACCCGCGCACGCTCCAGCGAGATCGACGGCATGACGGCCTATCTTTCGGCGGTGGCCGATCTGGAGAGCAGCACGGGTCTGAGTCTCGCGGGAGGCAAGCATTGATCCAGGTTCGAGAACTCAGCAAGATCTACCAGGTGGGTGATCACGAAGTCCGGGCCCTGGACGGCGTCGATCTGGACATCGCGAACAACGAGTATCTGGCCATCATGGGACCGTCTGGCTCAGGCAAATCCACGCTCATGAACATTCTGGGTTGCCTGGACACACCCAGCAAGGGCTTCTACGAATTGGCCGATCAGCGAGTCTCCGATCTCAGCGACGATGAGCTGGCCCGCATCCGAAATCGTGAAATCGGCTTCGTATTCCAGACATTCAACCTGCTGCCTCGGGCGGACGTTTTTCACAATGTGGAGCTGCCGCTGATCTACAGCGGCTTGCCCGGTGCGGAGCGGCGTCGTCGTGTGGAGAAGGCCGTGGAATCAGTGGGGCTCAGCGATCGCATCCGTCATAAGCCCAACGAACTGTCCGGGGGGCAGCGCCAGCGTGTGGCCGTGGCGCGGGCGCTGGTGAACGAGCCTTCCATCATCCTGGCCGATGAGCCCACGGGCAACCTGGACAGTCGCACCGGTGAAGAGATCATGGCGCTCTTCGACGTTCTTCACAGGGATGGCCAGACGGTCATTCTGGTGACGCATGAATCCTTCATCGCCGATCACGCCCTGCGTACCATCCGTCTCTTGGATGGAAAGATCGAAAGCGACAAAAGGCGGAGCTAGTCTCTTCAGCCATCGCTTGCGGGAATGGGGGAGCTGATTCTATACTCCGCACTCGCGAAAGGATGGCATGAAAAGAGTCGCGGTTGTATCCATACTTCTCCTGCTCCTTGCCGGCTCCGCACTTGCGGCGCGGCCCGAGCCACTTCCCCACGGAACGCGCTTGGATCCTCACCTGGATTTTGGCGAGGATGATTCCGCTCTCCTCACACTCAAGTTCAGCATCCCCATAAGCCACCTGGTTTTCCGCCGGGAAGACGGTCTGTATCGCGCCAATCTGCGCGTGGCCGCCACTCTCCGAGATCGTGAAACCAAAACGGACCGACAGGTGGTTTTTCGGGAAGAGATCATACGCGACAGTTATAAGGCCGTGCGGAATTCTGATCTTCGTTTCGAATCCGAGTATGAAATTGAACTTGCTGCGGGAAAATTCGATGTTGAAGTGCTCATCTACGGTCGGGGTCCTTATCTGCCCTGGCGCGAAACCTTCCCCTTGGATCTGCCTCATCCCGGCTGCCGCGGATACTTCCTGCAGGGTCCGCATTTCGAGCCCACGGGTGTCAAACCCATCACGCCGCCTTTCGGGTTTTACGATCCCTGGAGCATCCCACCTCGCCGCAGCATTTTCCTGGACGGTTTCGCTCGGCACCTGAAGGTCCATGCCGAACTCAAAGTTTGGGAGCCCAGCGATTCCTTGGAGGCCATCCTCCAACTGGAACAGCGGGACGGCCGCATGGTGCACTATGAAAGGCGCATGCTGTCGGGGCATGCCGGCACGCGGCAGATCGGGTTCAAACTTCCTCTCGAAGATCTGTCCACGGGTCCGCATCAGCTGCGGCTCAGCGTTCTCCGCGAGGGTGAATCCCAGGAAGTAAAAGGACGCCTGGAAATTGGACTGGGCCCGCCGGCCTTCGGGCGCGACTGGCGCCAGACCCTGGACATCCTCTCCTATCTGGCCGAGGCCGATGAGCTTGAGCTCATGAAAGCCGCGGAGGAGGAGCGTCGCCGGGGCGTCTATCAGGAATTTTGGGGAAGGCGTGACAACGATCACGGAGAAGGCAATCCGGCCATGGAGTCCTTTTTCCAGGATCTCGATCACGTGGGGCGTAACTTCGGAACCAGCTGGGTACCCGGCTGGCGCAGCGACCGCGGTTGCGTCTATCTGGAGTATGGTCCACCCGCACAGGTGGATCAGGTCAACGAGGACGCAAGCTTCCGGGTCCGCGAAATCTGGAGTTACACCAACGGATTGGTCTTTGTCTTCGAAGATCGTCATGGTCAGGGCGACTATGAATTGGTAGAGAGGTGGAGCCAGTGAGGCGTGCGTTTCTTCTCGCCCTACTAGCACTGGCAGCATGTTCCCAATCGGGATCCGACCCAAGCACATTCAGGACTTACCTGGGCGAAGAACCCCAGAACCTGGATCCCGCTTTCGCCGTGGACAAGGCTTCGGGTACCTTGGTCTCACTCATCTATCCCGCGCTCTTTCGCTTCGACGTGAACGGCAAGGCCCAGGCCGATCTCGTGAAAGATTGGACCCTGAGCGAAGAAGGCCGGCACTATACCTTCCATTTGCATACCGATCGAAGTTTCGACGATGGTTCAGTCATCGACGCCTTTGCCGTGGCAGCCTGTTTCCGAAGGTTGCTGGATCCCGAGCATACCTCGCCTCGTCGTTGGGTTCTCTCGGAATTGCTCGGTGCGGAAAGCTTCACATCAGGAGAGAGCGACGAACTGACTGGCCTGTCTGCGATCAACGACAGCACGCTCCTCCTGCGTCTACGAGAGTCTTTTAGTCCCTTTCTGGGCCTCTTGGCCATGCCGGCCACACGAATCTATCCCATGGACGAGGAAGGGCTCCCTGCCCGCCGGGGGCGATTGCCCGTGGCCGGTGGCCCTTGGCGCCTGACCGAATGGAATCGGGGGGATCGATTCCTGTTGGAGCGGCGGGGGGATTTGCCCGAAGGGGCTTTTCAGAATCTATCCTTTCGCATTATCCCCCAACCCTTCACGGCGGTGGCGGAGTTTGAAGTGGGCAATCTGGATCTGCTCACCCTGCCCCAAGCCGAGATCGGCCACTGGCTCAAGAGCGACTGGGCACCGAGCATTCTCAGGCGAGATGAATTGTCGGTGAGCTACCTTGGTCTGAACACCGCCAAAGCACCTCTTGACGATCTGAGCGTGCGTCAGGCGCTCAACTGGGCGGTGGATCAGGAAGCCCTGCTGCACACCCTACGCGGTGCATCGGCTCGTCCGTCACGGGGACCGGTGCCGCCCTCATTGCGCCACCGGGCTCCCGCCGAAGCCTACCGCTACGATCCCGCTCGCGCAAAGACCCTGCTGGCCGAGGCCGGTCACGCCGAGGGTTTCGAACTGGAAATCTGGCAAAAGGAAAATCCCGAAGTGAGCCGCCTTCTCGAAGCCGTTCAGGCATACCTTGCCGAAGTGGGAGTGCGGGTGAAAATCGTGGTTCGCGATTGGGGGGCTTTCAAGGATGCCGTGAACAGCGGTCGGGCGAGCGCTTTCGTCATGGACTGGTTGGCCGATTACCCCGACGCCGAAAACTTCCTGGTGCCCACCTTCCACTCGTCCAATCGGGGTGGCGGGGGCAATCGTGCGAGCCTGGACGACGAATACGTGGACCTGCTTCTGGACGAATTGAGCCGACTTCCCGAGGGATCTTCCCGCGACGACCTGGTGGATCGACTCAACGAGGTCATCTATAGCAAAGCGCCCTGGGTCTGGCTTTGGCATCCGGTGAGCCTTCAAGTGCTGAGGCCCGGCATTTCAGGTTACCAGCCGCCCCTGATTTTCAATGGACAGGACTACCTCGAGCTGCGGCATGCCGATCGTAATAGCCCGTAGATTGCTGGGGGCATTGCCCGTGCTGCTCGGGGTGACCTTCCTGAGCTTCCTCCTGCTCTACGTGGTACCCGGCGATCCGGTACAGGCGGTGGCCGGTGAGCGCTACGACGAAACCGTCCTGGCTGAAATGCGCGCAGAACTCCACCTCGATGATCCACTTCTTCTGCGCTATGGCCACTTCCTCGCCGGACTTGTTCGCGGCGACCTGGGAAATTCCTACGTCACTCGCGAACCGGTGAGCGAGCGCATCGCCGAGACCTTTCCCAAAACCCTCGCCCTGGCTGCCGCCGCCATGACCCTGGCTGTGATCATCGGATTGAGTTTGGGAATCATCGCCGCGGCCCGGCCCGGTTCGTGGATCGATCGTGGCGCCATGGCCATGGCATCTCTCGGCATATCGGTGCCCGTCTTTTTGATGGGCATACTCCTCATCTACTTCTTCTCCCTGCAGCTTCGCCTCTTGCCGCCCTCGGGCTACGGAGGATGGTCACCTCGCTACCTGGTGCTGCCGGCCTTGACCCTGGCGGGGGCTTCGGCGGCCATGATCGCGCGCATGACCCGCGCCTCGCTTCTGGAAGTCCTGGGTGAAGATTATATCCGCACGGCCAGGGCCAAGGGCTTGCCCGGCTGGAAGGTCCTTTTCGTTCACGCCCTGCGCAACGCCCTGCTTCCAGTGGTCACCGTGATCGGTAACGATTTCGGCAGCTACCTGGGCGGAGCCGTACTCACCGAAAAGATCTTCGCCTGGCCGGGCCTGGGCCGTTACACCCTCGACGCCGTGGCCAGCCGCGACCTGCCCGCCATTCAAGGTGCGGTGCTGGTCATGGCCCTGGCCTTCGTGCTGGTGAATCTATTGGTGGACCTGTCCTATGCCTGGATCGATCCCCGGGTGAGAAGGGGGCGAGGATGAAGGCTCTCACGCGCTCCACCAGTTTCTGGATAGGTGCTGGACTGGTGCTTTTCTTCCTGCTCGCCGCCAGTGTGGGCCCCCTGATCTATTCCGCCGATCCTCTCGCGCCGGATTCCGAGGCTCTTCTTCTTAGGCCCGGCGGCGCTTCGCCCCTTGGCACCGATGCTCTGGGCCGCGACCTTCTGGCTCGTGTATTAGTGGGGGCCCGCGTGTCGCTGAGCGTGGGTGTGCTCTCCAGATTCATCGCGCTGATCCTGGGAGGTTTGGCCGGTCTGGTCTCGGGATACTTCGGCGGCAAAACCGATTCCATCATCATGCGCGCCGCCGACCTAACTCTGGCCTTCCCGGCCCTGCTTCTACTCATCGCCGTGGTGGCGGCCTTCGGCCCCAGCCTCTTCACGCTTTTCCTCGCACTGGGCGTTCTGGGATGGGCTCCCGTGGCCCGTGTCATCCGCAGTCGAGTTCTGGTGATCAGACGCATGGAGTTTGTGGAAGCCGCGCACGCCACCGGTGCCGGAACTTTGCGCATTCTCTTTCTCCATGTTCTCCCCGGCTGCACTGGAACCTTCCTGGTGCTTTTCAGCATGGGCTTGGCTACGGCCATCATCGCCGAGGGTAGCCTGAGTTTCTTGGGTCTCGGCGCTCAACCACCCACGGCCAGTTGGGGCACTCTGATTCGCGACGGTTTCGGCTACCTGCGAACGGCTCCCTGGCTTACTCTCGTGCCGGGCCTGGTCATGGCCATGGCAGTACTGGGATTCAACCTGCTCGGGGATGCACTGCGCGATCTGGCCGATCCTCGAGGCTTGCCCGGAAGGACTCGCTGATGAGCCAACTCATTGTGAACACCAGCAGCAGTGCCTTGCGGGCGGAACCGTCCCATGAGTCCGAACAGATCAGCCGCTTGCTGTTTGGAGAATCCTTCAAGGTGAAGGAGCGAAGTGATGATCTGCAATGGGCCTTGGGCCAGGGACCCGATGGCTACCAGGGTTGGTTAAGGTGCTGGCATCTAAGCGATGTCCAAACCTGGCCCTCAGCGCAGCTTGTGGTGACCAAGCGCTGGAGCCAGGCCTATGAGCGACCCAACTTGGAATCCCAGATTTCCCTCGACCTCTCCTTCGCCACGGGCCTGCATCCGAGTGGGTCGATGGTCGACGGATTTCATCCCTGGCAAATGCCCGGTGGCCGCGAAGTGTGGACGCCGGCCAAGGATCTTGAGCCGCCGGGCGGTGATATGGAAGTGTTGCTTGCTCGTGGGCTGCGCCTTCTCGCCATCGCATACGAATGGGGGGGGCGATCAAGCGCTGGGCTGGATTGCAGCGGGTTTGTCCAATTGCTGTTCGCAACTGTTGGTCAGAACTTACCAAGGGATGCCTGGCAGCAGGCAGAATGTGGGCAGGCGGTATCCATGAGCGAACCTGCACTCTGGCGGCGGGGAGACCTGCTGTTTTACGGTGCCAAACGCATCGAGCATGTGGGCCTATGGCTGGGTGAGGACAAGCTCCTACACGCCAGTGGGCGAGTTCAGGTGGAGGATCTGGCAGGGGCCGGAGAGCTATGGGGATCTGATCGTCCGGCCCTGGCCGCCATTCGACGCCTGGAACTGCTCTCCAAGTAGCGGAAATGCCCCAATCGCAAGCCCTTGTGCCACAGTGGAAAACGAATGGCCCAGAAATGTTATTCCTTTAACAAATACTCTCTACGATGCCACTTTTTAGATTGACAGGCTTTGGGGCCTAGAATACCTTGCTCGCGGCTCGAATCGCTGGCTAGGCAACTCGGTTTTGGACCCGGGGCGCGCCCGGCCGACTCGTTCCGAGGACGCCCGAGTGTCGGGCCTGATATTCGAGCCTGGGGGTGAGAGACCAGGAAACAAATTCGAATCCGAATCCCCCGATAACTGTGAGACGGGTTCAACCTGATCAGGAGGTCGATTGTGTCTCGATTTACTCGTTTGATGTTCGTCATGGCGGCTCTTCTGCTGATCACCAGCAGTGCCTCTGCTTATGATGTGCGCAGTACGACCCTCGGTGGAGTTCCCTACTGGGAAGATGCCGGGGATGTT
Organism: uncultured bacterium; assembly: GCA_964440095.1. Taxonomy (GTDB): domain Bacteria; phylum Krumholzibacteriota; class Krumholzibacteriia; order JACNKJ01; family JACNKJ01; genus JACNKJ01. The sequence continues at coordinate 24,463 of CAYTPZ010000013.1, read as the reverse complement.
AACACTTGGTTTGGTGAAATCGCCAACTACGGTGACATGATTTGGATCAACTTCGCCGGACTGGATGGCAACGAGTTCAATCTCGCGAAGAACGAAGATACCTTCGGAACCTACTTCCTCAGCATCGGTGGCGACGCCGGTGAGAAGGTGGGCCTGGGTTACGGCTACTCGCTTGACGTAGTCACTCTGGGCTTCTTCTTCCAGATGTTCGAGGGTGTTGGTGACGACGGTGAAGATTCGAAGTACGATTTCGGTGCGGGCCTCGACTATGACATGGGCGATACCAACATCGACTTTACCTTCATGATGGGCAAAGAGGGCGACGACGGCGACATGGGCTTCGGTGCCCGCGCCTTCTACCCCTGGAAAGATGGCGTGGAACTCATTCCCGCCTTCGGATACGAGAGCGCCACCGACGGTGACGACGATGCTAACGCGATGTTCATGGGTCTCGGTTTCGCCTACACGGTGAACGATGACAACAGCCTCATTCTTGGTTTCGACTACATGAAGGAAACTGAGAACATCGGCGACGACGAGTTTACGGACACCACCATGCCTGGCTTCTACGTGGGTCTCGAGACCGACGTGAACGACTGGCTGACTCTCCGTACCTCGGGTAAGAAGTCCTGGATCAAGGATCAGGACGATGCTGAAGAGTATCCCTTCGCCTTCATGTTCGGCTTTGGCGTGCATCTCGGCGACTTCGATCTGGACTTCGCTTTCGACGAAACCCGGATCCTGGACACCTTCAACTGGTTCCTCGGTGGACCGGACGGCCATGGTGTCTACGCCGTGCAGATCAAGTACTACTTCTAGTTCTCGGTCTCATTGAGTGACAGAGCCTCCGCCTTCGGGCGGGGGCTTTTTTTATCCGCTGACCGCTGGCCGCTAGCCGCTGACCGCTGACCGCTGGCCGCTAGCCGCTG
>CAYTPZ010000013.1:8031-23434 GCA_964440095.1 uncultured bacterium | reverse complement strand
CCGCTGGCCGCTAGCCGCTGACCGCTGACCGCTGGCCGCTAGCCGCTGACCGCTGACCGCTAGCCGCTGACCGCTGGCCGCTGACCGCTGGCCGCCCCTTCCCTTCTCCAGGCATATTCTTTGAACTGTCTCCGGCATGAAAATGCTGAATATGCCGTGGAACAGGCACAAAATCCGTAGCCTGTGCCCTGTGATTATGCTACTTAGAAGAGAATCGAACCGGACACGCATGGGCGCGGGCAGGCTGACCCGTCCGGCGCCATCGTGGTCAGAGGAAGATGTCCATCGGAGCCGGCGTGGGCAAAGCTGAACGCCGCCTGCTCCTGGGAGAAGAAGGCCTGATCCGGGATGATCATCTCTTGGGCGCCTTTTTTTCGCCCATGGGCATTCGTCAAGCCGGTCTCACGGCCAGAAGGATGCTTCGTGTATACGGCAACCTTCACGGCCTGGGTCGCTCGACGCCCGGGGAGTGGGAAGAAGAGGTGGGCCTGGATCTGCGCGCGGCCCTGGCTCTCTCGGCCGGAATGGAAATCGGCCGGCGAGCCCGCGATCCGCGCCTAGGCGAACGCCCGCGCATCCTCGAGCCGGCCGCCGTCTACCGGCTGCTCGGCCGAGAGATGGAGTCGCTTCGCCAGGAGCAGTTCCACATCCTTCTTCTGGACTCACAGCACCGGTTGATTCGCGACTGCCTGGTGTCGCAAGGAAGCTTGAACGCGGCGGTGGTGCACCCGAGGGAGGTGCTAAGGCCCGCCATCCTGGCTTCCGCCCAGGCGGTTGTACTGGTACATAATCATCCCTCCGGGGACACCGAGCCCAGCGAGGACGACGTCCGCCTGACTCTGCGAATGGGAGAGGCCTGCGGACTGCTGGGTATCGAGCTCCTGGACCACATAGTCCTGGGCGCGGAAGGATTCCGCAGCCTGAGGGAAGGCGGCTACCTTTCCTAAGCAGAGACGAGGCATGCCTTGCTCGGTAATTTTTCCCGATACTTCACAAACGATGTGGCCATCGACCTTGGCACCGCAAACACCCTGATCTTCGTACGAGGCGAGGGCATTGTTCTGAACGAACCCAGTGTGGTGGCGCTCAACGCCAGCACGCGGAAGGTCCACGCTGTGGGCGAAGACGCCAAACTCATGCTGGGGCGCACCCATCCTGACATCGAGGCCATTCGACCCATGAAAGACGGCGTGATCGCCGACTTCGCCGTGGTGGAAATCATGCTGCGCCAATTCATCGAGAAGGCGCGCAAACGGCAAACCTTTATTCGCCCGCGCATCATCATTTGCGTGCCCAGCGGCATCACCGAAGTGGAAAAACGCGCGGTGCGCGACTCCGCCGAACATGCGGGCGCGCGCGAGGTCTATCTGGTCAGCGAGCCCATTGCTGCGGCCATCGGCGTGGGCCTGCCCGTGGACAAGCCCGCCGGCAATATGGTTGTGGACATCGGCGGCGGCACTAGCGAAATCGCCGTGATCGCGCTGAACGGAATCGTCACCGACCAGTCCATCCGCGTGGCGGGCGACGAGCTGGACGATTCGATCATCAACTTCATCCGCCGCAAGTACAATCTTATGATCGGCCAGCAGACCGCCGAGGCCATCAAGAAGCAGATCGGCAACGCGCACCCCTCGGTGAAGACCCTGGCCATGGAGGTCAAAGGGCTGCATCAGGGAGACGGCCTGCCGAGAACTCTTCGCATAACCAGCGACGAGATCCGCGAGGCCCTGGAAGAGCCGCTCTCGGCTATCGTAGGGGCTCTCAAGGGTGCTCTGGAGCATACTCCGCCCGAATTGGCCGCCGATATCGTGGATCGGGGCATTGTGCTCACCGGTGGCGGCAGCCTTCTCAAGGGCATCGAGGAACGCTTTAAAGATGAAACGAATCTGCCTGTGAATCTCGTGGACGATCCTCTCACCTGCGTGGTGCTGGGAGCGGGCAAGATTCTGGACAATCTCGACGAGTACGAGCAAGTCGTCATGCACGGCCCGGAAAGTTAAAATGCCCCGACCCGCGGCACTGCTGCATCGATATCGGGACCGCGGTCTCTTGCTGCTCTGCGTCATCCTCGCCTTCGTGCTCAGATCCAGCTCCGAGGATTTTCGCTTTCAACTGGCACGGCGCAGCGCCACGGTTTTCTACGCGCCGTCTGACGGCCTAACCTGGCTAGGGCATACCCTGGGCCAATGGGGCTTCGAGAACGAAGACCTGCGCGCCCGCCTGCGCGATCAGGAACATCAGTGGGCGCATATCCAGGAAGTGCGGCGCGAGAACGAGCGCCTGCGCGGCATCCTGGGATTCGCCAGTTCCCAGGCCTACCAGTTTTTACCCGCTGAACTTCTGAGCTATCCGCTTAGCTTCCAGGATCGAAATCTCGTGCGCATCGACAAGGGTTCCGCCCAGGGCCTGGAGCAGGGCATGCCTGTGGTGGGTTATGAAGGCCTGGTGGGTCGCGTGGAATTTGTAGAGCCCCATCGCTCGCAGGTTCTTCTGCTGAGCAGCAAGACCTTCACCCTGGGCGCGCGCAATTTGCGTAGCCGGGTTCTGGGCGCGTTCAAATGGAATCCGCGTCTGGGCTTTCATGTGGATCGAGTGGATCCCGGCGAAGATGTTCAAGTAGGCGACCGCTTCGTCACCAGCGGGCTCGGCAGCGAGTTCCCCGGCGGATTTCTTCTGGGTACCGTGCGGGAAGTGAAGCACACGCCCGGTTCCCTTCGCATGGAAATCCTCATCAGGCCGGCGGCATCACTGAGCAGCTTGGAGAATATTTTCGTAGTCACCCGTGTGGGCGAAGACGCCGGCGGATTTCCCCACGATACCGAAGCTGTGGAAGAAGAGGAGGCCCCGTGAAGGAAAGCCGTCCTCAACTAGCCGTCATCCTGGGCTGCTTCCTGCTGCATCCTTTGCTGGAACGTTGGATATCTCCCTGGGGCATCGCGCCGGATTTTCCCTACCTGCTCATTTTCTGGATCGCCATTCGCCGCGGAAAACTGCCGGCCATGTTCTGGGGCTTGGCCATTGGCCTGCTGCGCGACCTGGCCGATTATCAGATTTTGGGTGCCAGCTCTTTGGCGTTGAGCGTCAGCGGATACTTCCTCGGCGCCATGCGCGATCGTGTGGACCGGGGCAGCCTGGCCATGCGCGTCATGCTCTTCCTTCCGGGCGCGCTCATGGCCCAGGCCCTTTTCCTCATCGTGTCGCTGGGCGGGTCGCCGATCTTCCTATTCATGCAATGGATCAAGCACGGGGTACCTGCGGCCTTTATGAGCCTCTTGGCCTACCTGATCATTCTCGGTGTGGTTTTCGTAGCCCGCGGCGGTCTTCGCATGTTCCGCGAGGAAGACGATGTTGACTTCTAGCGGCAAGCACTTTCAGGGACCTCAGGGTCGGCTCTTGCTCATGGTGGCCCTGATGATGGCCGTCCTGGTGGGTCGGCTTTTCTATCTGCAAATCCTCGACTTTGAAAACTATCAGCGACACTCCCGTGAGAACCGATTTGATCAGCGGCGCATTCCCTCTGCGCGCGGACGCATCCTGGACCGCAAGGGCCGGGTGCTGGCCGAAAATCTGACTGCCTGCGAACTGTCGCTTTCTCTGGCCGCCCACGATGCCGATTCAAGCTTGATCGTGCGCGTGGCCGATGTACTTGATCGTCCCACTGCCGAGCTGCTCGCACGGGTGGAGTTTGCTCGCGAGTCCGGCCTACCGCGAGCCGTGCTCGAACGCGACCTGCCCCAGGAATCCCTGCTAGCCATCGAGGAGAAGCTCCATAGTTTGCCCGGCATCAAGCTGCAGGACTGGGCGAGGCGGAATTATCCTCTGGGAGATTTGGGTGCACATTTCCTGGGCTACGTAGGAGAGGTCAGCGAAAGCGAAGTACTGGCCAAACGTGGCAGCGACGAGCCCTTTTTCCCCGGCGACCTTGTGGGGCGTTCAGGCGCCGAGCAGCGATGGCAGGAGCGTCTGCGCGGGCGCGACGGCAAGGAACTCTTCCTGGTCAACGCTCGCGGCACGCTTTTGGAAACCGTGGAATTCGTGCCGCCGGTTCCCGGGGAAACATTGGTCTTGAGCCTGGACATCGAACTCACGGCCCTGCTTGACAGTGCGCTGGCCGTCTGGGGGCGGGGTGCGGGCGTGGTCATGGATGTGAACACGGGCCAGGTGCTCGCCATGAGCAGCCGGCCATCCTACGATCCCAACCTGTTCACCGGCGGCATTCCCACACAAACATGGGAAGCTCTGATCAATGACCCCGGCCGGCCGCTTTTCAATCGCGCGCTGCAGGCCACCTATGCCCCGGGAAGCACCTACAAGCCGGTTATCTCCCTGGCCGCGCTGGAGAACAACACCCTCCAGCGATTGGGGCAGTTGGAGTCCTGCTTCGGCGGATTGCAGCTGGGACGCCGCTACTTCCGCTGCTGGCTTGAGCAGGGCCACGGCGCGCTGGATCTCGAGCATGCCATGGAGCGAAGTTGCGACGTGTGGTTCTATCAGGTAGGCGACGGCCTGGGGGCAGATGCTATGGCGCGCATGGCCCGGCGTTTAGGCCTGGGCAGACCCACGGGCCTCGACCTGGGGTATGAATCCCGTGGGCTGGTGCCCGATGTGGACTACTACAACGAGCGCTATGGCAAGCGGAAGTGGAGCCGCGGTTTGCTTTGGAACATCGCCATCGGTCAGGGCGAAGTGCTGGTAACGCCCATCCAGATGGCGCGCTTCTACGCGGGTTTGGCCAGTGGTAATCGCCTGCCCGTGCCCCAGCTATTGCTCCGAAGCGAGGGCGTGGAAGGGGCCGAGCCTCTGCGTCCACCGCCGCCGGAAGATTTGTCGCTGCGTAGCAGTCATCTTGAACGGGTTCGCGAAGGATTGGAATTGGTTCTTCACGGCACCTGGGGCACGGCGCGGGCCAGCTCGGTACCGGGCATGAGGGCCGCGGGAAAGACGGGTACGGTGCAGAATCCCCATGGCCTCGAGCATGGTTGGTTCTGCGGCTATGCACCGGCGGATGATCCGGAAATTGCCATCGCCATTATGGTGGAACACGCGGAGCATGGCAGCGACGTGGCGCCTATCTTCCGAAGCTTGGTTGAGAGGTGGCGCGAGCTGGAAGGCTTAAGCGAGGACCTACCATGAGCTTCCGACTGCAGCCGGCCGTGCTGAATCCGCGTCTACTTCTGCCCTTGCTGCTCATTTTGGGCACGGGCCTGCTCATGCTCTACTCGGTCACTTCGCCGCCGGGCAGCTACAGCCTGGACGAGGCCCGCAACAGCTACACCATCAGCCGTGCCTTCTTTCATCGGCAGCTCATGTGGGTCTTCCTAGGTCTGGTGGCAACACTCGCCGGCTCCATGATTCCCTTCTGGGTCTTCAAAGACAGCCTCTCCAAAATTCTCTATGGCCTGGGTTTGGCCGTGCTTCTCGCGGTTCTCATTCTGCCGCCCATGCGCGGGGAAACCCATCGCTGGCTGGTGCTCGGTCCGGTGGGAGTACAGCCCTCCGAGTTCTTCAAGATCCTGATGATCTTCATGCTCGCATCCTACCTTGCCAGCAGGAAGGGCGATCCCAATCGCTTAAGGGTGGTCCTGGGCGCATTGGCGCTTGTATTGCCGCCGGCCTTCTTGGTGCTCCAACAACCGGATCTCGGCACAGCCATGACATTCCTTTGGTTGCTCATACCCATGCTGGTCTGGAAGGGATTCGATCTTCGCCGCCTGCTCATTATGAGCGCACCTGTGCTCAGTGCCTTTATCGTGCTCTATGGTCAAACCGTGGGCAGCGAGGGCTTCGGCATGCCGCATTGGGCCTGGGGGGCATTCATGGTGGGGTTGCTGGTGGTGACCTTAATCTACCCGGCCATGAGTCGCCTTGAGCGCATCCTGTGGTTCGTGGTCAGCGTGGGCACGGGGCTTATGGTGCCACTGCTTTGGGGATCGCTCAGGGCCTATCAGCAAAAGCGTATCCTGGTCTTTTTCGATCCCGATCTGGATCGTCTGGGCGCGGGCTATCAGATTTTCCAGTCCAAGGTTGCCATCGGATCAGGAGGTATGTTGGGGCACGGCTTCCTGGAGGGCACCCAGAAGGGACTGGCCTTTCTACCGGCCCGGCACACGGACTTCATCTTCTCCGTCTTGGGAGAGGAGTTTGGCTTCCTGGGAACGGTCATAATATTAGGGGTTTACGCGTTTTTGATCATGGAGGGTATTAGGCTTGCTGCCAGGGTGCGCCAGCCCTTTGCGGCCCTGCTCTCGGTGGGCGTGAGTGCCTATCTACTCTTCCACGTTTTTGTGAACGTGGCCATGACCATGGGCCTGGCGCCGGTCACAGGACTTCCCCTGCCCGGCCTCAGCTTCGGCGGCAGCGTGCTCATGTCTACCTGTTTCCTGGTGGGGGTGCAGATGAACATCTCCCGCAACTGGACGCGCTACTAGCGAGCTTGCCCGACCGGCCCCGGGCGGCTAGTTTTGCGGGAAAGGAAGGACGATATGTTTCCCGACACACTCAAACTCGGCCCGCTGCATCTGCATCCCTATGGGGTGTTGCTGGCCCTGGCCTTTCTCTTCGCCCTGTGGTTTTCGGGAGCGAAAATCCGCAAGCGCGCCAATGTGGGCCAGGGAGTGATCCTGGACATCTTCCAGATCATCCTCATCAGCTCCATTTTCGGAGCGCGCTTCTTCTTCGTGGCCTTCCACTGGGAGTTTTTCGCGGACAATCCCCTTCGCATCTTTGCCATCTGGGAAGGGGGGATGACCCTCTACGGCGGCATCCTTCTTCCCGTCTTGACCATTGGCTACTACGTGAGGAAGAAGGGAATCTCCTTTCTGGATGTAAGCGACGGCGTGGCGCCCAGCCTGGCCATGGGTATCGCCATCGGGCGTGTGGGATGCTTTTTGCGCGGCTGTTGTTTCGGCCTTCCCACCGACTCCTCATTGGGCATGCATTTCCCCGAAGGATCCGAGGCCAGCGAAACCGGGCGACAGCTCATGCTCGAGCATGGGCATCATTTCGCCGATCTACCCGCCAGCCCTTTGCTTCATCCCAGCCAACTCTACTCGGCCTTTGGCGCACTGATCATCTTCGTGCTGGTGCTCGTGGTGGAGAAAGCCGTGAAAATCCGCGGCGCAATGTTTGCCGAATTCCTGACTCTGTACGGCATCCATCGCATTCTCATGGATCGATTCCGCTGGTATGACTCGGCCAGTAGCGGATTCTGGGGTCTTACGGTGAGTCAGTGGGTGAGTGTGGGATTCATCCTTACGGGAATGCTCGTGTGGTTCTATTCCCTGAAGCGCCGTGAGGTTGTCGCGTGAGCGCGCCGTTGAAATTGGCTCTGCTGGGTGATCCGGTGGCCCATTCAAAATCTCCAGCCATTCATAACGCGGCAATGGCTGCCGTGGGCCTGGAGGGCAGCTACGAACTCATCCGCTGTCCGGCCGGTGAACTGGCGGAGCGTTTGCCCAGGCTTGCAGGGGAAGGCTTCATCGGGCTCAATCTCACGGTTCCTCTGAAAGAAGAGGGCTTTGGGCTGCTGAAAGATCTCAGCCCCGAGGCCCGGCGCCTGGAGGCCGTAAACACCCTTCGTTGGACCGGCGAAATCTGGCAGGGGCACAACAGCGATCTGGAGGGTTTCGCCACGGCCGCGCGTGATCACTTCGGTGACATGAGCGGGAAGCGAGTGCTCGTGCTGGGAGCAGGGGGGGCAGCCAGAGCCGTGCTGGCCGCCATGATCGATGCCGATGTCCGCAGCATCGAGCTTTGGAATCGCAGCCCGGAGCGTGCACGTGCGCTGTTTAGCTCATTTCCCGCAGCCGGTGTCGAACTTGCATTGAGTGCCGATGTGGAAGCGTCCTGGGGTAGGGTGGATCTCGTAGTGCAAGCCACAAGCTTGGGGCTTCACAAGGAAGATGATCTTCCGCCCCCGCCCAGCGGCGAGAGTGCAAGCGTCGTGATGGATCTGATCACCCACGAAACGCCCTGGCTCACTGCCTGCAAACAAGACGGGCTGAAATGCACCGATGGCCGTAGCATGCTGCTTGGACAGGGCGCTGCGGCATTCAGCTACTGGACTGGCAAGGCCGCTCCCCGCGAGGCCATGCGTCGAGTTCTTTAATCCCTCCCTGGCTCCATCCCCTAGGCGACATGTTCGACGATCTTCTGGGAAGGCTTTTCCCTTCGCGCTGTCACGGCTGTGGGGATCTGTTGCAATACGGCAGACTCGAAGCCGGACGCATTCCCCTGCTCTGTGATGGCTGCTGCTCAGATCTGCGCCCCCGAAAAGGTCATCTCGACCTCGCTCCGTCCTTTCCACTGCTTTACGCCTACGAAGCGGAAAAGCGTTTGATAGGTTTGGTGAAAGCCTGGAAGTACGGATCCGACGATGCGCCTGTGCCCTTCTTGGCGAAGGCCATGGCCCAGCGATTGGCGAAGGAGAACTGGCCGAGGCCATGGCATCTCTGCCCGGTGCCATTGTCGCCCATTCGTGCCCTGAACCGAGGTTTCAACCAGAGCGAAATTCTGGCGGTGGATATCGCCCGTCATCTGAAGCTTCCCCGGCCGCGAAAGCTCCTGACTCGAAGCCTGCTGTCGGGCCGGCAAGCCGGTCGCAACCGTGCCCAGCGTCAGCGATTGGCCGCGGGAGAGTTCCGGTGCCGACGCAAGGTGCCTGCGGGGGGAACTATCGTTCTGGTGGATGATCTCGCGACCACCGGTGCCACCCTCCTGGCCTGTCTGGCGGCTCTGGGCCCGCATGCCAGGGGCCGCACAGGGGCTTTAGTGGCGGGCCGTGTGCCCGCACGCAGGGATCCTTCCTTGACAGTCGGAACACACGCTGACTACCTTTTTGACACGGCTTCCCGCCAATTTTCGGATACTCAGGCAGTTCGGGAGGAAGACATGCTCGACAAACTCAGCATCCGCGACATCAAGACCGTCGGCAAGACCGTCTTTGTCCGCGTTGATTTCAACGTTCCCCTCAACGACCGGCAGGAAGTGACCGACGACACCCGCATCCGTTCGGCCCTGCCCACCATTCAAATGCTTGTGGATTCGGGTGCCAAGGTCGTGCTGGCCAGCCACCTGGGGCGTCCCAAGGGCAAGTACGTATTCGAAATGAGCCTGGCTCCCGTGGCCGATCGTCTGGCTGAAATGCTGGACGCACCCGTTCACTTCGCACGCGATTGTGTGGGCGAAGATGCCAAGAATTCCGTAGCCGATCTCAAGGCGGGGGAAGTGCTTCTGCTGGAGAATCTGCGTTTTCACGCCGAGGAAGAGGGCAACGATCCGGCCTTCGCTGGGCAATTGGCGGCCATGGCCGACATCTACGTGAACGACGCCTTCGGCACGGCCCATCGCGCTCACGCATCCACCGAGGGCATGGCGCGTCTCATGGACACGAGCGCGGCGGGACTGCTCATGGAAAAGGAACTCGAGTTCCTGGGTGGTCTGCTCACCAATCCTCAGCGTCCGGCTGTGGCCCTGCTCGGCGGTGCGAAGATCATGGGTAAAATTCCCGTGGTCGAAAATCTCATGGAGCATGTGGACAGCATTCTCATTGGCGGCGGCATGACCTTCACCTTCTTCAAGGCCATGGGTCTATCGGTGGGGTCGAGTATTCTGGATGAACAGTTGCTCGAAACCGCCCTCACGATAACGCGCAAGGCCAAGGAACTGGGCAAAGAACTACTGCTCCCCGTGGACGTCTTGGTCGCGCCCGAGGTCAAGGCCGACGCCGAAACCCGAGTGGTGCTTCCCACCGACATCCCTGAGGGATGGATGGGCTTGGACATTGGTCCCGCCACCATGGAGCTTTTCGGAAGCAAGCTGCGCGCGGCCAGGACCATCTTCTGGAATGGTCCCATGGGGGTGTTCGAAGTGAAGCCTTTCGCGCAGGGTACCCTTGAAATGGCCCGTGCCATGGGTGATGCCACAGCCAAGGGCGCCGTCACGGTGGTCGGCGGCGGCGATTCCGTGGCCGCGGTGAAACAGCTCGGACTCGAAAAGGGAATGAGTCACATCTCCACAGGCGGAGGCGCGAGCCTCGAGCTCATGGAGGGCAAACTTCTACCCGGTGTGGACGCACTTTCAAGTGCGGAAGAGGTGGTCTCGTGAGCGGCAGACGTTTACTCATCGCGGGCAATTGGAAGATGAATCTGGATCCCGCTGCGGGAGCAGCCCTGGCCGATGGCATTCGCCTGGGCCTGGAAGGCCGGAAGCTTGAAGCCGACGTAGTGGTGGGCCCCACCTTCCTGGCGCTTCCAGTAGTGGCGGGCGTGCTCACGGGTTCGGGCATCGGCGTTGCGGGACAGAATCTGCATCCGGCGCCATCAGGCGCTTTCACCGGCGAGGTGTCCGGTCCCATGCTGAGGGCATCGGGGGCCGATTGGGTGATCCTGGGGCACTCCGAGCGGCGCAGCTACTTCGGTGAGACCGACGCGGGTGTGGTCGAGAAGGCCGCGGCGGCCTTCGAAGCGGGGCTCCTGCCCATTTTGTGTTTGGGGGAAACGCTGGAGGAACGCGAGGCCGGACGCACTCTGGATGTAGTCCTGGGCCAAACTGCGGGCGTGCTGGCGGGCATGAGCGAGGAACGCCTGGCCAAGGTGGTGCTGGCCTATGAGCCGGTTTGGGCCATCGGAACGGGTCTTACGGCGAGCCCGGCCCAGGCCCAGGAAGTGCATGCGGCCATGCGGGCCAAGGTGAGCGAGCTGGTGGGAGCCGATCTGGCCGGGGGCATGCGGATCCTCTATGGCGGTAGCGTGAAGCCCAGCAACGTTTCCGAACTTATGGGCTGTGCGGATGTGGACGGGGCTCTGGTGGGCGGCGCAAGCCTTAAGGCCGAGAGCTTCCTGGCCCTGATCCCGCCCTACGCGGCGTCTTGACAGGCCCTAAACCTTTTGATAACTTGCCCGTTCCTTGACCCAAGCTTATGGGAGTAGGCGATGTACGCCATTCTGCTAACCATTTTTCTTCTCGACTGTCTCGCGCTGGTAATCGTGGTGCTGATGCAATCCAGTAAGGGCGGCGGCCTGGCCGGTGCCTTTGGTGGATCCAGCGATGCTGCGCTGCTCGGTGGCCGCAGTGCCGGCAACCTACTCAGCCGCGCCACGGGATACCTGGCCGGTGGCTTCATCGTGCTCGCGCTTCTACTCTCGCTTCTGTCTTCACGTGGCGGCACGACAACGCAGGAAGGTGTGATCGCGCAGCAACAGCGCGAGACCGCCGGCAGCGAACTCGACGTGGCCCCCGGTGCTTCGATCCTCGATCAGATCGAGACCGAAGGCGTGAATGTAGAGGGTGGAGAGACGGCTCCCGCCGATACGGCTGAGGACGCGCCTGTGGGCGATCCTGAGCCTATGACTCCCTAAGTAAGGCCCCCCAGCCCGGGTGGTGGAATTGGTAGACACGCTGTCTTGAGGGGGCAGTGGACGAAAGTCCGTACGAGTTCGACTCTCGTCCCGGGCACCGACAAAAATGACTCCCAGGTTCGAAAGAACCTGGGAGTTTTACATTGAGGCTACCGGATCCTGGCAGGCCGAGATCCAGGAACGTGTGAATGAGGATTTGGTTTTAACCTTGATAGGACCCTGAATGAGAGCCATCCTTCCAATCGGAATTTCACCTTTCCCGCTAATCGTCCTCGTACTTGTGAGCTCGGAGTCCATCCTCCCGGGGCTCTACAGTTTTTGGATACGCTCGTCGATGATCTCGCGTGTGTTCAGACTTCGAAGGCTGATTCTCAGTTTTCCATCTTCCAAGATGATCCATCCATAGCTCGAAGGAAAGCCTCCCCGTGGTAGGCGCAAGGAGCCGGGGCAAACCTGGAAGCCCCTTGAAACTTCCTTGATGCTCGGCTTGTGGGTGTGCCCATGCAGGAATATGGAGGGCCGGGCCGCCTGCTGCATGCTGTGCTCGTTCCAGGGGAAATGGCGCAGATGGAAGTGAACGCCACTTTCCTCGAAGCGGCGCAGGGGAGGCAACTCGGTCTGGCCCGGTGCGTCGTTATTCCCCTGCACCGCCGCCACCGGCGCAACGGTTTCCAACTCATAGAGCAGATGCACGGGTCCCAGGTCGCCCAGGTGGAAAATGCGATCTGCTCCGGCGATGGCGCCGAGTAATGCGGCGGGGATTTTTCCGTGACTGTCCGAGACCAAGGCAATACGCAAGGCTGCTCCATTTCTCTGGTAATCGGCCGGCAGCGTGCTATATTGCTCGCCGAACTGTCAAGAAGGGGGATGCCTATGGTGGATGAAACTAGCGCCGAAGTTGATCAGCAGCAGGAAATGGAGCGGCTGGAAGCGCGCCTTATTGAACTGCTACGTGAGAAATACAAAGCCTACTGGCACGCCAAAGGCACTCCCGGCGAAGACGTGCCCGACCTTGCTTCTTTCCAAGGCGAGATCAAGGAAGTCTTCGACGCTCTCCGCCTGATCGACAAGAAGTACAAGCTTCCCGCTTTCTCAATGTACGAGAAGTAAGTTTACAGGCACTTCCGCCTATGCAAAAGCCCCCGACTCTGGCCGGGGGCTTCGTGTTTTCTGTAAGGCGATCAGAGCCTGATGGCGTAACCCAAGCTGGCGCCCATGATCCAGTGGCTGGAGCTGTCGAATTCCGCCCGTGTGAATTCGAAGGTGGTCCAGTTGGCGCGCACTTCGAAGTTCAATCCGAAGTAGCGATGGATGAAGAATATGCCGCCCGTTCCGATGCTGAAACTGGGATAGGTGTCGTTGGGCAGCAGCCAGGTTATATCCAGAGGCGCACTGGGATAGTCCTGCGTGTCAGGATTGTAATCCACCGGAACGAGAAGCTGCCCGGAGCGGTGGTAGGACACGAGCCCGCCGCCTAGGGATCCGTAGAAATTCCAGATGTTGTTGTCGCTGCGGAGATACACGTAGTCCAGGTTCAGGCCGAAACGGAAGATGTGATAAGTCGGGAAATCACCTTCCACCCAGTTGAGATTTTCGTTGTCGGTCTCTGTGGGATTGCTCACACCCTGGTATCGCGTGAAGCTGGCGGCGGGAAGTGTGTTGCCGTTGAAATCGATGATCAGATCCGCGGGCGTGTACTTGATGTAGCCTTCAACTCCCAGGCGTGGAGAGAGAGCCGATCGCACACGCAGACCCAGGTCGAGATTGCCCTGGAAACGCATGGAGATGATATTGCGATTCTGCCGGGGATCATCGAAGGGTATGTCGGGATTGAGTGCGTCGGGATCATCGTTCCACTTGGGATTGAGATCGTAGTTGCCGAATCCCCAGTTCAGGTTTTCCAGATCCAGCGTAATGCCGCCACCGGTAGTTACCTCGGGGGGCAATTCCCACTCCTGGAAGTTGGCGAACTCGAAGTATTGGGTGGTCCCCACAAGGTCGAAACTGATGTGATGGTTCCCCAATAGAATCGCATGGGCCGGCACGAACCAGGCCAGGGCCAGAACGAGAATTGACAGCCGCTTGAACATCGTACCTGAACCTCCGAAAAGGGATGTCTTAGGGGAGCCTGATGGGGGAACTCGGGGGGAAAACTAGGGGATAATCGCCGTATTGTCAATGGCTTGATGGTCCTACAAAGCCTCCAGTCCAGGTGCAAAATCCGGCATATCATGCGATTCATTTCCTGGCGTAAGTGGGCCGGTAGGCGCATAATCCCCATGAGTCCAATCAGGGAGGTGTCCCATGCCCTATTCTAGCGAAAAGATGATCGAACTGGCCATCCTGGACGATTCCGTAGAGGTTTCCATCCTTGCGACCTTGCTGGAAGAGCGGGGAATCCGTTATCTCATGGAGCCCATGGGTTCGACGCCCTACGGAGGAATTTTCGAAACTCAAAAGGGCCAGGCGCGGCTGAAGGTTTTCCAGTCCGACGCAGAAGTGGCCCAGGAACTTCTGGACGATTTCTACCAGGCTCCTGCCATGGATGAGCAGGAAGCACCCGAAAAGGATTCCAGCGAATGAACTTCTTTGCCTTCTTTCCACTTTTCTTCGATCCGACCATGATCTTCTTGCTGCCTGCCATCGCCATGGCTCTTTGGGCCCAGGGCAAGGTGCGCAGCAATTACAACAAGTACAGCCAGGTGGCCAGCCGTGCGGGACTCAGCGGAGCTGAGGTGGCCCGCCGCATCCTTGCCAGCCATGGACTGTCCGATGTTGAAGTTGTAGGGGTCCAGGGCCAGCTCAGCGATCATTATCATCCCGGTAAACGCACCGTGAACCTGAGTCCCGCCGTCTACGAGGGCAACAGCTTGGCGGCTCTGGCCATCGCGGCTCATGAAACGGGCCACGCCATGCAGCACGGCGAATCATATTTCCCTCTCACCGTGCGCAGCGCCATTGCGCCCTCGGTGAGCATCGGTTCAACCCTGGCCTTCCCGCTCTTCTTCGCGGGCTTCATCTTCGCCGCCAAGGTCGGCTGGCTCATGGATGTTGGCATCTGGTTCTTCAGCGCCGCGGTGGTCTTTCACATGGTCACTCTGCCGGTGGAGTTCAACGCCAGCAGCCGAGCCATGGCCATTCTCAAGAACGACGGCTATCTGGCGCAAGATGAAGCCGTGGGTGCCAAGAAGGTGCTCGACGCGGCGGCCATGACCTATGTGGCGGCGGCGGCGGTTTCCGTAATGCACCTGCTTCGCTTGTTGATCCTGCGCGGAGCGCGCGACTAATTCCAAATCTGGAGGGTCCATGCTGGCATTCTTCACCATCGCGCCTACGGGGGCGGATGATCATCTGAGCAAGTATGTGGCGCAGATGCTCGACCTCATCGACACCAGCGGGCTGGACTATCAGTTCGGTTCCATGGGCACCACTGTGGAAGGTGAATGGGACGAGGTTATGGATCTCATTTCCCGTTGCCACAAACTCATGGCTGGGCAGGCGGCGCGTGTGGGCACAACCATCAAGATCGACGATCATGTGGGTCGCACAGGTCGCCTGGCCGGCAAGATGCAGTCGGTGGAGAAGAAACTGGGAAGGGAACTCCGCAAGTGAAATCTCGCCTGGAAGTGGTCGCCGGCCTCATTCGCCGCGAGGGGCGATACCTGCTCGCCCGTCGCATGAAAGACGACGCCATTGGCCGAGTCTGGGAATTTCCCGGCGGCCGGGTGGAAGAGGGCGAGTCTTTGGAAACGGCTCTAGTGCGAGAACTTCAGGAAGAGCTGGGCGTGACCGCCGAGGTCGGCGAGATGCAACTTGAGTGCGAGCATGACTATCCCGATCTTCGCGTGCGCCTGCATTTCTTCGATTGCGTTCTCAGCGAAGGAGAGCCCACCGGTCGGGAAGGTCAGGAACTCAAATGGGTGGCGCCGGCTGATCTTTCGAGAATGGAACTGCCCGAAGCCGATCGAGACATGGTGCAGCTTCTGGCGGCTAGCGGTAAGCGGTAAGCGGCCAGCGGTAAGCGGCCAGCGGTAAGCGGCCAGCGG
>CAYTPZ010000013.1:0-7931 GCA_964440095.1 uncultured bacterium | reverse complement strand
AGCGGTAAGCGGCCAGCGGTAAGCGGCCAGCGGTAAGCGGCCAGCGGCCAGCGGTCAGCGACCTACAGCCGCTCCACTTTCCCCGTCTCACCCTTCCATTCCCCCTTTCCCCAAACGCGCTCAAGAATCTCGAAGTAAACTCTCGTGGGTGCGCTTTCCAGAGCCATGCTGTCGAAGAAAAGATTGCGCAGCCAAACCCGATCGATTTTCCCGGCCATCATGGCCTCATAGAGTCTGCCGCCCAGATGTTTGCCCACCGCTCGGGTGAGATCCAGGTGATCGTGAGCGGGCAGGCGAAAGAAACGCCCGGCCAATGCCGTCTCGTCATCATCGTGAAGATACTTCTGCTCGGCTTTCAGGTAGCGCAGCAATTGATGCGCCCGGCCCCGCCAACCGTTTCGCTCCGAACGATTGCGCTCGAGCATGCCCTCGAGTTTCTCGATGTCTCGATACTTGCGCATGGGATTGATGATCTTGCTCGCCAGGAAAGTGAGCGCGGTCTCCACAACGCGCAGGTAGAAATCATCCACCAGGGTGCGCGGACGCGAGGTGATGCGCGCGCTGCGCGCCAGCAAAATACGGCCAGCCATTTCCGCCACACGATTCTGCGTAAGCTTGGCCAGAAAACCCAGGTGCCTCGATTTCAAGTAACAACCATGGCCCCAGGCAAGGCTGGTGGTGACCAGGTTGATATCCTCCGCGCTCCAATCCTCGAGACTGTCCACGAGACTGGTGAACTCTTCCTGGCCGGTCCAGATGATGGCCGCAGGATCTTCCTCGAGCAGGGGAATGCGAAGGAAATGGGCAACGCGGTGAAGCAACTGATCCACTTCTTCGCTGAGATCGGGCAGGAGCTCGCCGGGATCCTCGGGCGGACGATCATCCACCGTATCCTGTTCAAGCTCCTGACCCGTGATCCAGTAGTGATAGCTCTGCAACTTCACAATGGGTGTGGCGCTCTGGATGGCCGCATGACCACGCTCCAGCTCGAGAATCTCCGGGCACTCGCCCAGTTCTTCCAGGGCTTCCCAATAAAGGGGTGCGGGATTCTGAAAGCATCGAACCACGGGACCCTGGAAGCCGGCCGCATCCAGGGCGGCGGGCAGGCCGTCCTCGCCCAGATGGAAATCGCCCATGAGCACGAATACCGGTTGCTCGGGATGCTGGTGCTGGAAATTCGTCAGGATTTTCGCCGCCCGGCGATCGCGTGAAAGCAGGGGGTCTTCCCCCTCCAAAGGATCACTGTTCAGCCCTAAAACCGGCAGGCCATGGTAGCGAGCGTAGCTGAGCAGGGTTCGAACGGGCTTGTAGGGGAAGTCCCAGCCCTCACGAAAGACTTCGAGGAACTCGCGGTTTTTCATGGTGCCGGCGAGATAGGCATCGAGCTCGGCCTGGTTCTCGGCGGGAATCATTTCCAGACCCAATGCGGGACGGAAACCCGCGCGCATCAATCGCTTGAGCAGTCGCAGGGCGGTACGCTGGCTCTGGGCCAGGCTGTGAAAATCGCCCAGCAGGACGGCCTTCGCGCCCACAAGCCGGCTTGTGAGCTCGGCTGGGTTCAGGTGCTGCCCGGTCCAGGAGGGAAGGGTCTGAAAATAATTTTCACGGTAGTGCGTGAGAATCGGCGACTCGGGTCCCAGGCGCTCGCGCAGGGAAAATTCGAGCCTATCCTGCAGCTGCTTCTGCAGGTCCATCCACCTAAGGAAGCTCTGACGGGCTTCCCGCCCTTTCCGAATCTTTCCCATGCTTTCCGTGCCTTCTTGGATGCAACTCTCCCCATCGGACGATTGCGAGAAACGGGCCACGGAAAGGGGGTTTACAGGGCGGGTCCAGTCGCCTAAGTTTTTTGACACGGAGGAACCATGCGCCTGTCATCCAACAAGATCGAGTACCTGTCCGATAAGCTGGTCAAGCTCATGCGCGAGCGGGACGGCATCTTCGTAGCCGGAGACGAGGCTGAAGTGGCTCGTATCATCGGCTGGGAAATCATCGAAGAGCTGAAAATCGAAGACGAGATCGACGATGAAGTGGACGGCGTCCTGGAGCAGTACGAGCGACAGATTTCCGCCGGAGATATGGATCAGTCAATTTTGCGCCGGAAGCTCAAGACCGAACTGGCCAAGAAGCGGGGGTACACACTGTGAGACTGAGCGAAGAACGCATCGAGATTCTCGCCTCGCGCATCGTGAACCGGCTGCTCGATGAAGAACTGGTCGACATCACTCTCAGCGAGCGCGCCTTCGAGGACGTCATCGAAACATGGATCACCCACGATCTGGAAATTGAAGATCAGATCAACGAGGACGCTGCGGCGCGCGTGGATAGTTACCAGCGCAAGATCGTGCACGGCAGCTCGGAGTGGGAGATTCTCATCGACAAGGCCAAAGACGAGCTAGCCCGGTCGCGCGGCTACGTGATCCGCTGATTCCATGAACGATTCCCGATACACTCTGCCCGGCCACCTGCCGGGTCGCCGCGTATTGCTCGCCATGAGTGGAGGGGTGGACTCCTCGGTGGCCGCCTGGCTTCTGCGTGAAGCCGGCGCCGAAGTGCTGGGCGCGACCTTCCGCAATTTCTGCTTCACCGAACGCGACGATCTCCCCGAGCGAAGTTGCTGCTCGCTTGAAGCCGTCGACGACGCCCGCCGAGTTTGCGAAAAGCTGGGCGTCGAGCACGTGCTGGTGGATGAGACCGAACGTTTCGAGCGCGAGGTCATCGACAATTTCCACGATGAATACGCCCGCGGGCGCACCCCGAACCCCTGCGTACGCTGCAATACGGCTGTGCGTTTTCCGCGCTTGCTCGACGAGGCCGAACGTCTGGGCTGCGACGCGGTGTCCACGGGACACTACGCACGTATCGTGGATGAAGGGGGCTTGCTCTACCTGGCCCGAGGGCGGGATGGGGGCAAAGATCAATCCTATTTTCTCGCAGGCATGGATCCGGTCGGATACGCTCGCACGCTCTTTCCCTTAGGCGATTTCGAGAAACCCACGGTGCGCGAGATGGCGCGAGAAGCCGGCCTGCACATTGCCGATAAAGGCGAGAGTCAGGACGTTTGCTTCATGACGGGCCGCAGTCTGGAAAGCTACCTTTCTGACTTCGGCGCTCTCAGCCGCGGCGAAATCATCGGCCCTGACGGCTCGGTTGTGGGCGAGCACCGTGGTGTGGAGCTTTTCACGGTGGGGCAGCGGCAGGGCCTGGGCGTGGCGCTGGGGCATCCTGTTTATGTCACGCGAGTGGATGCGGAAACCGGACGCGTTTACCTGGGCGAAGATTCCGATTTGCTCACGCGCAAGGTGGTGGCGCGTCAGGCCTGGCTCGCGCCGGGAGCGGAAGCTGCAGCCCTCGCCGGAAAGATTCGTTATCGAAGTGCCTTGAGTGATGTGGAGTCACTCGAACTCGATGGCGATTGCCTGCGATTGCAATTCGCCAGTCCCGTGAGTGCGGCCGCGCCGGGGCAGAGCCTGGTGCTCTACGCGGAAGATCGCGTGATGGGCCACGGCATTATCGAGGAGGCCGGCCCGTGAAGCGGGGCCGATGCCGGCGAGTCCACCCGGGTGGACTTTTGATGCCTCTGGAAATCAAGCGCACGAGCCTGATTTTCAGAGGGGTTTTGCAACTCAGTTTCCTCGCAATTCTTGTCGCGACCAGCGCGCTCGCCGCACCGCCCGTGATGATGATCCACGACGCCGATGACGCGGCCCTCGCCGCCGAAATCAAACGCGAGGCCGAAGCGGCCTTGGCCAGTTGGCAGGGCGCGCTGGGGCCCGAGCCCCTGCGCATCATTTTAGCGCCCAATGCCGAGGAGTTCACGAAGGAAGCGCGCGGGCGAAATCCCGAGTGGGCGGCAGCGCTTATCCTGGAGCCCGGCCGCACGGTGCTGCTGGACAAAACTCGCTTCTTCCAGGTGGCCGACCGGCAAAGGATTCTGCGCCACGAGATCGGACACATCGTGCTTGACCGCGCCCTCCCGCGCGCGCGCCTGCCTCGCTGGTTCCACGAAGGATTCGCCCAGGTCTTCGCCGCTGAATGGGAAGAGCGCGACCAGTGGCTTCTCGGGCGAGTGGCCTGGTTCGGCGGCGGCTTGCCCCTGGCCGAGCTTCGCAGCCGGTTCCCCAGCGGTGGCTCGCGCGCAAATCTGGCCTATGCGGAAAGCCAGGCGGCCGTGCTTTGGCTCTGGAGGGATCAGCCTGCCTGGCAACGCCTCTTCGCCGATCTGGCTCGCGGCGTGCCCATGGTGGAGGCCCTGCCGCTTCGCTACGATCTCGCTGGCCTGCAATTCGAGGATTATTTCGATGAGGAAATCCTGCCCGGGTATCGGAGTCTGGGCCTGCTCTATGGCGGGGGGCCGCTGCTCTCCCTGGGATTGGTGCTATTCCTCATTGGCTATCTCCGTCGTAGGAATCGTCGGAAACCATCGAATATGGGACCGGATGGCGAGCTGTCTTATGACGCGGCCTGGCTGGAGCGGGAGAAGCTCAAGTCGGGTAGGGGACAGGCGGCGCCCCGGCGCCGGAGGCGGCTGAGAAAGCCTCCGAGGCGGCTCAATTGACAGAATCCCAAAGGGTTGATATATTGCGCGCCGGCTAGTTATTGGCTAACCTGCGGCGTGCCGGAGGACTAGCCTAACTGGTAAGGCAGCGGTCTTGAAAACCGCCGGGCTTTGCCCTTGGGGGTTCGAGTCCCTCGTCCTCCGCCTGAATTTTGGAGAGGTGACCGAGTGGCTGAAGGTGCTCGCCTGCTAAGCGAGTGTGGGTGTAAAAAGCCTACCCAGGGTTCAAATCCCTGCCTCTCCGCCGAATAGGGTCTTGGGTTGCCGCATAAGAGCCTCTGACCCGGCACTTCGGTGCCGAATGCGCCCATAGCTCAACTGGATAGAGCGTTTGGCTACGGACCAGAAGGTTGGGGGTTCGAATCCTCCTGGGCGTACCTTCAGTGCGAACAAAGACAAGGGCTTGCCGAGAGGCAGGCCCTTTGTCTTTTGGGGGCAATCCTTCGGTGCTATGTGGGTGCTATGTTGGGATGAAGTTCCGGGATTCTTGAGCGAAATGCAAAGGCAACGTAAGCGGTCATTCTACGGAGTCCTTGACAAGGCTGCCTCTGGATGGCTCCCGGCCCGATCCACATCGGAGCGAAGCGGCTGATCGGCGAAGCGCTCCTTCCAACGTCGCGGCGTAAGCTCCCGCACCTCCCGCGCCGGATGCGTCTGGATCCGCTGCAGCACATCGACAAGATAGGTGTAGGGATTAACGCCCTGCAGCCGGCAGGTGGCCAGCAGACTCTGGACCACGCCTACATGCTTTGCGCCCAGTTCCGTCCAGCAGAAGAGCCAGTTCTTGCGGCCCAGGGCGATCGGCCGGATCTCACGCTCCAGGTGATTCGTGTCCAGCGGCACTTGCGGGTTCCCAAGAAAGACGCGCAGCCCCGCTTCCCGGTTCAGCGTATAATGGGCCGCCTTCGTGAAGGGAGGGACATAGTGCTGCAAGGTATAGCAAGTGCCCTTTCTGTGACTCTATCCGATACCCGTGGACAATGAGCAGTTGCCGTCCTAGCTTGATCTCATCATGACCCTAAGAATCCGCGAAATCCCCCTTCGTCTCGGTGAAGATGAGCAGTCTCTGCAAGCCCGCGTGGCAGAACGCCTGGGCTTGGCTGCCGGTGATCTGCTGGATTTCAAGGTCGTTCGCCGGGGCATCGACGCGCGGAAAAAGCCCAATGTCCTGCGGGTTTACGAAGTGGAATTCAGTTGCCAGGACGAGGCTTCGCTTCTGGCCAGGCAGAAAAAGCCGGGCTTGATCAAAGTGGATAGCCTTCCGCCTCTTCCAAGCTACAGCCTTGGACGCAAAGCACGGGTTTTGGTGGTGGGCATGGGTCCTGCTGGCCTCTTTGCCGCCCATCACCTCGCTGAAGCAGGTGTCGAAGTTCAAATGATCGATCGCGGGCAGGCCGTGGAAGATCGCATCGGCAAGGTGAAGAAATTTTGGGAGGGCGGCCCACTCGACCCGGAAAGCAATATCCAGTTCGGCGAAGGTGGGGCCGGTACTTTTTCCGACGGCAAGCTCAACAGCCGGCTGAATCATCCCTGGATGCGACATGTTTTGGAAACGCTGGTTCGCTTCAGCGCGCCCAAGGAAATTCTCTGGCAGGCCAAGCCCCATGTGGGATCCGATCGCCTACGTGCCGTGTTGATCCATTTCCGTAAGCAGCTGATCGAATTGGGCGTGACCCTTCGTTACTCCGCTCGCCTAGATGCCCTGATCCTTCGGGATGGACGAGTCTGCGGCGGGCGTCTCGAATCTGGCGAGGAATTGCTTTGCGACCACCTGGTGCTCGCGCCCGGGCACAGCGCGCGCGACACTTATGCCATGCTGCAGGAAAGCGGTGTGGCCCTGAATTCCAAACCCTTCGCCGTGGGGTTGCGGGTAGAGCATCCCAGAGAGTTGATCAATCTCATTCAATATGGTCATAAGAGCCATCCTCAACTTCCCAGTGCCGAATACGCCATGGCCTGGAACGACAAGAAGGATAGGCGGGGTATTTACTCTTTTTGCATGTGCCCGGGTGGAGTGGTGGTCAACGCATCGTCGGAAGAAGGCGGCATCGTCGTCAATGGAATGAGTCTCTATCGCCGCGATGAGGAACTGTCCAACAGTGCTTTGGTTGTGTCGGTGAAGCCCGAAGATTTTCCGGGCGATGACCCCCTGTCGGGAATGCGATTTCAGCGCAGATGGGAAGAGGCTGCCTACAGGGCCAGTGGTGGAACCTGGCGGGCTCCCGCCCAACCTTTGTTGGAATTTCTCCACGGCAAGGGTGGACAGTTGCGCTCATCCTGCCAGCCCCAGGTGATCCATGCCGACCTCAGTCGATGCCTGCCCGAATTCGTGATTGATGAACTGCGAAAAGCTTTGCCGCATTTCAACCGTCGCATGCCTGGGTTTGAAGGGCCGGAAGCTACACTCATCGGCGTGGAAACCCGCACGTCAGCGCCTTTGAGAATCTTGCGCGATGAAGGTGGGGAATCACTAAGCCACCCCGGGCTCTATCCGGCCGGAGAAGGCACAGGATATGCGGGGGGCATCATGAGTTCCGCGGTGGACGGTCTTCGAGTGGCTGATCGGATCCTTCAAGGATGCCAGGGCCTGGAATGATTACTTCGATGCCTTTGAATGCGTCTATTGGCACGTCCAGAAATGCAATTCTTGAGCCGTTGCCATCATGAAATCTCCGAGCACAGAATGAGAATCAAGATAAAGCGGAGTGCTCTCCTCATTTCAACATTGGCTCTTCCGTGTTTCGTGTGAGCAGCGAGCCATGATTCACCGTTTTCGGCTCTTTACTTTCGCACCGAGTGCGGCTTGTTCCGGCGTCCACCCGGGTGGACTTTTTGTTTGTTTGCGGCGGCAAAAACTGTGTCCCTTGTGCCCGCTAACCCGTTGTTAATATTATAGATAACACTTGTTTTGTGTGCCACGATTTGCTATATTACTTTCATCCTTCCCGCTCTCTTCTCCTCCCGGAGACTTCATCGTTGGAGTGGGAAATGTCCAATGCTGATTCCATTCATGAGCGACTGCTCGTGGCCCTCGCTGCTATGCGCAAAACCGAGAGCCAAGCGGTCACTCTTTTCGCTGAAGTCCTGAAGGGCAAACTCTACCGTGGGCTGGGATTCGCGAGCATTCATCTCTATGCCGAGGAAGCCCTCGGCTTTTCACGAAGCAAAACCTACGAGTTCATCCGCCTTGCGGAGGCGTTGGATCAACTTCCAGCTCTCAAAGATCAAATCGACTCCGGCAAGTTACCTTGGACCAAGGCGCGGGAAGTGGTGAAGGTGGCTACGCCTGAGACGGAGCAGGAATGGCTCGCGCTGGCCGAGAGCAAGAGCCGGCGGGACTTGGAAAAGGAAGTGGTGAAGAGCCTGGCGCGGCGAG
>CAYTPZ010000012.1:0-49166 GCA_964440095.1 uncultured bacterium | reverse complement strand
CGGCTGCGGAAGCGACGACTCTACGGGCCCGGAACCCCCCGAGCCACCCTACACGGAAGCTGATTCGACTCTGATCCTGCCGCCCGAGGAAGAAGCTGTCATCCTGGACTACAATCCAGACGGCGGTGATCTCACCCTCGATGAGAGTTCAGATTATGCTGAAGATGTAGAGGTCGGCAGCATTCT
This sequence comes from uncultured bacterium, assembly GCA_964440095.1. Taxonomy (GTDB): domain Bacteria; phylum Krumholzibacteriota; class Krumholzibacteriia; order JACNKJ01; family JACNKJ01; genus JACNKJ01. Next base: position 48,980 of record CAYTPZ010000012.1, on the reverse strand, counting down.
GATCGGACAGGATGACGAGACGGCTCCCGATGGGTTCCTCCTTAGAGTAACCAGCGTTAGCTCCCAGCGGGGCACTCTGGTGCTGGGCACGGAGCCGACCCTGCTCACCGACGCCTTCGAGCAGATGGCCCTCTCCGATTCCTTCCAGCTACGCCCCTCCCAAATCAGAACCAGCAGGTTGTTCAATGGGGCGAAAACCATCCCGGATCGGGATGACGAGACCTTCAGTGTGGGCCTGGATTGCCTCCTCTACGATCAAGACGGCAACGAGAATACCACCACCGATCAGATCAGACTCGATGGCACGTACAGCTTCACGGCCCGTCTGTTTGCAGAGATCGACATCGACTGGTTCACCCTCGAGAAGCTTGAGGTGGGAGTCGTCACCGATCAGACAGTCGACCTTGACCTCATCGCCAGTGTGGGATGGGAATTCATCAGTGAGCAGGAGATTGATCTCTGGCAGATAGGACTGGGCGCGATTCCCCTGGGTGGTGCCGTGTGGATCGTACCCATGCTGGAAGTAGAAGCTCACATCCACGGGGATCTTTCTGTGAGTATCGAAACGAGCATCAACTTCACCCAGGAAATCCGCAACGGTATCGGCTACGAAAGGCAGGCCGATCCGCAGTTCTACACGATCTCCCACAGCGAAAAGCACTTCAACTACACGCCTCCCCAGTTCACAGCCGAGCTGGACTTCGAGGCGGGAGCCTCGCTGAACGCCGCCTGCCTGCTCTATGGCGTGGCGGGTCCCTTCATGGGCGGCAAGACCGGACTTCACTTCAATGCGGCCCTTAGCGGCGATCCCTGCGACCAGGATCTGACCCTGGACCTGGATGCAATCCTCTATGCGGTCGTGGGCCTGGAGATGGACGTCTGGGTCTTTGACCTGGAATGGCGCGAGGAATTTGAGATCTACACTTATCCGATTGGGGATTGGAACTGGCCCCTCAGCGGCTCCGGAACGGTAATCATCGATGTCGAACCCGATGAACTGAACGCCTCCTGGACCCTGGTGGGCCCCTGCGATTACAACGAAACGGGTTCCGGTGATGAGACTCTAACCGATATGCCGGTAGGCTCTTACACGATCACCTGGGGTGCGGTTGACGGCTACATCACACCTGGCGGTGACACTCAGACTTTGGCGGCCGATGGGACGATCACTTTCACCGGAATCTACGTGGAGGGCACAGGCCCCACGGAGGGCTTCACCCTCATTCCCGCCGGCACCTTCACCATGGGCGCCCCCAGCGATGAGCCGGGCACTCAATCGGACGAACGTCCGCAGCACAACGTGACTCTGACGCACAGCTTTTACTTGCATGTTACCGAGATTACGAACCAGCAGTATGCGGATTTGGCTCAGTGGGCCTACAATTATGGCTACGCAACGGCAACAAGCGGCAGCCTGCGCGACGCCTTGGACGGTTCCACGCAGGAGCTGCTCGACATGGATGACAGTGATTGCGAGATCTCTTTCAGCGGCAGCGTCTTCACCGTGGACGCCGGTAGGGAGAACCATCCGGTCAAGGAAGTGACCTGGTACGGCTCGGCGGCCTACTGCGACTGGCTGAGCCTCTATGAAGGCCTGCCTCGCGCCTACGACCACAATAGCTGGCAGTGCAACGGGAACAGCCCCTACACGGCTCAGGGCTATCGTCTGCCGACCGAGGCCGAGTGGGAGTATGCCTGCCGTGCGGGCACGCAGACACCGTTCAATACAGGCGATTGTTTGGATGCGGGTACGGAGGCGAACTACAACGGCAACTATCCCTACACGGGTTGTTCCTCAGGGCCCTATGAGGGCTGGACGGTGCCCGTGGGCAGCTACCCCACCAATGCATGGGGCCTCTATGATATGCATGGGAACCTTTGGGAGTGGTGCAACGACTGGTATAGCAGTGGCTACTATAGCGACCCGGGTTCCGGCTACGATCCGGTGGGAGGCCCTCCTGGCGCCTACCGGGTGATCCGGGGCGGCGGCTGGGGCAGCGACGCCCGGCGCTGCCGCTCGGCGTACCGGAACGGCCACTACCCGGGGAGCAGCTACTGCATTGGCTTCCGGCCCGTGAGGTCCGCCTTTTGATGTCGCGAAGCGGCATCGGGCCCTTGGTCCTTGGACTCTTGAGCCCTTGATCTTGGCGCGGGAGCCCGGCGGCAGGGGGCGAGGCGCAGCCGCCCCCGCCGCGGGCCGGGCGCGCCGAAAACTACGTCTTGGAAATTGCTGGATTTCAATGAGCAGAATGCGTGACGAGGGGCTCTCGTTTCGCCACCGGATGAAATTTCGAGAGGGACTTGTTTGGACGACAGCCAAGTACATCTTGCGTCTTGTCGAAAGTTTCTGCCAAGTGAACCCAACGCGCGATGAATGCGCGCTGATCTGATCGAGTTCCTGATCGCAGTGCGATCGTCGGGGCAGGCTAGATCAAAGGATCTGGGCCGTAGCGATTGAGGGATAGATCCACAGGAGAGTGAAGATTCCGGAGAAAACGCCAAGGCCGAGTTCCGGATCAAAGAGACCCATAGTGATATCGACTAATACACATAGAATGTAGATTCCCAAGACAGGCGATAAAACAATAAAACACGTAACCAAAGTGTCGATCTTGAAATTCGATCTTGCATCGAAGATAGAAGCTCCGAGACGGTCATTTCTTATGGTAGCATTGCTTGCTCCCTTTCATTGTAGAGAGGGTTTTCTACGATAGGATCGACAAGGCAATACGCCTCCACTTCAGTCAACAAATAGCGTCACTTCCGCTCCCCGCATATCCGGTCCACTTACCGAGATACTGTGCTGGCCACGGCACAACGTCCATTCCGCTTCATAAGGTGGACCGACACGCGCGAGCTCAATTCCGTCGACAAACCAGCGCACCCAGGGTAGCGGCTTGTCCAGGTGAACTTGCAAGGGAACCCGATAGGGTATGCTATTGGAATCCAGTCGGAAGTGATCATTGCCTAGCGGATACGTGATTCGCAAACCGGCATTTGCTGCAACACTGTGGGTTGTTGCCGCTACTTGCTCAGGAGGGGACAGGCGCCAAGCGGAGCTGTCTCTGCTGATGACATGATCCTCAACCCAGCCGGCAAAGGCTGCGGGTAAGTCGTGCCGCTCACCTTGATTCTGGTGAAAACTGCAAGGAGTACCCGGATCGCATCCCTTGATAAACCACTCCTGCCTCAGTATCGGACAAAATGCCGTAGGCTCGTTCCCCGAATAGGTGCAGACATCCCGTCTTTCGACACCGGCAGGAGGAAGAAATTCGCCGGGGCTGGAATCGCCATAGAGAAGCGTCAGGATGTCATCGAGGATAGGCTCGCCGGCGTCCATCCCCCCGAGGCCATCCGTGGGGCTTCCGTCAAAATTTCCCGCCCAAATTCCGAGAGTATATTCGGGAGTGTAGGCAAGAATCCATGCATCCCGATTGTAAGTACTGGTTCCCGTCTTGATTGCCACAGTACCCGGAAAATTGACGAGAGGCGTTCGCGCGAAACCCAGAGTACGAGCCCCGGGATCGGAAAGCACGTTGGTGACAATCCAACTTGCCTCGGGCGAAAGAACACGCCTCGTCGCTTGTTGAAGCGGCTCGTTCGTGAAGCGAAGGGGGCGCAACATGCCTTCTTCCGCCAACATTGAGTAGGCTGTTATCAGGCTTTCCAGGGAAACTTCCAGATTGCCAATCGCCAAACCCAACCCATAGTGTTCGGCAGTCTCCAAGGGAAGAATCGGCAAGCGGCATGAGCCAAGAAATCTCAGAGCGGGTTCACAACCCAAACTTTGAACGAGTTTGATCGCCGTCAGGTTGAGTGAACTGCCCAGGGCCAAGCGCATCCCGATCGGGCCGAACTGGTCGCCGCTTGCATTGCGTGGACGATACTCACCTCCCGGAGTTGCGTAGAATTGCTCGAGATCCTCAAAGAAGGCCGCGGGGTCGTATCCACTCTCCAGTCCAAGGGCATAGAGAAAGGGCTTGAGAGTAGATCCCGATGAGCGCGCAGCCCTGACGCCATCGTTGAAGCCCATTGCCCGATTCTCCCATCCGAGAGAGCCGATGTAGGCAGTCACGGCACGGTCCCGGTTGCGGACGACCATGGCCGCAGCTTGGCTAGCGCCCAGTTCCCGCAATCGCTCACGATGGGAAACCAGAATCGCCTCTACATTGTCCTGCAATTCCACATCCAGCGTCGTTTTCAGAATGACATTGCCGCAGGATCTTTCCCCGCGAGAGAATTCTTCCGGTGCGCTCAGAATCCGCTGACAAAGGTGAGGCGCTCGAAGGAGATAGCTTGGCTTGCCGGCGACGACACCTTCGTTTGACGCGACCGAAGCAGCGTCGGTATCAATGTAACCGCACTTCACCATCCGCCTGAGGATCCACTGTCGCCGCTCACGGAGACGCTCCAGATCTCCGCTGACAGGGTCGAGAGTCCCCGGGGCTTTGGGCAGGGCCGCAAGTGTCGCGCATTGCGCCAGACTCAAATCATCCAGAGACAGATCAAAGTAGCGCTCGGCGGCCAGATCAACGCCACGGATGTTGCGGCCCATGGGCACACTGTTCAGGTAGAGTTCAAGGATTTGATCCTTACCCAAGTGTCGCTCCACGATCATGGCCACTAGAGCTTCACGGAATTTTGCGCCGAGGGATCGCCCCCCCGTCGAGTTACATCGAACCAGCTGCATGGTGATGGTCGAAGCTCCCGATACGATTCTCCGCGCACGGAGGTTGTCTCGGGTTGCCCGAAGAACAGCCCTGAAATCAACGCCGATGTGATCACGAAAACGATTGTCCTCCGCCGCCAGAAAGGCGTTCTGAAGTTGGCGCGGAATTTCATCCAATCTCCGCGATTGATGTTGCTCGCCCCTAATGTTGGGCGCAAAGTACAGAACATTTCCATGAGCGTCGGCGATGATCTGACAGGGTGGAAGCTCCAGGTTCTTCTCGGAAAAACCCCGTTCAAAATAGAGAATAGTCGCCAGAAGAAAAAGTGGTGGCAGGAGTAAAATCGCACTCAGCCACTGCCACCACATGGAGCTAAACCGCTCATTCATCGCTGACATCTCAGCGTTCCTTAATTGTGAGATGACTGAGAGCAGTCGTGCCGGACTTCTCCGGTTCATACATCAGGTGGACCTTGCTGGACGGCATCACGAATTCGCCGGCGCAGACGGCTCTGGCATAGTAACGATATTCCCAGGGGCCTCCCCACAAGCGGTCCGCAAAGATGAGTACGCGATCATCGTGCATCTCGTAATGGCTGGGATGTAGCTCGTAGAATCCTTTCGGTGTGCGCCAGCGCCAGTACCAATCTTCACCGCGGGAGTCCGCTTCCTCGGGAACCTGTTCGTTGGACAGAGCACTGTTGATGGCGACCAGACCCGCCGGCAAGGGATCATCAACGACAAGATAGCGAAGTGGCGATCGATGCTCCGGATCGAAACGGAGAGTAACCTTGACGACATCGCCAACCTGGATCTGATCCTTGCCGTTCAGATTCTCAACTTTCTTGGAGATGCTAAACCCCCTCGACCAACCCGACTGTTCCTCCTGAGACCGAGGGTATCTGAGATTCAGAGAGTAATAAACCTTGGTGTTTGTCGAAGCTGTTAATGCGATTTGCGGATTTTTCAAGAACTCAGACAGATTGATTTCCAGAGATTCACTGATCTTCCCGGACAGGTCGAAACGGTGAACAACTTGTCCTGCCAGCTTTGTGCTGACCTCTAGCGGTGCCGGACGAGTTCCTTGCTTTGCGTAGTGACTCGCAAGCGCGATCAGGCACCAGCCGGTGTCACTCGTCGCGGTCCAGCGGCCATCGCGGTTCATCCCCGCGAGTATCGTCGAGGCCAATTCCTCAGCTATTTCACTGCCCGGAAGAAGTTTGTCCAGGGTTAAGAGAATTACTGCTTTGGCCCTGAATCTTGCCCGGAAATAGCCGGAGTTGCTGGCGTAGATCTCATCAAAATTGGAAAGATGCTTACGAGCCAGGCTGGAAAGTTCCCGGGTGGAAATAGAGTCGGTGTTAGAGGCCGCGAGTAAAGCAAATGCCCTCGACTCAACAGGAAGACTATTCAACTCAGTTAACATGTCTTCCACGGCCCACCACGTGGGGCGGCACGCCTGGCTGAGCAAGAAAAGCGACCATGCACGATAGTCTTGCAGCTTGTGTTTGCTCTCGCGTTTGGAACTATTTCGAATTTCACGCTCAAGCCAGTCCCATGCTTTGTTCATCCTGTCTTCGGGAAGATCAATGCTACCCTGGGAAAAAGCCTGTAGAGCCTGTAGAGCCGTTAGGGCATAGAGGCTTCCATGGAAGTGGACGTCCGCGCTACCGGGCCAATAGGAAAACCCTCCCGAACTCTTCTGCATCGAAAACAGGCGCTCGACACCCGAGTCGATGAACTTCCTGGTCTCATTACTCTCAAATCCTGGCAAGTGACCTTGCTCGACAAGTGGCTTGAGACCGGCCAGAGGAAGAAGTGTGGAGCTGGTTTGCTCGACACATCCGTAGGGATAACGCATCAAGTAGTGCAAGCTGGGAGTGAGTCGGAGAAACGGCGTAGTGGAGAGAGTGAGGCGAGCGTAGTGAATTCCATCCTCGATCAAATCATCAGAAATATCATCCGGCAGGCCTCGATCGACCGCGTCAAATTCAGCGCGGCCCGTGAAAACTCCGGACAAACTGGATACATCGGTCATTACGCCACTGTGAATGGGTAGTGTGATGTGCACACCATCCTGCTGTTTTCTAAAAGTAGCGAGAGCCGTGAAATCCACCTCGCCGACGGTCAGAGCTTCGCCGGAAATCGGAATGCTCGTTCGATCGTTCGGTGCTACGGCAAGCCCAAGAGGAGCAGGTTGAAGGGCGAGCTCCGGTCCACTCTCGAGCGACAGGTCGATCGTGCCTGAATAGTCATTGCGATTGAAGATTGCCAGTTCAGCCTTGAACTTGTCGCCTCGCGTGAAGAAGCGGGGTAAGCCCGGCTCGAGATAGAATTGTCTAACCACGGTCAGCGCTTCTTTCATCTTCCCGAAGCGGCTGTGCTGATCGGCGGCAAGGGCATAGATGCGGTAGCGGGTCATGGTGTCGGGAACCTTGAACCTCACGCGCAGGTTTCCATCGGCATCGCTGCGCAAGGCCGGTGCGAAGTAGGCGACCGGATTGAAATCCTGCCTCACGCTCTGGGCTATTCCCGTACTGGAACCGGACTTCCAGGAGTCGCCAAAACCTCCATCTCCACCGCTTGGGGGAAGCAGCTTTAACAATTGCGCAAGTTCCTGAGTATGCAACTCCTTGCGTGCGTCGCCAGTCGACACCAGAAGCGGCAGGTCGAAATTCAGGAGCACACCGGTACCCGGCAGCTTCCAATTCGTCATGGCCAGAACCGCTTCATCAACTACACCCAGTGCGATCTCGGCCGACAAACCATGTCCGTCGGCGTCTGCAGTCCTCAGGATCAGCTCCACGCTGTCTCCTGGCTCGACCGTCATTCCCGTCGGCCCGTCCAGCAGTTCAAGGGTCAGAGCCTCACTGTCGCGGAGTACCGAGATCTCCTTGTGTCCATAGACGAAACCCGGGCCGCCCCTGTCTTCCTCTTGTCGGTAGCGTGGAAATTCGGCTCTCGCCAAGGTTCCGAGTACAGAAACGTGGATATTGGGCTCCATCTCCTTGCTAACCGTGAAGGACATTTCGCCTTCGTCAACGGGGAATAGATGAGCGTCGAAGATTCCTTCCCGCTCAAGGCAGAAGAGGCCGCTGGCCAGAGCTTTGTCGGGACGAATCTTGATCTGGACGGTCTCGCCCGGATCGACACTGTTCTGATCGAGTCGCAGGGGAAGTACGGGATAGTCATTCGAGCTTGACTGTCTCCACCTACGCGGATTGTCGGACTCAACCAGCCTCGCGTTTTGATAGCGATTCCCATTTCTGTCGAAATAGGTCAATTCGATACGGTGATCGCCCCAGTCGGGAAAAGTAAGGTCAAAGGGAGTACCGGATTTTTGAACTGCAAGATCGATTCGCTGAACTTCGAGCCAGACTTCTCGCCAGGTCCAACTGTAGCGACCCTGAGCGTCGCGCTTCTGAATGTACTGGTGCTCTCTGCTGAGAAGCCGAAGCTGTAGCGACCCGTGTTTGACGGGATGGTTTTTCTCATCCAGTACGAGAAATTTAAGGCTCTGGGGCTGGAAGGCGATCAGGTTGTCCGGCAAGCCCGCGATACCGATGAGGTACTCGGGCTGGGTCTGCCACGTGCTGGCCACTGCGGCAGAGCGTCCATCGAAATCCAGCGCCGTGATACTGAACTTGAGCCCGTACTCGCCGGAAAGGGCGCCGGAACCGAGGGGAAGATGAATTGGAATTTCACCACCCTTATCCAATAGCGCCTCACCGCTTTCCAAAAAGACGCTACCATCCCGTCCTTCACTTCCAAACCGGTACTCGGGGTACTCGTCGACAGAATAATGCGTGGGCGCTGTGTGTACTTGCCAATACAGCTTGCCATGTTTGACCGGTCCGCCGGCATAGTAGTGCGCGCCCGCGGTGGCCGTTAACCAGTCTTCGGTGTATTCGCGATTGACGTAGTCATCGTTGATGCGTTCTTCCTGCATAAAACGAAGGTCGCAGTAATGTCGCGGCGGACGATATTCCTGAACCTGGAAGGTCGCTGTCGCTATCGGCTTCTTCAGGTCCGCACCAATACTGACGGTGTACTGCCCCAATTTGGCCCAACTCTTCAGAGGGAGGCTATCCTGGATGGAACCGAAAGCGGAGCAATCCAAAGTTTGAGAATAGACAGAGTCTTTGCGCGGATCCTTGATACGCATGGAGATTCGACAGTCGGGCGGCACGATCCGCATGTCATCGCCAAAGTCACGCAGCAGACCTTTGATATGAACGGTTTCGCCGGGCTTGTAGATTCCCCGCTCGGTGAAGAGTAACCCGCGTCGAGAACTTTCAGTTTTCAGCTTCTTGGGGTTTTCACTGCCCACTAATTGTGTGGCACTGTGCAAGTCGATGAAAGTCGCATCGTCGTTTGTCGCCGCCAACAGTGTGACGATCGTGGCCGGATCGAAATCATTCCGCCTGTGAGAAGGCGAGGGATGCTGGACGGAAAACCCCTGTAGAGGTGTTTCGCGGGAGCAGATGAGAAGACCGTCCTTGTCCGTTTTTCCCAAGAGCCAAGCTTCACCCTTTTCATCGAGCGCAATGATCGGAACCTTGGCCAAGGGAAGGCCCGTGGCGAGGGAGGTCATCCAGACCAGCATCTCGCGAGGTGACTGCTTGTAAGTGATGGCCAGATCCGTGATTCGGAACAGGGCAAGGCCCGTATTTGCTTTGCTGCCGGCCCTGTTCTCGCGCAGGCTGATCAGTTCGATGCCGCCGGTCTCAGCATGCTCACGATAGCTGGCGGGAAGGCTGAACCTTTCCCAGGTGTTGAATTGAGCCTGACTAAAGAACACTTCGCGTTCCGGCGAGGGTGGTCGCAGGAATGAGCGATACTCTTTTCTGTCACCAAGGGCCTGGTCGAGCCGATCAAAGTGGCGGGACAGGTCTGCGTGGACGTCTCTCATGTCGGCCAGAGTGCTGTCCGGGGATAGCAACCGCTCGGCGAAGGGCAGAAGCAGGGGGCTGATCTGCAGGGATTCGCAGAGCAATTCCTCGACATTGACCAGATGAGCGTGAATCAACTGTCGGCTGTCGCGCTCCACAAGTGGTCGAAAGCGGGTCTCGTTCTCCTTCTTGTCACGCAGCCAGTAAATCTGGGCTTGATGGTCGGGCACTCGAAACAGGAGTTCACCGCCAAGGAACGACGAACCGTTCGAGCTGAAATAGCTCGGCAGCGATAGCCGGTATTGCTGGCCCCGGGTGAATTTCCCAGAAAGTCGAAGTTCCCTTCCCGTAGTTTTACTGCGATACCAGTTCAGTCGAGCAGGCGGAATCACCCTCAGTTCGTTGCGAAGATCACTATGTCCGACAGGCTGTGAGAAGTTGATGAGCACGGTGCTGCCGTCGGCGAATGCCTCAATCGAGAGGACTTTCAGCGGGGCTCCAACCTTGAACTCGCGGGACCACTGTTTGGCCAGGCGATGATCGCCTCTTGCGCTTCGGGTTCCCGGGGCCAAAGTGACCAGACAGTGGAGATCTTCGGTGAAGCTGTCGTCCAGTGGTCCTTCGGGTCTTAGCAGGACGGCGAGTAAGGGCTGGTCGGGGTCTCGGGATGGATCGAGGTGTTCGCTAGTAAGCACATCCAGCAATAATAGCCCGCGGCGCTCTCCGTTGATTCTCAACTCGAGTTTGTTGGATAGCTCACGAAGGGCGACCGGGTGGCTCAGGCGAATCGTCAAACCCCAGTTAATCGGCTGAGCCGAATTGTAGGTCGGGAAGTGTGATCTGGTGACGACCAGAGCGTCCTTTTCATTGAAGAGTCCCGCCTGACTCGTCATGGCCAGCAGGAGCATCAATAGAGCCGGAATCAGCCGGCTGCCCCGGAGCCCGAATTTGCCGCGTTTCGTCATCTTCCCGTCCTTTCATGTTCACTTGCCCGGCAGGTGCGTTGCCGAAGCGATAGTGTGAGATCCATCGGCGTCCTGTCATCCTCGAACAAGGAGTGAGGTCTCTCCTCGTTGTAGAACCTCATCCATACTGCGATTCCTTCCCGGGCCCTAATGCCATCATCGAACTCGTGAAGGTAAATGCACTCGTACTTGAGCGAGCGCCACAGCCTCTCGATGAACACGTTGTCCATCCAGCGGCCCCGGTCGTCCATTGAGATTCGAACACCCGCCTCTTTCAGCACTTCTGTAAACTCCAGGCTCGTAAGCTGGCTGCCCTGATCCGTGTTGAAGTTCTCCGGCCTGCCGTAGTTCCCCAGAGCCTCTTCAAGCTCAGCCTCGCTGCGGCGTGCCTTCTTCGAGAACAGATCCGGAAGGCTCTCTTTCGCCTGCCGCTTCCAGTGGGCGATCATATTGAGGTGAACGTCGTGTTTGGCGGCCAGTTCGGCCATCGCATTCGCCGACTAGGACTTCCAGGGCGATTCGGGCTTTGAATTTAGCGGAGAATTTGCGTCGTTTCGTCATCGGTCGAGCTCCTAATTCAAAAGGTCGGAGCCACCTTTAGCATACTGTCCGAAATCTTGGGACCACCTCGCTCGTCTGGGCCACGTGAAAAAGCAGGTCTTCGAGTTGAGGAAGGTCCTTGTCGCGAAAAAATAGGCGGGCCCCTTGGGGCCCGCCTTATTCATAGCGCTGCTTTGTTGCCTACATGATGGCGTTGAGCTTCTCGACCATCTTCTCTTTTGGGATCAGTCCGATCTGCGTGTCCTTCACTTCGCCGCCCTTCATGTAGAGAACGGTGGGCACACTCATGACGCCGAACTTCATAGCCGTCTCGCGGGCGCTGTCCACATCGATGTGAACGATCTTCGCCTTGCCGTCGTATTCGCTGGCCAGTTCCTTGATGATGGGGTCGAGCTTTTTGCAGGGCCCGCACCAGGCGGCGCTGAAGTCCACGATCACGGGCAGATCGCTCTGCATGACCTCGGCTTCGAAATTGTCGTCTTTTACTTCGAGAACATCACTCATGGTTCACTCCTGAGCTTTTGAGGGTTCGCTTTTATTACTTCGTGGCCAACGCGCGCTGCATATAGGGAGCCATGTCATCCGCGCTGATGAATCCGGAGAAGCGCTCGAGTTCTTTGCCCGTGGAATCGAAGAAGATCACCGTGGGCATGCCGAATACTTCGTACTTGTTCAGTTTGGCTTTGTTTTCCACGGAGTTATTCGTCATGTCCATTTTAATCGAGACGAAGTCTTCCGCAAGGTCGAGGATCTCCGGCTGGTTGTAGGTGAAGTGATCCAGCTCGTTGCAGGCCACGCACCACTCGGCCCAGAAATCCATCATGACAGGTTTGCCCTCGGCGGCTGCCTGGGTAAATCCTTCGGTCTCATTCCAGATCCACAAGGGCTCCTGATGAGCCTCGGCGGTTTCCACGGACGACGATCCGCCGCCTGAAGGAAGCAGGCCGGGCGCGAAGCCCTTGATGCCGCCGAGAATGGCCAACACCACACCGAGGATCCAGAGCAGTCGGGAAAGCCCCTTGCCCATGCCATCCTTGGCACCGGCATCCTCGCTCAGGGGCTTGAGGGCTCCCCATGCACTAAGGCTGAAGACCAAGGCCAAGCCTAAGGCCAGAGTCAGCATCCACCCGGGCAGGTAGGGCTTGAGGAAGTAGAGGGCCAGGGCGAAGAGCACCAGGGCGAAGAAGTGCTTCACCTGATCCATCCATCCACCGGCGCCGGGAAGTGCCGTGAGCAGGCCGCTGAAGGTGCCCAGGGCCAGAAAGAGCATTCCCAGGCCCGCCGCGAAGGTGAAGAGCAACCAGAAACCCATGAAGAGGCTGCCGGTCTGCGCCACCCAGGTGAGCAACACGATAAGCACAGGTCCCACACAGGGCGCGGCGATGAGCCCCATGGCCATGCCCATGAGGATGGGTCCCAGGAAGCCCGTCTTGGCTCCGCCCATCTTGCTGGTGAGGCCGCTGGGAATCTGGATGTCGAAGAGCCCGGCCATGGATAGTCCCATGGCGCCGATAATGAAGGCAACGATGCCGGCGAAGATGGGGGTCTGCGTAGCCTGTCCGAAAGCACCGCCCGTGGCGGCGGCCAGAAGGCCGAGACTCGAATACATGATGGCGATGCCCAGCACAAACCAAAGGGCCAGCACGAAACCCTTGAGCGGATTTCCCTTGGCGCTGCCGCCTATGAAGCTGATGGTGATGGGGATCATGGGGTAAACGCAGGGTGTGAAACTGGTGAGCACGCCGCCCAGGAAAACCAGGAGAAAGGCTACCCAGGATCCGCGATTCAACGCAGCTTCGAGTTTGCCGGCCAAGCCCTTGCCTTCGGGAGCCTGCTGTCCGCTTACCGCTGTCCGCTTACCGCTCTCGGCGTTTTCCGTGAACTCCGTGCCGGACTGTTCAATGGTATACTCAGCTTTTGCCAAGGCTGCCGTAGGCGGGAAACACATTTCCACTTCGCCCTCTTGGCAGATCTGGTACTCAGCCTCGATGTTCAGTTTGAAGATGCCAGCCGCGGGTAGTGTGACCTGGCTGCGTACCTCCACCTCGCCTCGCCAGACATGTTCCTCGTCCTCGAGAATACCTTCGGGCCAATTGGCATCTCCGAATTCAGCGACCGGTTCACTCTTAATGAGCACCGTCCTGAAATACTCGGTGAGATGAGTGCCTTCAGGAATGTGGTAGGTGACCGCAAACTCCACGGTTTCACCTGCCACCAGAGGATCGGCCAGAGGCTTTACGCTGACTTTAACCTCGGGTGGGGCAAAAGGATCGCCGCTGCCGAAGGCGTCATCGGCCATGACGGCCCCCGAAGAGAGCGCCAGAGTTGCAAGGAAGGCCAGAGTCAGGCCGCGATGGAAGGTCTTCAATTTTAGCATGAAATGTCCTTGGGAAAGGTCGTGGCACAATTTATGGGATGCATCAGTTCCCGGCAAGGATTTCCGCGATGCAGAGGGCAGGGGAAAAAGGTCTGCGTCAACAAGGTTTACGTACCGGGGGAGGCGGGAAGTCCCTGTTAACAGCCGCTTCTTCGTGTTAGATTCGAGTTTCCGAAAGGACTCCATGGCATTCAAATTTCTCATCGACGCTCCCGAAGAGGAGGGCACCTGGAATCTCGACTCCAGGGGCGAGGGCGGCACACGCAGCCTGCCGCTGGCGCGATTTCTGGAGCTTTTCGACCTGAAAGCCGAGCTGAGCCGACAATGGCCCAAGCTGGATCAGGAAGCCCGCCAAACAGAACTGGCGACCCTGCCTCTGGATCGACTGCTGCCGGAAGATTGGGGAGCCCTGGCGCGGATCCTCTCTGTGGTGGAGGAGGATCCCTGGGAGCGGCTCTGTGCCGAAGGCGGTAAATGGGCTGCAGAAACCAAACTGTCGGGCCGCGGGGAGACCCGGAAGGCCTTGGCACCCAATCCCTACGGAATGGGGGACCTGGCCCGGGGCGAGGAAATTCTGGAGGAGTTTTTCGGCCTCCAAGGACTCTTGGCACAGCAGCGCGGTGAATCCTATGAGCCCCGTCAGGGCCAGCTCGAGATGGCTCTGGCCGTCTGGCAGTCGCTCATTGCCAGTCACAATCTGGTGGTGGAGGCGCCCACGGGCATCGGCAAGAGCCTGGCCTACCTGGTGCCAGCGGGACTTTTCTCCCTGATCACCGGCGAACGCGTGCTGCTGTCCACACACACCAAGAACCTTCAAGACCAGCTTTTGGGCGGAGACCTACTCGCCTTGGAGAGCAGCCGAGAATTGCCACTGGAAGCGGTGCTGCTCAAAGGCCGTGAGAATTATATCTGCCGCCGGAAACTCGATCGCTACCTGGGAGGCCAAGCCCAAAGCAGCGAAGAGGCTTTCACCATGGCGGCCCTGGTCGTTTGGCGGGCTCTAACGGTGAATGGCCTGGCTGAAGAACTGGATGCTCACCCTCTCATTCCCGCTGATCTCATTCCCAAGATCACGGCACGAGTTGGGCAGGCCGAGGAATCGTCCTGCGCTCGGGAGCGGCGCTGCTTCGTGGGACAGAGCCGCGAGCGGGCCCGAAAGGCTCAACTGGTGGTCGTGAATCACTCTTTGGTTTTCGCTGACTACGCCGTGAATCACATGATCCTGGGCGAGTACAGTTATCTGGTGGTAGATGAAGCCCAACACCTGGACGCGGTGGCCACCCGTGCCTTGGGTCTCGACCTGAGTCTGCGGGCCTTGGATAAGATGTTCTTGGGCGCGGGTCCCGAAGGGGCTCGTCCCGGAGGAAGGCAGGGCTTTCGAACTTGGTTCAACCGGGCTGGAGACCTCGCCCGGGATTATCCCACCGCGGGAATCAAGGAACCCCGGGAAGAGGCCCTGCGAGCCATGGGCAGCCTCCGCGAAACCTTCCGCGATTTGCTCGAAGCAATGGCCTTGTTGGCTCCAGTTGAAAGCGAACTGTCTCGTATTGGACGCCTCCGCTTCCGAGCCGAGGATCAACTCTTCGCCGGCCTTGAACCGCGTCGGGAGGAGATTGGTCAGATTGTCTACGGCCTTAGGAAATCCCTGGCCGAGATGTCCAAGATCGTATCGAGCCATACCGCTGCGGAAGAGGCCGATCGCAGCGAGGCTGAACTGGCCGATAGCTTAGAGCGGGGGCTGTCCGAGTTTGTGGAGCGCCTGAACTTTCTCATGTCGGCTTCTAGCGAAGACCACGTCTACTTCATGGAAGGCGGGCAGGGTTATGTTCGTGAACTGGTAGCCATGCCTGTGGATGTGCGCGTGGAACTGGGTGACTTTTTCCGCGAGGGCCTTATGAGTGCCATACTGACAAGCGCCACCTTGGCCGTGGCGGGGAACTTCGCTTATTTCACTTCTAAGAGTGGCCTGGATCGCAGTGAACGCGAAACCCATACCCTGGCCATGGAAAGTCCCTTCGACTACGATGAACAGGCCCGCGTTCTTCTGCCGGCCTTCCTTCCCGAGCCCAGCAGGCCCGGGCATCTGGAGCATGTGGCCGCGCTCCTGGCCGAAACCCTGCGAAGTTATCCCCTTTCGGCCCTGCTTCTGTTTACGAGTTACTCGGCCATGCAGAAATCCTATCGCGGTTTGCAGGAGTTCGGCATTTCCGACGATCGCCTCATGATGCAAGGCGACGGTCTGGGCCGCGATATCCTGGCCAAGCGTTTTCGGGATAAGCCGGGATCGATCCTTCTCGGCACCAGCAGTTTTTGGGAAGGGGTGGATTTTCCGGGCGAGAGTCTGCAGATTCTGGTGATCACGCGTCTGCCTTTCGCGGTTCCCACCGAGCCTCTGGTTGAGGCGCGTTGCGAGCGCATCCAAACGGAAGGCGGTTCACCTTTCCCGCAGTACATGATTCCCGAGGCTGTACTTCGCTTCAGGCAGGGGTTTGGGCGCCTCATACGGGGACGGCGCGACGAAGGATTGGTGCTGTTGCTGGACAGCCGTCTTTCAAGCAAGCGATATGGACAGAGCTTTTTAACTTCGCTTCCCACCCAGGCCCGGATATGTTTCGACGAAACCAGCTTCAGGCAGGAACTTCACGACTGGTATGTGAGCAAGCCGCGCGCTTTGAGCGACGCGGCCCGTGACGATTGAGAGGAACCATGAATACCGATCAACTGGATCTTAGGCCCGGAAAGGTTCGTGCGCCACGCGGCACTGAACTCCATTGCAAGGGATGGGCACAAGAAGCCGCCCTGCGAATGCTCATGAACAACCTAGACCCTGAAGTGGCCGAGATTCCTGAGGAACTCGTTGTCTACGGCGGTCGTGGGAAGGCAGCGCGTAACCAGGAGGCCTTCGAGGCCATTGTGAAAAGTCTGCTTGAACTTGAGAATGATCACACCTTGCTCGTGCAATCTGGCAAACCCGTGGGCGTGTTTCGTACCCATGAAGATGCACCGCGCGTACTCATCGTGAATAGTCAGTTGGTGCCGGCATGGGCCACCCTGGAGAAATTCTGGGAGCTTGAGAAACAGGGGCTCATGATGTACGGCCAGATGACGGCCGGCTCGTGGATCTACATCGGAACCCAGGGCATTTTGCAGGGCACCTATGAAACCCTGGCCGAGGCGGCCAAGCAGCACTTTGGCGGAACGCTCAAGGGTACCCTTACCCTCACCGGTGGACTGGGCGGCATGGGCGGCGCCCAGCCCCTGGCCGTGACCATGAACGAAGGCGTGGCCCTGGTGGTGGAAGTGGACGAGGATCGCATCGATCGGCGCATCGAGCATCGTTACTGCGATGTGAAAGCCACCGATCTCGACGAAGCTCTGCGCCTTTGCGACGAAGCCAAGGCCGCGGGTAAAGCCCTGTCGGTGGGGTTGCTCGGCAATGTGGCTGAAGTCTTCCCGGCCCTGGTTGAGCGCGGCATCACGCCTGATCTGGTCACCGACCAGACCAGTGCTCACGATCCTCTTAATGGATATGTGCCTTCCGGAATGAGCCTGGCCGAATCCATCGCAATGCGCCAGAGCGATCCCGATGAACATGTAAAGCGCGCATACGCCTCTATGGCCGATCAGGTGCGCGCTATGTTGACCTTGCAGGAACGCGGATCCATCACTTTCGACTATGGAAACAATCTTCGTGGCGGCGCCGTGAAGGGCGGCGAAGAGAAGGCCTTCGATTTCCCGGGATTCGTGCCGGCCTTTGTCCGGCCTCTGTTCTGTGAAGGCAAGGGCCCCTTCCGCTGGGCCGTGCTCTCGGGTGATCCCGAAGACCTTCGTAAAACCGATGAGAAGATTCTCGAACTTTTCCCCGATGATGAAGCCCTGGCCCGCTGGATTCGCATGGCCCGCGAGAAGGTTCATTTACAGGGTTTGCCAAGTCGCATTTGCTGGCTGGGTTATGGAGAGCGCGAGAAGGCCGGCCTGGCCTTCAACGAGCTGGTCGCTTCGGGTGAAGTCACGGCTCCCATCGTGATCGGTCGCGATCATTTGGATAGCGGATCGGTGGCGAGTCCATATCGAGAAACCGAGGGCATGAAGGACGGTAGCGACGCGATTGCCGATTGGCCTCTGCTCAATGCCTTGCTCAACGCCGTCAACGGTGTCACCTGGGTGAGCCTGCATCACGGCGGGGGCGTGGGCATCGGCAATAGCATTCATTCGGGCATGGTCATCATGGCTGACGGAACGCCTGAAGCGAAGGAGCGCCTCTCCCGCGTGCTCACCGGCGATCCGGGAACAGGCGTCATGCGCCATGCCGACGCCGGTTACGAACGGGCCATTCAAGTGGCCAAGGAACGGGGAGTGCAGATCCCCATGCTGGAGGACTGATGCGTGCGGACTTTCTGCTGCGAAACGCGGGGCAACTCGTAAGCATGGTCGGGCCGGAGGGCCCTCGGCGTGGCGAGGCACTGGCGGACATCGGTCTGGTGGAAGGTGCTTGCGTGGCCGCGTTCCAGGGCAAGATCGTGGCGGCCGGGCAGGAAGATACGCTGCTTCCCCAGCTTGAATTGGACTCGGACGCTCGGGAAGTTGACGCAAGCGGTGCTTTGGTGACGCCGGGTTTCGTGGATCCTCACACCCATGCTCTTTTCGGACGCTACCGCGCCGGCGAATACGCCATGCGCGTGGCGGGACGTCCTTACACCGAGATCGCAGCGGCTGGTGGAGGCATTCACGCCAGCGTGCGCGATTTCCGTGAGCGGGATGATGCCGAACTGCTGGACCTCAGTCGTCCCCGCCTAAAGCGAATGCTGATGGCCGGCTCTACAACTATCGAAGTAAAAAGTGGTTACGGGCTATCCATCGAGGAAGAGTTGAGGGCTATGCTCCTCATCGAGCGCCTTGTAGGCGAATCGCCGACCAAGTTGGTGCCCACCTTCCTTGGGGCTCACGAGATTCCCGCCGAGCATCGTGGTGAGAGCCGGCGCATGTATATCGACGAGATTTGCAAGGACTGGATACCCAAGGCTGCGGCCCAGGGCATTACTCGATTCGTGGATGTCTTTTGCGAGCCCACGGTTTTCACCCTGGAAGAGAGCAGGCTCATTCTCGCGGCAGCGAAGGATGCAGGATTGGGCCTCAAGATTCACGCCGATGAGATCGAAGCCGGATACGGCGGCGCGGCACTGGCGGCGGAGATGGGCGCCGTGAGTGCGGATCATCTCATTGTCATGGCGGCTGGCGACATGGCCGCTCTGGCCGCCAGCGACACGGTGGCCGTGCTTCTGCCAGCCACCAGCCTAGGTCTCGCAACTACCGAGTTTGCACCCGCGCGGGAAATGATCGAGGCCGGCGTGGCTCCGGCCCTGGCTACAGATTTCAATCCGGGCAGCTCGGCCTGCGAATCCATGGGATTTGTACTCTCCCTGGCCTGCAGCGCGCTAAAACTCACTCCCGCCGAAGCTCTTACTGCCGCCACGCACAATGCGGCATGGGCCTGCGGTGAAGGTGAAAATGCCGGCAGCCTCGTGGCAGGCAAGCGCGCCGACCTGCTCATTCACGACGCGGCAGACTATCGCGAGCTTCCCTATCACATGGGATTCCCCTCGGTGGCGCGCGTGTTCACAAGCGGGGAAGAAGTGAAGTACAGGACCGAAGAACTTCGGGATCACTCATAGAAAGGCATCTTTTGCGCTACGACCTGCACATGCACAGCACCGCCTCCGACGGCGCCTTCAGCCCTGTTCAACTTGTGAAGTTGGCGGTGGAGGTGGGGGTGAACGGTATCGCCCTCACCGATCACGACACGGTCGAGGGTTTGGATGAGACCCGACAACTGGCCGAAGCCGAGGGGCTCGAGTTCATCAATGGCATCGAGCTTTCCATTCAGGAGGGTGACCAGGATGTGCACATGCTGGGCTACTTCATCCAGCCGGTGCCCGAGCTACGCACGATTCTTTCCGAGATCAGCGAGATGCGAAAGCAGAGGGCCGAGAGAATGGTGGCCAAGCTCGAAACCATCGGCAAGCCCATCGACATGGAAGCCGTGCTCCGCTTTGCCGGCGGCGGCGAGCTTGGGCGCCCACATGTGGCTGCGGCTATGGTGGAGGCGGGCCATGTGGGAAGCAATCAGGCCGCTTTCGACCTTTATATTGGCAATGATGGCCCGGCCTATGAGCCCAAGAGCCTCATGGATGCCGAGCGGGGCATGAACCTGCTTTGGCAATTCGGCGCGGTGCCGGTCATGGCTCATCCCAGCTTGGTGGACTACAAAAAGGTGCTGCCCCGTTTTCTGGATCTGGGCTTGGCGGGCCTTGAGGTGGATCATCCCTCCCAGAGCCTCTGGCAGCGGGCCGAACTCCGTGCCCTGGCTGGGGAACTGGGTTTGGTGGCCACCGGTGGCAGCGATTTCCACGCCCCCGGGCACACAGCCAAGATCCTTGGTAGCTGCGGCGTGAGCGCGGAAACCCTCGAAGCGCTCAAGGCGCGCCGTCCCCGTTCTTGACCAAAGCCAGCGCCTGCTCTAGCTTCGCCCTATGATGACCCTCACCGCAGATCTACCCATGCGCCGGCCTGCTCGCGTTGCGCTCTTCGCAGCCCTCGCCGCCGCCTTGGGCTTTCTCTTCTCACCCATCCCGAACATTGAACTGGTGACCTTCAGCCTGTTCATGGCCGGATACGCCCTGGGCTTTGCCGCCGGCATGGCCGCCTCCGTCCTGGCGGTGCTGCTCTACTTCGGCATGAATCCCTATGGTTCCAGTTTTGTTTTCCCTCCCTTGCTGGCGGCTCAGTTGTTGGCGGGTATCTTCATATCATGTTTGGGATCGGTCTTCGCGCGAGTCATGCCGCCCACTCGGATGCAGGGTATCAGTGGTCGAATTCTGCTGATGCCATTCGCGGCCCTGGCGGCTTTGGCCCTGCCCATTTTTCCCACGCTAGCCTTCGCCGTGAGCTCGGGTGGGAACTGGCAGGGTTGGGTTGCATTGGGACTTCTCATGACCAGCTGGGGATTCATCTTCAACCTAATCGTTTTCCTCACTGCCCTCGCGCCCATGGTTCAGCAGCTTAGGCGCCTAGAAGCCCGGAGCGGCCGATGAGACTCACCCTCATTCTTCTTCTGATCGCCGGCATGACCTGGGCACTTGAAGTAGGGGAGGAAATCCCTGATCCCGCTTCCTGGGTTATGGAAGGCGAAACGCTGCGCGTGCTTCATGCAAACACCTTGGAAGAATTGCTGCGCGAATCGCCTCTCATGCGCGTGGAGAGCTTCGGCGGCGCCGCACTTCCCTTTCGCGCCACATCCGGTCCGTGGCCCATGGATGAAATTCTCATCGTGGTGGACGGCTATCCCGCTCGCGATCCTTGGACCGGCGAAAACCAGGTACCTCACATTCCCCTGGCGCTCATTGACCGACTAGAGTTTTCCCGTCGACCTTCCACCTTGGAATTTGGATCGGCCGGCGCATCGGGTGTGCTGCGAGTGATGACGCGCAGACATGGTGGTCGCAACGCGCGGGCAAACTTCCACATCTGTCCACTTATGATCGGCGAACCTTGGACCACTCGCTTTTCCGTGGAAACGCCGCCGGGTGGATTAGCCCTGGCCATTGCCCTGGACAGCTATGATCGATCCCTGTCCACCTTCTCCGAGAGAACGGGAGAGGGAGGGACCTATCCCGAAGTCTCCAGCAGCCAGTGGCGCTCCTTGATTACACGCCTGGATCTCCACGGCGGCGCGGCCGGCCCCATGAGTTTTCAACTGCTGCAGTCCGACGCGTCCTTCGCGCTATCGGGCGGTTCCAGCGACAATCATGTTGGCCAACTCTATCGTTTCACTTTGGCCGCACCGGAAACTCCCTTCGGCGAGTTTCTCTTCGCCCAGGGCAGTATCGATCACAACTCCAAGTTGAGCCGGTCGGGCGCGTTGGGATTTGAACTTCGCTGGGCAAAGCGAAAAGGGCTGTTGGGGATCAATAGCCTTGCAGCTTTCGCTGGGGGCCACTGGTGGGATCCGTCCTGGAAGGAAAACGGTGAGCTTCCACTTTTGGATGAAGTGGGCGGCGCTTATGGCGCTTTGAAATGGGAGCTTCCACGCGCCCTCGGCTTTATGCCTTCGGCGGGGCTGCGTTTCGATAAGGAAGCGGGCAGCGAAGCGGGTTACCAGTATCAGCTGAATCTTTCGAGACCGTTCAGAAATAGGCCCATGCGCGTAGAGCTTTTCGCAACGGGAGGGCGACAGCAGGAAGCCTGGGCCTATGATCGACTCGACACGGAAGTCTTGTGGCCGGGTAGGGTCATTGCGCCGGGAGAGGGCAGCGCCCGTGACTTCCTGCGGGGCGGATTGAGTTTAGGCGCCTATGCCCAAAGCTGGAGTTGGAACCTGGGCCTGCTCGGCCATGGTGCCGGTGAGGTCTGGACCTTGGACACGGAAAACTCCACCTGGGTTCAGTCGCCCCACAGCTCGGGCGGCTCTCTGAATTTCTCGGGCCGCGCTCGAGTGAAGCGACCTGCCCGCTGGATGGACTGGACCCTCGATACCTTTTTCGCCATGCTTGGCGGTGGTCGCTCTCGGCCCCCTGGATCACTTGAGGGTAGCTTGACCCTGGAAAGCGCTTTTGGGGAAGATGCGTCCACGGGTTTGCGTTATCCAAACAGAGCCCGTATGGGCTTTGACTACTTGCGCAGTATCGCCGAGGGAGACGGGCACTGGCGCATCTACTCGCCGGTGGAGATTCGCTGGGGGGATGCGGCCGAGACCCTGGTCACCTGGGATCTTACCGCGGAGCTTCGCATTCTCGACGGGCGCCTCTGGTGGCGCATGCGTGACCTTTTGCATCGTGGCGGCGAGGAAATTGAGGGCTATCCCATGCCGGGTCGCGAGATTACGCTGGGCGTGGATTGGGTCTTGTACAACTAGAGCTGTTGCGTCGAAACACTGATTATTGCTGATCTTAGGAGTTGCCATGAAGCACCTGAACTTTTTCACCGCAGGCGAATCCCACGGGCCGGGCCTCACGGCCATTCTCGAGGGAATGCCCATGGGCCTGAAGATCGATCCGGCGGTTATCGACGCTGAACTGGCGCGGCGCCAGGAAGGCTACGGCCGCGGCGGGCGCATGAAAATAGAGACCGACCGCGTGCGTATCAGCGGCGGCCTGCGCCACGGCGTGACTTTGGGCGGGCCTATCGCCATGTGGATCGGCAACAAGGATCACGTGAACTGGATCGGCCGCATGGACCCTTTGGCCATGCCCAAGTCCAAGAAGAAAATCGAAGTGGTTACACAGCCGCGTCCCGGCCACGCGGATCTGGCGGGCTACCTGAAAACCGGCACCGAGGATATTCGCAATATTCTCGAGCGGGCTTCGGCGCGGGAAACCGCCGCGCGCGTGGCCGCGGGAACCATCGCGCGCATCTTGCTGGGCGAACTGGGCGTAACGCTCTTCAGCCACACTTTGCTCACCGGCGGCGTGCGTTGCCATCCAGACTATGACAACATGGACAAGATGGAAATGGAAGCGGCCTCCAACGATCTGCATGTGGCCGACGGCGAAAGCTACGATCGCATGCGCAAGACCATCAAGGGCGTCTGGGGCGAGGGCGATACCCTCGGCGGTGTGGGAGAAGTAATCGTGCGCGGCCTGCCCGCCGGCATCGGCACCTACACCCATTGGGATCGTCGCCTGGACGCGCGCCTGGCCCAGGCCATCCTTTCCATTCCTGCCGTGAAGGGAATGGAGATCGGACCGGCTTTCGAGAATGCCACAATGCGCGGCAGCCGCGTCATGGACAGCATCAAGCCCGCGGGAAAAAAGACCTCCGCAGAACAAGGACGATATGCTCGCAGCGGCAATCGCATGGGCGGACTCGAGGGCGGCATGAGCAACGGCCAGCCCCTGCTCATTCGCGCGGCCATGAAACCCATCAGCACCCTCATGCAGCCTCTGGATACGGTGGACGTGAAAACCGGCCGCAAGGTCAAAGCTCTTCGCGAGCGCAGCGATGCTGCGGCGGTGGCGGCCATGGGAGTGGTGGCCGAAGCCATGACGGCCTTGATCTTGGCCGATGCCGTTCTGGAACAATTCGGCGCCGTGACTCTGAAAGATCTGAGGGCGGCCTGGAAGCGTCACCTGCGGCAGATCGCCAAGAGGTAGCATGCGTGAGGAGCTTGTAACCGCCTGGCGGATTAATCGGAAGATCCTGCTGGGACTCATCGACGCAATCATCGCGGCTCCAGTCTCCAGTCCTCAGTTAATACCTTGGCAAACATCCACAATCCCGCTAATTTTCATCCCATGAATCTCTATTTAGTCGGCTTCATGGCCTCGGGGAAATCCACCCTGGGGCGTTTCCTCTCGGAATACTCCGGGCGCAGTTTTCGCGACCTCGATCGGATCATCGAGTCCGAGGCCAGTATGAGCATTCGAGAGATCTTCGAAGCTGAGGGAGAAGAGGAATTTCGCCAGCGCGAGAACAAAGCCCTGGAGCAAATCGTGAAGCTGGATGGTTTCGTGGTGGCTACAGGTGGCGGCGTAATCGAAACGCCGGCCAATCGGGAATTGCTTCAAAACGGCTTCACGGTTTTTCTGGATTGGTCTTGGGACTCCCTGGCACCCTGGCTCAAGAAAGTGTCACGACACAGCCGTCCGCTGCTTGAGCAGGAAGACGAGAACGTGCAGCTTCTTTTCGAGCGTCGTCGTCCCCTGTACAAACAGGTGGCCCAACGTGTGGAAGACATTCGCGAGGTGGATCACAACGGCCTCGGCGACATGCTGAACAAGCTGTGTGAGGGCATTCATGAAGCCCTTCTGGAAGCAGAGAGGAAGGCATTGGAATGAGAATCATCGCCGGCCGCATGAAGGGCCGTCGCCTGTTGGTCCCCAAGAACGGCGCCCGCCCGACCACCGACCGGGTGCGCGAAAGCCTCTTCGCCGTGTTGCAGGATGAGTTTGAAGACGGGATGGTTATCGATCTATTCGCAGGGAGCGGCAGCCTGGGCCTGGAGGCCTTGAGCCGAGGGGCTGAGCGGGCGCATTTCGTGGAGCTATCACGAAGGAGTATGGACGTCCTCAAGCGCAATCTGGAGGCCGCTCGAAATGAAGGCATTGAAACAAAGGTGTTCAAGGAGAAGGTGCGTTACTATCTTAGAAATCACTGGCCGGAAGGAGGCGCGGATCTGGTGCTCATGGATCCGCCCTACGGCGATGAAGAGGGACTCATTAGCCTGAAGCTTCTCGCAGAACTTCATGCATCCGAAGTGGGGATGGTGAGTTTCGAATCGGTCGGCGGCGAAGAAATTGCAACGCCTGATGGCCTCGAATTCCATCGAGTGATGTCTTTCGGCGATACCCAGGTGACATTCTTTCGGGGAGGAAAACGATGAACCGTTGGATGTATCCCGGCACTTTCGACCCGCCCACGCGCGGTCATCTTGACTTGATCCGACGCGCCATGCCTCTTTGCGACGAGCTTGTGGTCGCGGTGGCGGACAACAAGGAAAAGACTACCTTGTTTTCCTTGGAAGAGCGGGTCAAGCTGGCGGAAAAAGCGGTGGTCGGCTTGGACAACGTGAAGGTTCTGTCCTTCAATACTCTGCTCACCGAGCAGGTTGAAAAACTGGGCGTCAGCGCAATTCTTCGTGGGGTGCGCGCTTTCAGTGATTTCGAATACGAATTCGTCATGGCGCTAACCAATCGAAAATTGCTGGATCGTTTCGAGAGCATCTTCATGATGCCCAGCGAAAAGTACATCTACCTTTCCAGTTCGCTGGTGAAGGAGATTCGGGAATATGGCGGCGACCTCACACCTTTCGTGACGGCCCCGGTACTGGAAATGATGACCGAGATGGGAAAGGGACCCGTGACATGAATCGCACCGAAACTCTGAAACCTCGCTTCGCCGACAAGCTCGGCCATGTGGGCGCCAACATCGAAGGTTCCAAGACCCTGGCCGTGACGGCCCTGGCCAATCGCCTGAAGGCTGAAGGACGCGATATCGTCTCCCTTACCGCCGGCGAGCCCGACTTCCGCACACCCGAACTGGTGGCCGAAGCGGGTATCGAGGCTATCCGAAGCGGAGCTACGCGCTACACCGCCGCCGCCGGCGAACCCAAGCTTCGAGATGCGGTCGCCGAGCTCTACTCCGAGCGCTGGGGCGTCCAACTGAAAGCCTGCAATGTCTGCGCATCCAGCGGCGCCAAGCCCATCATCTACTACCTCATGTCGATCCTTCTGGATCCCGGTGACAAGGTTCTTTTCCCCGTGCCCTTCTGGGTGAGTTATGAGGCCATGGTGAAGATGCGTGGTGGCGTGCCGGTGCCGGTAAAAACGCGCCATGAAAATCGTCTGAAGCTCACGGCGGAAGAGCTGGATGCGGCCGCCGAGGGTGCAAAAATCTTGTTGCTGAACAATCCCACCAATCCCACGGGAGCGGTTTACAGCAAGAGCGAACTGGAAGCCATTGCGGAAGTGGTGCGCGATCGCGATCTCATCGTCATCGCCGATGAGATTTACGAAGACCTGGTTTATGGAGAGCAGAAGCACCAGAGTCTTTACACCATTGCGCCTTGGATGCCCGAGCGCACAGTGGTGGTGACAGGTGTATCCAAGAGCTTCGCCATGACCGGCTGGCGACTGGGTTATGCCATCGGCGACGAATCGGTGATAGCACCCTTGGCCAAGTACCAGAGCCAGGCGCTGTCGAGCCCTTGCCAGATCAGTCAGCGTGCGGCCATCAAGGCCGTCAGCGAAGGCTGGGACAGCGTTAACACCATGCGGGCGGAGTTCGCCAAGAGACGCGAATACGTGGTGGAGAAAATGAGCAAACTCGGCATGCCCTTCGTCGAGCCTGAAGGCGCTTTCTATCTCTTCTTCGACAGCAGTTCGGTACTTGAGAAACGCGGCTGGAAAGACGGCCAGGAATTCTGTGCTCACCTGCTTGAAGATGAAGGGTTGGCCCTGGTGCCTGGTGATGCCTTCGGCATGAACAACTGGGTGCGAATGTCCTTCGCTGCTTCCGATTCCGATCTTGAAGATGGATTCACCCGCCTCGAACGGTTCCTCCGCTGATGTTTATCGATCGAGTCGTCATAAGAGTGCGCAGTGGTAAAGGTGGCGATGGCCTTGTGTCCTTCCGTCGTGAACGTTTCGTGCCAAGGGGTGGTCCATGGGGCGGCGACGGCGGCAAGGGTGGTGACGTGATCCTGGAAGTCGACTCCCAGCTTCACACGCTCATGGATTTCCGCTACCAGCAAATCTACGAAGGCACAAAGGGGCAG
The DNA here is from genome assembly GCA_964440095.1 of uncultured bacterium. Lineage (GTDB taxonomy): Bacteria > Krumholzibacteriota > Krumholzibacteriia > JACNKJ01 > JACNKJ01 > JACNKJ01. Next base: position 22,246 of record CAYTPZ010000012.1, on the reverse strand, counting down.
CCCGGCGGCAGTGCCAACAAAACGGGCAAGACCGGCCGCAACACGATTATTCGCGTGCCCTGCGGAACCGTGGTGAAAGATGCCGAAGAGGGCAAGCTTATCGCCGACCTCACCGAGCACGGCGAACAGGTTGTGGTGGCCGCAGGCGGCAAGGGTGGGCAGGGCAACGCACGGTTCAAAACGCCCACGCGTCAAACCCCAGATTGGGCCACACCCGGCAAGGAAGGCGAGGAGAGAACCCTCGAACTGGAACTCAAGCTCATCGCCGACGTGGGTCTGGTCGGATTTCCCAATGCGGGGAAATCGACCTTGCTCTCGGCCGTGTCTGATGCGCGCCCCAAGATTGCCGACTACCCATTCACCACCTTGGAACCGAACCTGGGAATCGTGCGCACCGGCGATTTCCGTTCCCTGGTCATGGCCGATATTCCCGGTCTCATCGAAGGGGCCAGCGATGGTAAGGGCCTGGGTAAAGAATTCCTTCGCCACATCGAGCGCACGCGCGTGCTGCTCTTTCTGGTGGATGCGGCGGGAGATGATCCTGTTGAGGAATATCTGACCCTGCTCGGTGAGCTTGAAAAGCACGACGTGGCCTTGCTCGATAAACCGCGGGTGCTCTGTCTCAGCAAAATCGATCTGCTGGGCGATGAAGCGCCCTCCAGGCCCAAAGGACTCGAAAAGAAGATTCCTTTTCTGGCCATATCTTCGGTGGCCCGGCGTGGCCTCGATGAACTCTTGCGTGAAATGGACCGCTTCGTTCATCCTCCCGAAGAGAAGGAAGATTCGCCCATCCCCACCCTCTAGGAGCGACGCATGGAAGCTCCCCCCGAAGTTTCAAGCGCGCGCTGGCTACCCTGGCTTTTGGGCCTTGCCGCCGCCGCCATTCTCTTTTTCGCCACCCAACCCTTCGGCATCGGCGTCACCAGCGACTGCGTAGACTATTTCTCCACAGCGGCAAACCTCGCCCGCGGTGAAGGTTTCCTTCAGCACGACGGGAATCCCTACGCCAGTTGGCCGCCGCTCTATCCCATGCTTTTGGCGGCCGGTCTGAAAATAGGATTGTCCTGCGAAGTCACCGCCCTGCTCATCAATTTGCTATCGGTAGGACTGCTGCTCGGTATTCTAAGTCGTTGGCTGCTTCTGAACTTGCGATACCGATTCGTGGCGCATTGGGCTTCTCTGATTATTCTGCTGCACTTCGCTCTCCAGGATGTCGCTCTTCATGCCTGGACCGAACCACTTTTCAATCTTCTTGTGATGGTCTTTCTTCTAAGGCTGCCATGGGTCGCCAAGGGGAAAAGCTGGGGATCGCTGGTCTGGCTGGCCGTTTTGACCGCGGCAATTTGCTCACTGCGTTACGTAGGCGTGACGGTGGTCGCGGTGGGTGGAATCTTCATTCTCTTGTCGGGAAATTTTACCTGGCCCCGGCGACTTAGGCGAACCCTCGTCTTTGGGATGCTTGCCGCGCTGCCGACACTTGTCTGGTTGATTCGCAATCTGATGGTCATGGGGCAGTTGGCCGGCGAGCGATCGCCCTCGAGTTTTGGCCTCTTTCAAAACCTGCGCTTCACGGTGAAGCATTTGGCGTGGTGGATTTTGCATGAGAGTTGGGGTCCTGTCATTCCCAGCCTGCTCCTTGCGGTCTTGCTGTCCATCCTGCTTTTCGTCCGCTGGAGTCGCCGCAAACATGAGACTCAAGGGAAGATTCTAAGGATTCTGGAATGCTTCATTGTCTTGAACCTCGCCTTCCTCATTTACACCTCCTCACGATATGCCTTCGAGGCAATTCACTCTCGCTACCTGTTGCCGGTTTTTCTGCCGTTGCTGCTCTGGGTCGCGCTACTCATCGACCATCTTTTCGAAGGATGGAATCGCCGCCTCTGGAGAAATCTTGCGGCCATATTGATGATCGCATGGCTGACCTGGCCCGCGTCCCAAAGCCTGGCACGTATCATGGGAGCCCGCCATATCGGGATCGATACCTTCAGCGCACTCGATTATCAGGGTTGGCCCCTTTGGGAATGGCTCGAAGGATCGCCGGAAGAGGCCATCTACATTTCCAATGGCGCCGATGCGGTGCACTACCATACGGGACTGCCTGTGCGCCTGGCACCTCGGCGTTGGATTCATTCCACCAGTCGCACGCCAACCACCGAACTGGATGACTTCGCCGCCATCTTCCAGGAGGATCGCCCGGTCTTCTATGTGTGGATCGCCGATTTTCCGCGCACGGGAGCGAGGGTGAATTATCACAGTTTGGAAGAACTGCTCGAGTTCTATCGGCTGGAGCCCATCGTCGCCTTTCCTGAAAGTGCTGTCTTCATGGTGATGCCACGCATGTAGTCAATGTCCTGGCATTCCGTAACCATGTTTGACGCATTTACTAAGGCCTTTGGCGGATAGGGGTTCACGGCAAGTTTTATCTTGTGGCATTTTCCTTGCCCCATTCAGCGCATGCCTATTCCCATCACTCACGAGCTACTAGAGCTTTCTCATCGACTGCTCTACTCGCCCAAGGATTTTCCCGATAAGGGTCTGAAGCTCGAAGCGGCTCCGGCTCTTCTGGAAGGTCTGAGACGAGGAAGCGCGATTCAGATTCCGCCACCCGAAATCCTCAGAGCCCAGGCCGAGATGTCAGCCGCCAAGGGAATGCACCTGCTCCTGTCAGGTGAAGCCCCTTGGCCCGAGGCTCTGAACAATCTTACTCAATCGCCTCCGATCCTTTTTGTACTTGGTGAACTTCCGTCCCTGGAAAAGTGCATCGCCTTGGTGGGTTCGCGGCGCTGCAGTCGACAGGGCCGCGAGATGGCGCGAATGCTTGGCCGAGCTTTGGCGGGTGAAGGTGTAACGGTTGTCAGCGGATTGGCTCGCGGAATTGATGGGGAGGCACACGAAGGCGCTCTGGAAAGCGGAAGGACGATTGCAATTCTGGGTGGTGGTTTGGACCGAATCTATCCGCCGGAACATCGAAGCCTGGCCGGACGCATCCTGGAAAGTGGAGCGCTGATCAGTGAGTTCCCTCCGGGAGTCAGGCCTCTGCCATTTCACTTCCCGCGGCGCAATCGAATTATCGCGGCTTTGGCCGATCTAACCATCGTGGTGGAGGCCGGAGAGAAGAGCGGCGCCCGAAGTACGGCCATCCATAGCCTCGACCTGGGAAAACGAGTGGGCGTGGTGCCGGGGAATCCGATGAATCCGGCTGCGGCGGGAAGCAATCAGCTTTTCAAGGAAGGGGCCGAGCCTATTCGCAATCTGCAGGATGTTCACGATCTCCTCAAATGGGGCGCCGGTCCCAAAATGAGCAAGCCCTGGAGCCCCGAGCGCTGCCGAGAGGAAGGGGTGGAAGATCTGGAGTCTCTGGCCCTTCGCAGCGGTTGGACCCTTACCCGTAGTATCGAAAACCTGGAATGCTGGGAGCGAGAAGGGCAGGTGAGGCGACTGTCCGGAGGTCGATTCAAGGTATCCATTTAGACGATTCATCCTTGCCAGATGGAGGCATCCTTCGCAGTATCGCGGGGCACCCCAAATGGAGGATCGTGATGCCCGAGTCCAAAGGATTGCCCCTCTGGTTGCCACTCTTACTGGGATTGATCGGCCTGGTCATGGTGGGTCTAGCCACTGCGCCGCACGGGGCCGGAGTGACCAGCGACACGGCCAGCTACTTCGCTGTGGCCGATCACCTTTTGGAAGGCGAAGGTTTCACGCGCTACGACGGCGAAGCTTACACATCGTGGCCGCCACTTTTTCCCTTGTTGATCACGGGGACCCAAGTACTCGGCTTGGAAAATGCCACGGCCGCTCGCTGGATCAATGCCTTGGTCTTCGGGCTCATCATTTTCGTAGCTTCTCGCTGGAGCCTCAGGCATTTGGAGAGCCGCTTCCTGGGAGTTACGGCTTCGCTGCTCTTTCTCTTCGCCTATCCCATCTTGCGTGTTTCGCTCATGGCCTGGACCGAACCGCTCTTCGTCCTGCTGAGCACAATTTTCCTGATCCTCCTGAGCCAGGATCCGCGGGAGCGCAAGAGTTCTCACTTCGCCTGGTTGGTGATCACGGCGAGCCTCGCCTGGCTGGATCGCTATGTGGGCATAACCCTGGTGGGCACGGGGTTCATCATGCTGCTCCTGGAAAAGGAAGACGGCTTCGTGCGAAACCTAGGTCGGGCGGTGCTCTTCGGTTTCCTGTCCACCCTGCTGCCCCTGGCCTGGATCATTCGGAACCTCGCCCTTACCGGTGCGCCGGCGGGTGAACGATCCCCTTCGACCTTCAGTTTTATTTTCAACCTTCAGTCGGCAATCAAGCAGACCGGCTGGTGGATCATCCCCGAACGATTGGGGGGCATGATCTCCACCCTTGGCCTTTTGGCCATCGTGCTGCTTCTCGTCTGGGTGAGCCTGCGTTGGCGTCGCGGCGGAGAGGGTCCGCGCCGCGATTTGCGGGTCTTCGCGCTGTTCTCGGCGATCTACCTCTCCTTCCTGCTTTACACATCCAGTCGATATGCCTTCGAGGTCATTCACTCGCGCTACCTCATTCCTCTCTATCCGCCGCTATTCTTCCTGCTCTTCCGAAGTCTGGACCCCATGTTGAGCCAGGCCAAAAAGAGCTTTGCGGCGCGGGTGATCATGTTGCTCATGAGTGTCTGGTTGCTCTACCCGGCCGCCCAATCGGCCGTGATCGTGAAGCAGGCCCGGGCGGAGGGTCTCATCAATTACTCGCGCGACTCATGGCGGGCCAGCGACCTGGCCATGAAGATGGCCGAGTCGCCGCCTGAAGGCTTGTGCTTCAGCAATCAGTCCGAGGCGCTATACATCTTGGCTGGGGTGGAGGCGCATCGCTCACCCCGTACCACTTATCATCCCACGAGCCAAACGCCTACGGGTGAACTGGACAGCTTCGCCGAGTATCTGATGGGAGATGAGCCCGTCTTCCTTATCTGGTTCGACGCGGTGAGTCCGCATCCTCATCGGCGAAACTTCCATACCCTGGAAGACATCGCCGCCCGTTACCACATGTTTGAAATTCAGCGCTGCGAGGACGGCACGCTCTTTCAAATTCTGCCCTTGCCGCTCGGTGGCAACGTACACTGATGGAGATTTCGTGAGGATGAAGCATCGCTTTGAGGTGGGAATCGTTCGGGCGGGACTCGCGCTAGGGAATCTGTTTCCCTGGAGTTGGATCAGTGCAAAAGGTGCTCTTCTGGGCGCCATCACCTTCCACGTGCTTCGCATCCGCAGAAAAGTTGTGCTCGAAAATCTTGCGATCGCCTTCGGTCCCGAACTGGATAAATCTGAGGCTCGACGCATCGCCGCCTCCTGCTATAGGGTTTTCGGGCGTACCCATTTCGAGTACTTCGGATTGCCGGCACTGCACCGGAGAGGCGTGCTCGAATCCACAGAGGTAGAGGGCCGCGAACACCTGGAAGCTGCCCAGGCCCGGGGCAAGGGCATCATATTGCTCATGAGTCACTTTGGAAACTGGGAGATGCTCGGTCTCATGGGCATGCATCTGGGTCTCGAGGTGAATCTGCTGGTGGGGGATCTGTCCAATCCGGGTGTGGATGAGGCCATGAACCGTTTGCGTGAGCGGCTGGGTCTGAAAATACTGCGGCGGGGCATGGCCCTAAGGGAAACTTTGAAACTACTCAGGGCCGGAGGCACGGTTCTTTTCCCAGGCGATCAGGAAGCCCGATGGCATGGGGTCACGGTGCCCATGTTCGGCCGGGCCACGCTCACTCACCCCGGGGCCGCTCATTTCGCCCTGAAGAGCGGTGCCGCCATACTCATGGGCTTTCCCATTCGTAAGGGCTCGACGTTTCGTATGAAATTCCTGCCGCCCATCATTCCTGAAGGTGGAGGCAGCAAGGAAGACATTCTCAATCTCACCGCCCGGCACGTGGCCGCTCTGGAATCGGTGGTTCGGGAGCACCCTGAGCAGTGGTTCTGGATGCACAAACGCTGGAAGGCCGCCCCAAAAAACGAGGACGGCCTTCCGGAAAAACTCTCGTTCTGATCTAGCTGGGAACGTTCGAGCCCGGCGTGAAGCTCATGCCGCCACCGGCCGCAGGCTCGGGCAGCTTGCCGTGATTTTTCTCGTAGCGCTCGATATTGCCCTGCAGCGACACGAGAAAGGCCTTGGCGTTGGGCGCGGCCATGATCACGCGCTCCACAACCTGGGCCTTCTGGATGCCGGGAAGCACCCGTACAAAATCGAAGACGAATTCGCTGCTGGAGTGGGTGACCACCGTGGCGTTGGCATAGGTGCCCTGGGCTTTCTCTTCCTTCAATTCGATGTTAACTCGCTGCCCCTGAGGCGCGTTGGGATTGTCCTGGCTCATAGCCTTCCTTCCGAATCAGTGTTAACGTAACTCATTCGTTTCCAGCATACATAGCGGCGAGCCGGGCCGCCAGCCCCTTTCTTGACACCCCTGTACATCCTTGCTAGCTTGCGCAAATTCAAGCCCACCGCGAGGATCCATGAATCCGGTACATCTCAATCCTCAAAGAATGCGCGATCTCCTCGACGCCATGCGCGGCAAAGCCGTGCTCGTCCTGGGCGACGTCATGCTCGACCGCTACCTAGAAGGGCGTGTGGAACGCATCAGCCCCGAAGGCCCGGTGCCGGTGGTGGATGTGTCCCGTCGTGATGCTCGCTTGGGCGGTGCGGCCAACGTTGCGCGAAACCTCGCGTCCCTGGGTGCTGAACCTTTGCTGGCCACGGTGCTGGGCGCCGATGAAACCGGCGAGGAGCTCAAAGAAATTCTTGCCAGGCGCGGCATCGATGCGGAGGGCATTATTGAGGATGCCGGCCGCCCAACTACCGTGAAAACCCGGGTTCTTGGATCGGGTCAGCAGATCTGTCGTTTCGACGAGGAAAGTCGCGATCCCCTTTCCGAATCGGTGTTGGCCGAGCTTCGTGCAAAGACACTGGAAGCCTTGAAGCGCTCCCAGGCCGTGATCCTTTCGGACTATGGCAAGGGTGTCATGAACGATGACCTCGTCACCGAGCTTATCGCCGAGGCCAAGGTGCAGTGTATTCCTGTAGTGGTCGATCCCAAGGAAGGGCATTTCTCAGCCTACCGGGGCGCCGACCTGGTAACGCCCAATGCGGTGGAAGCGGGCGGTTCCTTTGGTCAGCCCATCCGCAATGACCAAGACGTGGAAACCGTGGGTCGCGGTCTGCTTACTCGCCTGGATCTTGGCGCACTCATGATCACACTGGGAGCCGACGGCATCGCCCTCTTCGAATCGGGAGCCCCGCAGCGACGCTTCCCGGCCAAGGCTCGCAAGGTCTTCGATGTGACCGGCGCCGGCGACACGGTGGTGTCGGTGTTGGGGCTGTCCATGGCAGCGGGGGCAGGGCTGGACGAAGGTGCTCGACTGGCAAATCTGGCCGCGAGCATCGTGGTCGGGCGCGTGGGTACTGACGCGCCGAGCATCGACGAGCTCATGACCGCGGCCCTGGACGAAATTCTCGACGGTCGTGAAACCGAAAAGACTCCAGCGCCTGGCAGGGTTCTAAGCCGTGAGGAAGCATCGGAATGGGCCGAGCAGCAGCGTCAGGGCGGTCGGGGCATCGTTTTTACCAACGGTTGTTTCGACGTGCTCCACTTCGGTCACCTGGCCATCCTGCGTGAAGCCGCACGCCATGGCGATCTGCTGGTGGTGGGTATGAATTCCGATGCGTCGGTGAAACGTCTCAAGGGGCCAAAGCGCCCGGTGAATCCCGAGGCGGAGCGCGCTCGGCTCCTGGCGCATCTGAGTCCTGTTGATGCGGTGGTCATCTTCGAGGAAGACACGCCGCTGGAAATCATTCGCGAGCTCAAACCTTCGGCCTTGGTCAAGGGTGACGAATACGAAGAAAAGGATATTGTGGGAGCGGAGGACATTCGTTCCTGGGGCGGGGAAGTTATTCGCTTTCCCATGCAAGAGGGTTTCTCCACGACGGAGACCCTGAAGAAGATGGAGGAGCACTCTTGAAGATCCACGAGTACCAGGCCAAGAAAATATTCCGGCGATTCGGCATGCCGATTCCAGACGATCGTCTTGCCACGACTCCCGACGAAGTGAAACAGGCGGCCAAGGATCTTGGAGGCGGTCTGGTGGTGGTCAAGGCCCAGGTTCTCGTGGGCGGACGCGGAAAAGCCGGCGGTGTGAAACTGGCTGACGACCCCAACGATGCGCGCGACAAGGCCGAGGCAATCCTGGGCATGGATCTCAAGGGCCTCACGGTGAAGAAAGTGCTGGTTTCCCCGGCGGTGGATATTCTCAGCGAGCTCTATGTGGGCATCGTGCAGGATCGCGCCGGGCAGTGTGCCACGCTCATGGTTTCTGCGGCCGGCGGTGTGGACATCGAGGAGGTGGCCCGCACGGCTCCCGAAAAAATCGTCAAGTTTGGCATCAATCCCAGACTGGGTCTGCGCCCCTTCGAAGCGCGGCAAGTGGCATTCCAGGTTGCCGAAGGAAAGATAGCTCTAAAGATCGCTTCCATCCTTGTGCAACTTTGGAAAGCTTACAATGACGTGGACGCCTCTCTCGCCGAAGTGAATCCTCTGGTGATCACACCGGACAACGAAGTCTGGGCAATCGACGCCAAGATCAACTTGGACGACAACGGACTCTTCCGTCAGAAGGAACTGGCTTCTTGGCGCGATCCTGAAGAGAGCGAGCCCGAGGAAAACGAGGCCCGTGTAGCGGGACTCAGCTTCGTGAAGCTCGAAGGTAACGTAGGTTGCTTGGTCAATGGTGCGGGCCTGGCCATGGCCACCATGGATCTGGTCCAGCACTACGGTGGCGAGCCCGCCAATTTCCTGGACATCGGGGGTAGTTCGAATCCCGACAAGGTGGTCAAAGCGCTGGACATCATCACACGAGACAAGAACGTGAAGACCATTCTCTTCAACATCTTCGGCGGCATCACCCGTTGCGACGATGTTGCTCGCGGCATCATCGAGGCTAAGCAGAAAACGGATCTGGGCCTTCCGGTGGTGGTAAGACTGGTGGGGACCAACGAAGAGGAAGCTCGCGTGATTCTGGCCGGCACCGATCTTGTGCCCGCCGAGACCATGGACGAAGCCGTCCAGAAAGCCATCGAACTGGCGGGAGGTGCGGCATGAGCATCTATGTGAACAAGGACACGCGATTGGTGGTTCAGGGAATCACGGGCCGGGATGGAGCTTTTCACGCCGAACAGATGGCCGACTACGGTACCAATCTCGTGGCCGGTGTGACACCGGGCAAGGGTGGACAGACGGCGGTGGACGTTCCGGTTTTCGACACGGTGGCCGAGGCCGTGGCAAAGGCAGACGCGAATACCAGTTGCATCTTCGTCCCCCCGGCCATGGCGGTCGACGCAATTCAGGAAGCTATTGAGGCGGGAATCTTGACACTGGTTGCCGTCACCGAAGGCATCCCTGTGAATGATATGAACCGCATCATGCCTCTGGTCCGTGAGCGCGGAGCTCGGCTCATCGGACCCAACTGTCCGGGACTTATTTCGCCAGGACAGGCCAAGGTGGGTATTTTGCCCGGAAACATTGTGGCGGAAGGTCCTGTTGGTTTGGTGAGTCGTTCGGGGACCCTCACCTATGAAGTGGTTTGGCAACTCACTCAGGCCGGCATGGGGCAGAGTACCTGCATCGGTATCGGTGGCGATCCGGTGATCGGCACCAATTTCATCGACTGTCTGGAAGCATTCCAGGCCGATCCCGCCACCGAGGCCATCGTCATGATCGGTGAAATCGGGGGGACCGACGAGGAAGAGGCCGCCGAGTACATCAAGGCCAATGTGACCAAACCCGTGGTGAGCTTCATTGCCGGACAGACGGCGCCTCCGGGCAAGCGCATGGGCCATGCGGGTGCTATTATATCGGGCGGATCGGGTACGGCCGCCGAGAAAATCGAGAAACTGGGCTCCGTGGGTATTCCCGTGGCAAAGATTCCCAGCCAAATCGTGCCTCTTCTTCAGGAAATCTACACACCAAGCAAGTAGTGAGGACCCATGGACCAGACTTATCTCATGATCAAGCCAGAGCTGGTGGCCGACCAGGTCATTGGCGAGATCCTGAAAATGCTTACCGATAACCGCTTTCGCATTGTACGCCTTGAGCTTAAGGAGCTGAGCGCGGAAGCGGTCAAGGAATTCTATGTGGAGCACGAGGGCAAACCCTTCTACGGCGAGCTGGTCTCCTATATCACCAGCGGGCCCGTGGTGGCCGTTCAGCTGGAAAAGGACAATGCCGTCAAGGATCTGCGCACCTTGGTCGGGGCTACTAATCCTGCCGAAGCGGCGCCGGGCACCATTCGCTATCTCCATGGTCGCAGCCTGCAGAACAACGGGGTCCACGCCAGCGACTCCGACCCCTCCGCAGAGCGCGAATTGGGCATCATCTTCGGATAGCGCGGGCGGCGGAAGGCCTTGACAATGGGGGACTTCCACCCTACCATGAGCCTTCCGCCATCCCAGGCGCCTTGAACCCATGAAGATTCAACTTACGGATGTCAGGGATAAGAGTCGGGACTTCCGGCTCGATGGAAAACTAGTCCTCGAAGGTTTTGACGACCGCGTGGGCGAGGGAAAAGTGTGTGCTTTCGTACACGTGAACCCCGCCGGCGAGCGTTGGTACCTCGGGGCCGAGGTGGAGGGATCATTTCTCTTCCACTGCGACCGCTGCGGCAAGGCTTACGAAGACTACCTCGATGGGGAGTTTTCGCTGGTTGTGCTCAGCAAGGCCGTTCGCGGTCTGGATGAAGACGAGAACGAGGATGTGGTCCTGCTGTCGGCCGATAAGGCCGATCTGGATCTCAGTAATCAGATTCGCGAGAGTATGCTTCTCGCCCTGCCCATGCAGTTCCTCTGCCAAGAGGATTGTGCCGGGTTGGATTCCAGCTCGGGATCGGATCTGAACGAGGATACCTCGGAAGAAGCGACGGTGGACCCGCGATGGGGCCCACTTATGGACTTGAAAGAGAAAATGGAGACGGAAGATGATTCCGGCTCCGGCGAAAGGTAGGAATAGGCATGGCCGTTCCCAAGAAAAGAAAATCTCGCTCCCGCTCCCGCATGACTCGTGCCGTGTGGATGGCCAGCGCTCGCGTTCCCAGCCTCGTAAAGTGCGGCCACTGCAGTGCCCGCAAACCGAGCCACGCGGTCTGTCCTGAATGCGGCTGGTACGCCGGCCGTCAGGTTATGAAGGTCGACACGGACTAAGGCGAGCTTCGTGAGAGTCGCACTAGATGTAATGGGAGGCGATTTTGGTCCTCCCATTCTTGTCCGTGGCGCACTCAAAGCGGTGCGGGAACTCGATTCCGCCCCTGAGATCGTGCTCTACGGCGACAGCCCGGCAATCGCCGGGGTCCTCCGCGAACTCGGCGAGCCCGAGGATCGCTTTTCCATCGTACATTGCGATGAGTCCATCAGTATGAAGGACTCGCCCGCCCGGGCCGTCAGGCAGAAGAAGAACGCGCCCATATCCCGCGGAATGCTGGATCTGAAAGCGGGCCAGGTTGAGGGCATCGTCAGCGCGGGCTCCACGGGCGCCATGGTGGCCGCGGCCCTGATCTACCTGGGCAGGCTTCCCCATGTTCAACGCCCTGCTATCGCCACCTGGTTTCCCGGTGAAGGAGGCGGCAGTGTCGTCTTGGATGTGGGAGCAAATTCCGACAACAAGCCCGAGCATCTGGCACAGTTCGGAGTCATGGGACGCCTCTTCGCCGAGGCCGTCATGGGCGTTGAAGAACCACGTGTTGGGCTTTTGAACATTGGCGAGGAAAGCAGCAAAGGCAGCGAACTCTACGTGTCCGCACACGAACTATTGGGTGAGATGCCGGTAAATTTCGTAGGCAATGTGGAGGGACAGGACATTTTCCGCGGCAAGGCCGACGTGATCGTATGCGATGGTTTTGTCGGTAACGTGGTGCTCAAGCAGGCGGAATCCGTCGTCGGATTTTTAACTCGCAAGCTGAAACGTACTGTGCTTTCTACCTTCAAGGGCAAGGTCGGCGCACTTCTCATGCGCTCAGGGCTCAAGGATGTGGGAAAAGACCTCGACTACGCCGAGCACGGTGGCGCACCTTTGTTGGGTGTGAACGGCCAGGTGATTATCAGCCACGGCAAGAGCAATGAGTTAGCAATCAAGAACGCCATTCGAAGTGCCTGTCGTTTTCAGGAAAAGCACACCGCCGAGAAAACCGAAGAACTTCTCGGCCGAGCGGAAGGTTAAAAGGAGTCGGCATGGACGCCAAGTTTGGAGTTAGGATTGCCGGCACCGGACGTGCCGTGCCCGACAAGATCCTCACCAACGAAGACCTCAGCCGTATCGTGGACACCACCGATGAGTGGATTACCACTCGCAGCGGCATCAAGCGTCGGCATGTGATCACCGACGATCAGAAGAACAGCGAATTCGCTTCCGAGGCCGGGCGCAAAGCCCTGGAAGATGCCGGCATCCAGGCCGAAGATCTCGACTACATCATCATTGCCACCGTGACCGGCGACTTCATATTCCCGAGCACCGCGGTAGTGGTGCAGGAGTTGTTAGGCGCCAAGAACGCTTCGGCCTGGGACATGTCCGCCGCCTGCACGGGTTGGCTCTATGCCATTTCCCAGGCCCAAGCCCTCCTGGCCTCCGGTGCCGGCAAAACCGCTTTGGTCATCGGATCGGAAATGCTCACACGCATCACCAACTGGAAAGATCGCAGTACATGCGTTCTCTTCGGTGATGGTTCAGGCGCTGTGGTGCTTCAGTCATGTGAGTCGGAAGACAACGGCATCCTTTCCACATGGACGCGCTCGGACGGATCCTTGATCCACCTTCTCAATGCGCCCATCGGTGGAACGGCGGTGCCTCTGACTCACGAAAACCTCGACAGTGGACTCAACAAGATCACCATGGCGGGCCGTGAAGTATTCAAGCACGCCGTGCGAAACATGGGTCAGGCGGCCATCGAGGCTTTGATCAAGGCGGGCGTGAGTGCCTCGGATGTGGATCTGCTCATTCCCCATCAAGCCAACATCCGAATCATCGATGCCCTGGCCAGTCGTTTGGATTTCCCCAACGAGAAGGTCTACAAGAACATCCAGGAGTATGGAAACACCAGCGCAGCGTCCATCCCCATTGCCCTGGACGAGGCCAGAAGCAAGGGTGTGGCGAAATCGGGTGACAAGATACTCATGGTGGCTTTCGGCGGCGGGCTCACTTGGGGCTCGGCGCTCATCCAGATTTAGGAGGACGATGAAACGTCCCATGATCTTTCCCGGACAGGCTTCCCAGTTTGTGGGCATGGGCGCTGATCTCTACGCCTCGGTGCCCGTTGCACGCGAGAAGATTGAAGCGGCCCAAGCTCGTTTGGGATTTGAACTCAAGCGTCTCTGCTTCGAAGGTCCCATTGAAGAGCTGACTGAAACGCGGTACGCGCAGCCTTCCATACTTGTGATGAGCTGTCTCGCCTTCGATTGGCTTTCGGAAAATGGTGTGGAGGCAACGGTCACGGCGGGCCACAGCTTGGGCGAGTATTCGGCCTTGGTGGCGGCGGAGGTTCTCTCTTTCGAGGATGCCCTCGATCTGGTAGCCCTTCGTGGGCGGCTCATGTTTGAAAGCGGAGTGAAAACTCCCGGCACCATGGCGGCCGTCATGGGTCTGGAACGTGGGGCCGTGGAAGCTTGCTGCTCGGAAGCATCCCAGGGTGAAGTGGTTCAGTTGGCCAACCTCAACAGTCCCGAACAGATGGTCATCAGCGGCGCCGTTCCTGCCGTCGAGCGGGCCATGAAGGCCTGCGAGGAAGCCGGTGCAAAAAAGGTGGTCCGGCTCAATGTGAGCGGTGCCTTCCATTCCGAGCTCATGGGATCGGCCGCCTCCGAGTTAGGGGAGAAGCTCTCGGCCACAAGTTTCGCCGAGGCCAAGGTGCCCGTGCTGCCCAATGTCACCGCCGAGCCTACCCGCGATGGTGGAAGCCTTCGCGAATTGCTCATCCAGCAGCTCACCAAGCCTGTTCTCTGGGCCGATTCCATGGCCGCCCTGCGCGCCGTGGACGATTCACCCATTTTGGAAGTGGGACCGGGCAAGGTGCTCATGGGTCTCATGCGGCGCATCGATCGCGCAGCCAAGGTGAGTCCGGTGGGAACCTTGGAATCTTTGGAAGCATGGACCATGGCTGAAGAAGACAAGGAGGCCGGAGCATGAGTGGAGTCGAAGGAAAACTGGCCCTGGTGACCGGTGGAACCCGGGGCATCGGCCGCGGCATCACCGAGGCACTGCTGGCCGCCGGCATGCGGGTAGCCCTGGTAGGCACCGATCCTGAGCGCAGCGTGGTGGCAGCCGCGGATCTGGGCTCGACCGATGAGGTGCGCGGGTATGGCTGCGACGTTTCCGACGCCGAGGCCGTGACGAATTTGGTGGCCCAGGTGGGCGAGGAAATGGGCGATATCGACTGTCTTGTGAACAACGCGGGCATCACCCGCGATGGCATCTACATTCGCCTCAAGGCCGAAGATTGGGATCGCGTCATGGCCGTGAATCTCACCGGCACCCACAATTTCTGCAAGGCCGTGGCCCGGGGCATGATGAAGCGCCGCGCGGGCCGCATGGTGAACATCACCAGCGTGGTGGGGCAGACCGGCAACGCGGGGCAGGTGAACTACGCGGCCAGCAAGGCCGGGCAAATCGGCCTTACCAAGAGTTTGGCCCGTGAGTTAGGCGGTCGGAACGTAACCGTGAACGCGGTGGCGCCGGGCTATATTCAGACCGATATGACCGCCGATCTGCCCGAAGATGTGCGAACGACCATGCTCGACGGCATCCCCCTGAGACGTCTGGGCGATCCGGCCGATGTGGCCGCCGTGGTCCTTTTTCTGCTCAGCGACGCCTCGGCCTATGTCACTGGGCAGGTCATCGGCGTCAACGGCGGTATGGCAATGATTGGTTGAACTGAGAACTAAGAACTGGGAACGGTGAGCTTTTCAGGGTTCCCAGTCCCCAGTCTTCAGTTCTGGATCATACTTGGGATTGACATCCCAAATGGCATCGATTAGGAAATTATCACTAACCGGGCCTCAAGCCCCATCCCTAGGAGGATATCAATGCCGAGCATTGAGGAACGCATCATCGCGATCATCGAGAAGGAACTGGGCGTCAACACGGAGCAGATCACCGACAGTGCCTCCTTCATCGAGGATCTGGGCGCGGACTCCCTGGACACCACCGAGCTGATCATGGCTTTCGAGGAAGAATTCGGTCTGGAAATTTCCGACGAAGACGCCGAAAAGCTGACCACGGTGGGCGCCGTGAAGACCTATCTGAAGGAGCACGCACCCGCTTAAGCGAGGGCGTCATTTCCGGAGGAAGACATGGAACGTCGAGTCGTCATCACAGGACTTGGAATGATCTCACCGGTGGGCAACAGCCGTGAGGATACCTGGAAGAATTTGCTCGCGGGAAAATCCGGGGGCAATCTCATCCAGGCTTTCGACACGGAAGCTTTCGCCGTGAAGATTGCCGCCGAGGTTAAGGATTTCGATCCTTCCTCGGTGATCGACGCCAAGGAAATGAAGATCTGGGACCGCTACGCACAGTTCGCCGTCGTGGCCGCCGAGGAAGCCCTGAACGACGCGGGTCTTATGGAAGATAAGCCCGATGGCGACCTGGTCGGTGTGATCATCGGCTCGGGTATCGGAGGCATGAACACCTTCGAAAAGAACCACCGCGCTCTCGTGGAGCGTGGTCCGCGGCGGGTGAGTCCCTTCTTCGTTCCCATGATGATCGGGGATATCGCCTCGGGGCTTTTTTCCATGCGACACGGTTTCCGCGGTCCCAACTTCGGCGTGGTCTCAGCCTGCGCCACGGGAGCGCACGCGCTGGCGGATGCGGCCTTGCAGATCAAGGCCGGTCGGGTCGACGTGATGGTCTGCGGCGGTGCCGAGGCCACCATCTCGCCCATGGCGGTGGCGGGCTTTGGAAACATGAAGGCCATCAGCCCTCGCAACGATGAGCCCGAGCGGGCCAGTCGGCCCTTCGACGCCGAGCGCAACGGATTCCTCATGGGCGAGGGCGCCGGCATTCTCATCCTCGAGGAATACGAGCGGGCCAAGGCGCGTGGGGTGAAGATCTACGCGGAAGTGATGGGCGCGGGTCTGACCGCCGACGCACATCACATCACCGCGCCGCATCCCGAGGGTGTGGGAGCTCGCAATGCCATGGCCATGGCCATGCGTGAGGGGGGCATCGAGAAGGAGCAGGTGGGGTATATCAACGCCCACGGCACCAGCACACCCTTCAACGATCGCACGGAGACGGCCGCCATTAAGAGCTTCTTCGGCGACCATGCCTACAAGCTCAAGGTGAGCAGCACCAAGTCCATGACCGGGCACCTTCTGGGCGCGGCCGGTGGCTTGGAGGCAGGCATCACCGCTATGGTCTTGGACCAGGGAAAAATTCCGCCGACCATCAACTATGAGAATCCCGATCCCGACTGCGATCTGGACTACGTGCCCAATGCAGCCATCGATCATGATGTGAACTATGCCATGAGCACATCCCTGGGATTCGGAGGCCACAACGTCGTACTGCTTATGGGAAAAGATCCCGGCCGGCGTTAGAACACAACGAGGGAGGACGGCTCTGGCACTGGAATGGCTGAGACGGATACTAAATGTCCCCCTCAGGGCCAGCGGCCCGGAGTTGCCAGGCATAGACCTGGACGGCTTTCAGGAACGTCTTGGTTACCGATTCAAGGAAATCGAGCTTCTGGTACTGGCGCTCAGCCATCGATCCTGGGTCCATGAGCGCGGGCTTGAGCGTTACAAGAGCAATGAGCGCTTGGAATTCCTGGGCGATTCGGTTCTGGGCCTACTCATCAGCGAAACCCTTTTCAACGAAAATCCCGACATGGCCGAAGGCGACCTCACCATGCGCAAAAGCCTTCTGGCCAGTCGCAAGGTTCTGGCGGATGTGGGGGCTGAGCTGGGCCTTAGCGAAGTCATTCTGCTCAGTCCCAATGAGCGGGAAAGTGGTGGCGCCAATAGAGATTCCATTCTGGCCGACGGCTTTGAGGCCGTTTTGGGAGCCGCCTATCTAGACGGTGAACTTCGGGCTGTGCGGCCCATCATCACCCAGTACATTCTCGATCGACGAAGTCAGTACCTGGACAGCGACGAACTTCAGAATTTCAAATCGCTGCTTCAGGAACGGATACAGGCTGAAAGCCAAAGTCCGCCGCGATACCGCGTGGAGAACACCGAGGGGCCGGACCATTCCAAGGAATTCCATGTGCAGGTGCTCATTGGTGGCGAAGTGATCGCCACGGGAATTGGAATGTCCAAAAAGGATGCCGAGAAGGAAGCCGCGCGTCTGGCCCTAGAGGTTCTCGACGCCAGGTCCGAGCCACCGACCCCAAGCTCCGATTGATCTTTCCGTACATTATCGCTAGGCTTATTCAAAAGGCTGGTTGACTACCCATCCAATTTGGGGCGGGTTTTCATCCTGGACTATGAAAAGCACAAAACTTCACACACCCGTACTCGTTCTGGACGCCGGCTTCCAGCCAGTGAACGTAGTGCCGGTGCGCCGGGCCATGATCCTGCTCTGCAAGGGAAAAGCCGTGGCGGTGGAGGAATCGGAGCAGCATCTGCATTCCGCCCAGAGCACCTGGAAAATGCCGGTGATTATCCGCCTGCTCATCTCCGTGGCGCATCGAGTTTATCGAGTGGTGAGGGTGAAGTTGAACAGGCGGAACCTCTTTGGCCGGGATCGATATCGTTGCCAATATTGCGGAGACGAGGAGGGGCCTTTCACCATTGATCACGTGGTGCCCAAAAGTCGAAAAACGCCCAGTTATCCGGGTGGGGGACCGACCACCTGGGAAAACTGTGTTACGGCCTGCATCCCCTGTAATCGAAGGAAGGGCGGCCAGCTGCTTTCGGAAACGGACATGAGGCTAAAGCATGTTCCGAGAGAGCCGCACTGGTTGCCGCCCGTGCTCTTCCAGCGATTCCTCAAGCCATCGCTTCATCCTAGCTGGAACGACTACCTCTTCAACGGCAAATAGCTACCGGTCCGAGCTTTCAATCTGAGCCTCGGCTCTCGCGTCCAGAAAATCCCTGAGCAATTCGCAGAGCTTCTCCAGTTTGCCCGGTAACACCAGATCAACAGTGTCCTGAGTTTGGTGATAGCCTGCATGGAAACCTCCAAAGAGGAAGACCGAAGGTACAGCCTCCTGCGCGAAGGGAAAGTGATCTCCCGCCCGCTCGAAAACCGGCCCCTCGCCCATTTCCACTTGGAAATCCAAGGCCGTGGCGATCGCATTCAAAGCCTTCGCAGATTCGGAATCTGCCTGGGACCAAATCATGAGCAGCTGGGGATTCATGGCCGAGGCGTCGCGCAAATGGCGATAGTGATTCACCCCGGCGCGTCCCACGGTGTCGAGGTTGACGACCAATTCGGGATCCTCCATGTCCGCGAGATAGGCCTTTGCTCCGAGCATGCCCTCTTCCTCTCCATCGCTAAACAGGAAGCGAAGCTCGAAGGGATACTTCCTCTGCGAAAGCAACCGCGCAGTCTCCAACAAAACGGCTACGCCACTTGCATTGTCGTTGGCACCAGGATAAAAGCCTGCGTCGGCCGGACCCAAATGATCATAGTGCGCCACCAGAAGCAGCACAGGACCCTCTTCACACCCAGGCAATCGATAGAGCAGATTGCCGCCCTGCGTGTTGAATACCTCTACTTTCGGAGTTTCCAAGTACCAGTCCTTAAGACCTTGAAGCAGAGCATCACGCAATTCGACACTGCCATAGAGAAGAATGGGTCGCGCCTCTGTACCCGGGGCATAGTGAACCGACAGATCGCCGGCCTCTGCCCGCGCGCGATAGCGGCTGAACATTCCGCGCACATCTTCGGGATGAGGTAGAAGAATCAGAGCGCTCGCTCCGGCACCGGCAGCCTCATCGATTAGATTCGAGGGCGAATCACCTGAAGCAGGATTGAAATCGCGATAGAGGATCTCGTGATCTCCACAAAGTGGGGGCGGATTCGAGACATCCCAATGCCTGAGCGCTCCCCGCTTCTTGGGGAGAGGACCATCGCTCTTTACGATGAGTTCGAAACTCATTTCCTTGGCGCCATGAAGAGTGGCCCGCAGATTTATCCAACGGTAACCCCTGACCTGAAATGCCTGAACGGGACTGTCCCAGCCAGCCAAGGGTATCAATCCAGCGGTGGCGGCCTCATCGCGCAGCCAATTCCTGGCTGAGAGGTTCCCAGGGCTCCCTATAAGCCGCCCCTGAAACTCGGGGGAAGCCAAGGTCTCCACGGTGCCCATAAGGCGCTGAGCATCGGGCAGAGGCTCTGCGGTGAGGCTGATCGGGAGGGTCAGGAGAAAGATACTGGATACCAGAAGAATTCGGGTCATAGGGGCTCCAGGGCTGAGGATAGAGCTAGGTTAGCGAGGGTCTTAACCGAATGCAACCTGAATGACCAAAAGGGCTTGCCCCGGCCGGGTGCCTGTTTTAATATCCCTCGGCACATTGCTGCAGCTGATTCCACGAGCCTAATTCGAGGTAATGCGATGTCTG
This sequence comes from uncultured bacterium, assembly GCA_964440095.1. Taxonomy (GTDB): domain Bacteria; phylum Krumholzibacteriota; class Krumholzibacteriia; order JACNKJ01; family JACNKJ01; genus JACNKJ01. Next base: position 2,689 of record CAYTPZ010000012.1, on the reverse strand, counting down.
GAAAAGCCGGCCTTCTGCCGCGCCTTCTTCTGCTCTTGTTCGTCACTTCCCTGGTCCTGGTGGCCTGCTCTTCCGATGAGACCACCACAGCTCCCACCGAATCGGGACCGGTAATCAAGCCGCTCGCTTCCAGCGACTGGCCCATGGAAGATGGAAATTGGTGGACCTTCATCCGTGTCCTCAAGACCGAACCGCTGATTTTCGGTATCATCGGCTATCAAGATTACAACCTGCAGATGGCTGCCGAACTTGAGTGGGACGATGAGACCCCTCTGGATTTCCTCTACTCGCCATACATCCACATCGAGATGGATGGAAGCGTAGAGACCGGCTCTGGAACGGCGCAGGTAATGAGAGGCACTCGCTCCTCGGAACTAATGGGCGAAGGTGACGCCATCAACCAGGTTGAGCTTTGGCTGAGCAAGAACGCCTCGGGTATCCGATACATGGGTGAAAACTCCGATGCCGCCGATGACAGTTTGTTCTGGAACGGAGAGCCATTCGATATGGTCCAGTTCGGAGAGACCCGCTGGGAAGTAGTCCTGGAAGATTTCACGGGTACTGAAACCGGAATGGTTTCCATGGGTGAGGCATTGGGCTTCGAAGGTCCCATCGATATCGATTTCGACTCTCCGCCCAACGATCCCGAGCGTTTCTGGCCCGACTCTCTCTTCTCCTATTCCCTGGTTCACGAGATGGTCGGCGTTGAGGATGTAGATTACAATTCCCGCTTCAGCTACGGCGAAATCGATTACTTCCCCGCTTTGGCCGACACCATCATCGAAGACTGCAAGTGGCTCATGCAGGGCATCGAATTCGATGTACATCTGACCAATCAGCGCAATCCCGATGCCGGTCCCGGCGAATCGGGTCTGCCCGACAATTACATTCCCGAGCGCAATCGACGTGTGACGGTCTTCCAACCTCGCAGGCTTTTCCTTCTGGCACCGGATCTAGGCCCCATCCGCGTGGTTACCTACCGTGATTTGGATTTCATGCTCAGCGCTGGGCCACTTTCTGAAACCGAGTTGGAATTCCCGCCGGACTTCATGGAAATCGACTACCTGCTCGATTCGAATCTGCTGCCCTAGGGGCCGGATTCCTCGATATCTACAAGTGCATGACGTCCGCGGCTCAGATCGCGGACGTTTTTTTTGAGCGCTTCCGCAAGAGATTCGGGTAGTTTAAGCTCAATGTGAAAGCCTTCCTCACGATAGTCAAGATTCACAATACTACCCTCATAGCGAGCCAGCAGAGCGCGCAGGTCGCCCTCAAGCTCGAAGGGAAGGGTTCCGGTCAAGCTACGGGTTTGCATCCTCTCTGTGCGCTTGGCGTCCACGAGTGAGAGTGCTGTGGCCTCTCCATAGGCCCGAATCAATCCACCCACCCCCAGCTTCGTACCTCCGAACCAGCGAATCACAACAACCAGCAGGTCGGAGAGCCCCGAGGAATTCAGTGCCCGGGCCATAGGGGCTCCGGCGCTGCCGGCGGGCTCGCCATCGTCGGAGTTTCGTTCGAGTAACTGCTCGGGGGATCCCAGGCGCAAAGCCCAGCAATAGTGATTGGCGCCCTTTTGCTCATCCTTCAGGCGGCTGCGTATGGCCGCGGCTTCGCTTTCGCTGGCAATGGGAAAGGCCAGGGCCAGAAAGCGTGATCCCTTAATCTTAGTTTCAGCGCTGCTGGGCGCTGCGAGAATGGCATAAGCGTCAGGATGCATTAGATTGCGAGCATGGGCTTTTCCCGCCGCCAAGGCAAGGCTGAAGGTGCTTGTGATAGGTCTCCAGCTTTGCTAATAGGAAGGCAGACTCAAGCGATACGAGGTGAAGGATGAAGGTTCCCCAGCTGGATTTGCGAGCACAATTCGATTCCATTCGCGATGAAGTGATGGCCGCGGTGGGCGAGGTCTTTGAAAGCCAGTACTTCATTCTGGGTCCTAATGTTCAGAACTTTGAGAAGGAAGCGGCCGAGTATCTGGGCGCTGCTGATTGCGTAGGGGTATCCAGCGGCAGCGACGCTTTGCGCATCGCCCTGGCCGTGCATGATGTGGGTCCTGGCGATGAGGTACTCCTTCCCAGCTTTACCTTTTTCGCGACGGCGGGGGCCGTGGTTCATCTGGGTGCCAAGCCGGTTTTTGTAGATGTGGATGAAGACTATCTCATGGACCTAGGCGATGCCTGGCGCCGGCGCAGCAGCAAGGCCAAGGCCGTGATTCCTGTGCATCTCTATGGCCTTCAAGCACCCATGGATAGTTTGAATACCTGGGCGAAAGATCTAGGTTTGGCGGTCATCGAAGACGCAGCCCAGTCTTTTGGCGCTCGACGCACTGAAGGTGCCTCGGGAGCACTGGGCGATGCCGGTGCTGTGAGTTTCTTTCCGAGCAAAAATTTGGGTGGGGCCGGCGACGGTGGACTCATCGCCTTCCGCGATCCCGAGAAGGCGGCCCGCGCGCGAAGTTATCGCATGCATGGCGAGAGCCGCAGGTACCATCATGAGGAAGTAGGGGTCAATGGCAGACTGGATGCCCTCCAAGCCGCCGTGTTGCGGGTTAAGATGCGTCATCTGGATAAGTGGAACAGACAGCGCCGTGAGATAGCGGCTCGCTATGAAGAGCTGTTTGCGGCGAGCACAGTTTCCGAATTCGTGAGGCGTCCAAATTTGCCCGAGGGCGGCGAGCACGTGTTTCACCAGT
>CAYTPZ010000011.1:42427-54070 GCA_964440095.1 uncultured bacterium | reverse complement strand
TAGCGGTTAGCGGCTGGCGGTTAGCGGTTAGCGGTTAGCGGCTAGCGGTTAGCGGCTGGCGGCTGGCGGTTAGCGGTTAGCGGTTAGCGGCTACAATTTCTTCCCCAGAGCCGCCGGCGCTCGGCTTTTACCAATCACACCGACCAAGGCGATCATGGTGAGCAGGTAGGGAAGCATCTGAACAAATCGTACAGGCAGCCAAGGCACATGCAAATGCCCCTGCAGGGCTTCGGCGAATCCGAAGAGCAGGGTGGCCACCAGCAGACCCCAAGGCTTCCACTTGCCGAAGATGAGAGCGGCCAGGGCGATGAATCCGCGCCCAGCGCTCATGTTCTTCACGAAGTAGTGGGCGTTGAGGCTCAAAAAGGCGCCGCCCAAACCGGCCAGGGCTCCGCTGAGCAACACACCCCAGAGACGCATGCGCAGTACGGAAATTCCCAAAGATGCCGCCGCCTCGGGATGCTCTCCCACCGATCGCAGGCGCAGCCCAAAACGCGTGCGAAACAGCAGCAGAGCGCTGAGCGGTACGGCCGCCAGGGCGAAGAGGGTCAGCGGCGGAAGCTCGGTGAAGAAGCGTCCCCAGAATCCAGAGGGACCTCCGAATTCAAGGCGCGGGGAATTGCTGCCGCTGCCGAAGAAGACCCACATGAGAAATTCGGTGAGTCCTAAAGCCAGCAGGTTTAGGGCAACGCCGCTGACGATCTGATCCACGCCGATCCAAAGCGTGGCCAGGGCATGAAGCAGGGCCAGAAGCATGCCCGCGAAAAGGGCGGCCATGAGCCCGATGGTGGCCGATCCCGTGAAGGCCGTGGCGGCGGCGGCGGCGAAGGCTCCCACCAGCAAGATACCTTCGAGGGCGATGTTCACCACTCCCCCGCGTTCGGAGAACATGCCGCCGAGTCCCGCAAGGAGCAGCGGCGTGGCCGTGCGAAGGGTGCCCAGGAGCAGGGCCAGTGCGATCATGCGGCCTTCTCCTTTCGGCGACGGGCGGCGCGGCGGGAGGCCAGTTCGCTGGCCGAGACCACGAAGAGAATGACCATGGCCTGCATGACCACCACCAACTCACGGGGAACCTCGGTGAAGATGTCGATCTCCAGAGCGCCGGTGTTCAGGAATCCAAAGAGCAGGGCCGCCAGCATGACACCCAGGGGATGATTGCGTCCCATGAGGGCCACGGCGATGCCGAGAAAACCCAGACCCGAGGAGAAATTGTCCAAGAAGCGATGGCGATAAAGCAGCACCTCGTGCACGCCCACAAGACCGGCAAGGGCACCGCTGGCTGCCATGGCGCGCACGGTGAGCCATCCGGTGGAAATGCCGGAGTAACGAGCCGCCTGGGGGCTCAGGCCCAGTACGCGCAGGCGATAACCCTCGACGCTGCGCCGGAAGATCAGCCAGACCACGAGCACGGCCACAAGGGCCAGAATGAGTGAGGGACCCAGAGGATTGGCCGAGTCGAGGCCGAGATTTTGACCCCAGGTGCTACGGCCGAAACCGTCGAACTGGTAGGCCTCGGGAATCTCGGGCGTGTGGGGAATCATCTGCCCCTTTTCCTTGAGATGATGTACCATCAAATATCCCGTGATGCCCACCGCCAGGAAATTCATCATGATGGTATTGATGACCTCATGTACACCGAAGCGCGCACGCAGGTATCCGGGGATGGCGCCCCATACGGCGCCGCCTGTGGCCGCCGCGAGGATGGCCAGGGGAATGGCCAAAAGTCGCGGGGCGCCCGGCAAAGCCGTGGCCACCAGCATGGCCGCGAAGGCGCCCATGTAAAGCTGCCCTTCTCCGCCGATGTTGAAGTATCCCGCTCGGAAGGCATAGGCCACCGAGAGTCCCGTTAGCATGAGCGGCGTGGCGTCGTTGAGCACGCGGGCGAAGCCGTCGAAGCTGCTGAGACCTTCACGGAAAAGCAGAGTGAACACTTCCATGGGGCTTTCGCCGATGGCCGCAATGATACCCCCACCCACCAAGAAGGTCAGCGTAAGCGCAGATAGAGGCGGCCAGAGGGTCTCCCAGAAGGCCAGTGCGATGCGTTTAAACAACATCGATCCCGCCTTTCGCACCGGTGATCCAAAGGCCCAGCTCTTCCTCGTCGCAGCCCTCGGCCTCAAGCACCGCGGTAAGGCGCCCGCGATAGAGCACGCCGATACGATCGCTGAGGGCCAAAAGCTCGGTGAGCTCCGAACTGAAGAGAAGCACGGCCATACCCAGATCCCGGCGTTCAATGAGAATGCGATGAATGGCCTCGATGGCGCCCACATCCACACCGCGCGTGGGCTGGCTGGCCACCAGAAGTCGAGGCTCCCGCGCCAGTTCCCGGGCCAGAATAAGCTTCTGCTGATTGCCGCCGGACAGCTCGCGAGCCGCCTGCCCCACATCCGAAGCCCGCAGATCAAAATGGCCGATGCGTTCCTTTGCCCGCCGGCGAATGCGCGTCGGTGAAAGCAGACCGCCGCGCCCGATGTCCGCATCATCTTCCTGCCCCAACATGAGATTTTCACCCAGGTCCATGTCGAGTACGAGACCCGTCTTCTGCCGATCTTCCGGCACATGGGCGATGCCCATTTCCCGCGCCGAACGAGGCGTGAGTTTCTGCAAAGCCTCGTCGCCGAAAAGCAACCGGCCGCCGCCGGGCTGCAGCAGACCTGTGACGATGCCGGCCAGTTCTCGCTGGCCATTTCCTTCCACACCTGCGATGCCGAAGATCTCGCCCTCGCGAATGGCGAAGCTCAGATTCTCAAGCCCACGACGCCCCGAAGCCGGAGCCAAATTGATGTTGTCCAGTTCCAGAATGGGCGCACCGGGCTTGGACTCACCCTTTTCCACGCGAAAGAGCACTTCCCGCCCCACCATCATGCGGGCCAGGCCTTCGGCTGTGGCCTCAGATCCTGACACGCGACCCACATAGCGGCCGCGGCGCATGACGTCTACCTCGTCGGCCAGCTCAAGAACTTCGTCGAGCTTGTGAGTGATGAGCACGACGGTCTTGCCCTCGGCGGTAAAGCGGTGAAGGATTTCAAACAGGAAGCGGCTTTCCTGAGGCGTGAGTACGCCGGTGGGTTCATCGAAGATGAGAAAATCGGCGCCACGGTAGAGCACCTTGAGGATTTCCACCCTTTGCGCCTCGCCCACGGACAAGGATTCCATGGGCGCGTCGGGATCCACATCAAGATGGAAGCGATCGGCGTAACCTTGCACGGCATCGCGGGCCGCCTTGCGGTCGATGAGGCCGCCCTTCAATGGCTCTGCGCCGAGGATCACATTCTCTGCAGCGGACAGGGTATCCACCAACATGAAATGCTGGTGCACCATGCCTATGCGCCGGGCGATGGCATCCTGTGGACTCTTAAAGCGAAGGGGAGCGTTGTCGATGGAAATGCTGCCCGCGTCGGGAGGCAGCATGCCGTAGAGCAGCTTCATGAGCGTACTCTTGCCGGCGCCGTTCTCGCCCACCAGGGCGTAGAGCTTGCCGGGTTCGTATTCCAGGGATACGTCGTCCACCGCCCGAACACCGGGGAAGCTCTTGCTCAGCCCCGAAAGCCGGACCTTCACGCTACTCCTTGGGCACCTGAATGCGGCCGGCGATGATCTCGCGGGCCAGGGAGTCGACAATGGCGATCATGCCGCTTGGGATCAGAGCTTCGTTGTACTCGTCCATACTGTAGGACAGCCCGCCCTCTTTGAGTCCGAACTCATGGATTCCACCCGAGAATCGCTTCTCCACGAGACCCTTGATGGTTTCGTAGACCGCCTTGTCCACGTCCTTGACCATGCTGGTGAGCATGGTCCCCGGAGCCATGTGATTCTGATTCGAGTCGACTCCAATGGCGTAAACGCCTTTTTCCCGCGCCGCTTCGATCACTCCATTTCCGGTGGTTCCCGAGGCGTGGAAGATCACGTCGGCGCCGCGACCGATCTGAGACAGGGTCAGTTCCTTGCCCTTGACCGGATCGGCAAAGGACGAAGGCGTCACGCCGGCATAGTTCACCAGAACCTTCACGTCAGGCCTCACGGCCTGTGCGCCCGCCCGGTAACCCGCCTCGAACTTGCGAATGAGCGCTACTTCCATGCCGCCCACAAACGCGATGACACCACTCTCACTTTGCAGCGCCGCCAAGGCCCCCACCAGGAATGATCCTTCTTCCTCACGAAAAAGAAGGCTGGCTACGTTGGAGAGGCCGTCCACATGACCATCCACCAGAGCGAAATGCACTTCAGGATAATCCACCCCCACCGCACGGATGGATTCGGTGAAGAGAAATCCCACGCCGATGACCAGATCGAAGCCTCGGGATGCAAGTTTGCGCAGGCCTTGTTCGCGGTCGGAATCCTGACCCGGCTCGAACTCCACCACGCTCACGCCGAAATCTTCCTTGGCTTTGAGGAGTCCCCGATAGGCCGAGTCATTGAAGGACCGATCGCCCTTGCCGCCGATGTCGAAGACCATGCCGATCTGGAGGACATCGCTGTCCACCTTCTTCTTTTCCCCCTCGGAGCAGGCCGAAATCAGGAGCAGAGGCAGTATCAATGCGATGAGAAATCGGCGTGACATGTTTCTCCTATGCGTGAATGCGAGTGCCGGCTTTGCCGTTTACGGCATCGTCCAAGGCTTCGGGAGCGCAGACGATGGCTTCTTTGCCGCCGCCTTCCAGGAAGCGAATGGCCGCTTCCATCTTGGGTCCCATGCTGCCTTCGGGAAATTCCCCGGCCGCATGATATGCTTTGATCTCTTCCAAGCTCACGCGCTCGAGGTCGCGCTGCTTGGGTGTTCCGTATCCTACGGCAACATTGTGTACGGCGGTAATGAAAACCAAACCCGTAGCGCCCAGGGATTGAGCCAAGAGCACCGCGGCCAGATCTTTATCGATGACCGCGTCGACGCCTTTGAGCAATCCCTCCTTGCTCATACGCACGGGAATGCCGCCGCCGCCGGCGCAGATTGTCAGAATGCCGCCCTCCATGAGCTGTTTGATGGCCTCCCACTCCACAATACGCTTGGGTTCGGGGCTGGCCACCACGCGCCGCCATCCTCGCCCGGCGTCTTCCTTCATGACCCAGCCCTTCTGCTTTTCCATGATGCGAGCTTCATCCTCGCGATAGAAGGGCCCGATGGGCTTGCTGGGATTTTCGAAGGCGGGATCACTGGGATCCACCTCAACCTGAGTCACGATGGATGCCACCGGCTGCGGCGAACCCGAAATATAAAGTTCGTTGCGCAGTGCGTTCTGGATCATAAAACCGATGCCGCCCTGGCTGTCGGCCCCGCAGATAAACAGCGGCATGGGCGTCACCAGGTGACTGGCGCACTCGTTGCGGATGACGATGTTTCCCACGATGGGACCATTGCCGTGACTGAGCACCATGCGCAGGCCCGTCTTGGCCAGGTTGGCCACATGGGCCATGGTGGCTCGAGTCAGATTGAACTGCTCGTCGATGCTACCGCTCTGGCCCATCGGCAGGACCGCATTGCCGCCGAGGGTGATGACAAAGAGTTCGTCCTCACTGAATTGTCGAGTCATGTTCTTCTCCGACGCTGCCGGCAATGGCGGGATCCATGAACAGTGCCAGCATAGCTTTCGAAATGTGCAGGAGATTGGCGCTCTCTTCCGCATGGATGGACCTGGGGTCGTCCAGGAGAGCCCCATCAATTTCATTGTCGCGACTTTGAGGCAGTCCGCCGCCCAGGATGGCTTCCGGCGCTGCCAATGACAGCAGCTCGGAGCTCATTCTCCAATCGGAATACTCGCTGCCCATGGCCGCCAATTCCTCAATGTCTTCGGCGCCGACTTCCGGCGTCCAGTTCATGGAGAAGACCAGGTCGGCGCTGTCCAGCGCCTCGCCGGGATCTTCGCTGAGCTCGAAACCGCCGGGCAGGAAACCGTCCAGATACTCGGCGACTTCGCCACCGGGATGGAATCTGGAGGGACAGGCCATGCGAAGGCTGATGCCCTGGCGCAGGAACATCTCGGCCAAAGAAAGCGGCAGTGCCGTGCTTTTCTGAGCCTGTCCTGGAGGCGCCCAAAGCATGGCCGCGCGGGCCTCTTCCAGTTTCTCACCCCGATGCTCATGCAAGGTGAGCAAGGTGGAGAGAGCTTGCAGCGGCGCAGCCAAGTCGCTCATGAGGTTGAAGAGGGGGGCCTTGAGAACTTCGGCGAGTTCTTCCATGAAGGCGTGGCCATGGTCTTCGCCCTGGCCCGTCGCCGCCAAGCCATTTCCCGATAGATCCATGAGCCGCGCGCGATCCAACCAGGTTTCGCCGAGCTTCTCTCTGGGACTCGACGGCTCAAGCAAAGTGGCGATGCCACCCAACTGCGTCATGGCGATGGCCAGGGGATTGAACCCGCCGAAGAGATTGTCCGGGTCCAAGAGAAAGAGCTGAGCACCGCTGAGAAAGTCCATGGGCTCGCCCGCGTGGAAACGGCCCTTGAGTTCGCGCCCGAAGGCGACCAACTCGCTCATTTCCGCATCGGTGAGATCGGCGAGGGAGAGCAAGTCTCTGCCCTTGAAGAACACGGGAACCTCGATTTCGTGAACCAGCGCGCCCATCGCGCCGGGAATACCGGAGCCGCCCACGGGGGGCGGCTCGACGGTGAAGAGTCAATTTACACCCTCTCAGTGAAGGCTGTCAATCCGGAGGGCGGAGTCGTCAATCTAGGGCTTCAAGTGCCCTTCGCAAGTGTCCTTCGCTGGCTTTCAGCCGGGCTTCCGCCTTGGGGCGATCCAAGCCGGCCATCTCCATGAGCAGAGCGCATTTCACGCTGCCGCCGGCCTCGAGCAACTCCGACGCCCGCTCATAGTCCACACCGGCCACCGTCATAATCAGCCCACGGCTGCGCTCCTCAAGCTTTTCGCTCATGGGTTCCAGATCCACCATCAGATTGCCGTAGACGCGGCCTGTAAGCACCATGGCGCCGGTTGAAATCATGTTGAGGGTCATCTTCTGCGCGCTACCCGCTTTGAGCCTTGTGGAGCCGGTAACGGCCTCGGGCCCCACGAGCAGGCGAATGGCCACCTGACCGGGCACTTCCACCTGGGGATTGCAGGTGATGAACACCGTGCGGCAGCCCCGCCGCTGGGCCTCCTCCACCACGCCCACCGTGTAGGGAGTGCGGTGGCTGGCGCTGATGCCGATAACCGTGTCGCGGGGGCCGGGATCCAGCCCGGCTAAATCGGCGGCGCCCAGTTCGGCCTTGTCCTCCATACCTTCCTGCGACCTGACGAGGGCCGCCGGGCCGCCGGCAATGAGCCCCACCACGCGCGAGGGATCGATGCCGAAGGTGGGCGGACACTCCGAAGCATCCAGCACGCCCAGCCGGCCGCTGGTCCCCGCACCCGCGTAAATGATGCGACCGCCTTCCCTGATGGAGGCGGCCGCGAAATCGGTGGCCATTGCGATGGATTCCAAAGCCGCGCGCACGGCGCCTGGCACCTGGGCATCCTGATCGTTGAGACGCTGAAGCAGCGACAGGGTATCGAGCTGATCGAGATAGGCCGTCTCGGGATTGCGCGCCTCGGTGACCAGCTTCGCCAGTTGCTTCAGCAGCTCTTCGCCCATTAACGCATCCTCACCACTCGGTCCTGCCAGACCAATTCCTCACCCTGAACATTCTCGACGACGAAGCGGAAGAGGTAGGTTCCGTTGGCGATGGCATCGCCTTCTTGGTCGAGGCCATCCCATTCGAGCCAGTGCTCCGCGCCTTCACCCAGATCGGTGATCTCGAGATTGCGCACGAGGCGGCCGCTCACGGTGTAGATTTTCAAGCTGCCGCCTGTGGCATGTCCCGTTAGGGAATAGCGGAAAAGCGCCATGTCCCTGAAGGGATTGGGATAGACCAGCCCCGACAAGAGCCGCACTTCGCTGTCCACCACCAGATTGATGCCCCCGTAAACAGCCGTGCCGTCCAGGAGTATCTCAAGCTGATGAGCGCCCGGCGCCCATTCGTAATCGAAGCTGATCTCGTGGTTGAGGGGGTCGGAAGTGGCCGTGGCGAAGACGCCCGTGTCTTCTCCGTCAGCCCGCAGGCTGAATCGCGGCGCGCCGATATCATCGTGAGGAACACGAATCCTCATATCGATTCTGCCCTCCGCGCGAACCCATTGCCCTTCGGCAAGAGAATCGTTTCCCTCGATGAAGTACTTCACCGACTTGGGATTGGGAAGCGAAAAGGTGGACACGCGTCCGGACAGATCGATGGCCTCCACGACCACGCCCTTCATGGTGAAGTCGTAGGGAATGCGAGTTTCCACTTTGTAGGCGCGGGACACGCCCGAGTCCTGATGGGCCAGAGTGTCGATGAGAGCTTCGAAAGTGAAGGGATAGCTTCCCAGCTCCGGATCGTAGACGGCCAAGTCCTTGATATAGGCCTCGTCGGTGACATAGGCCAGAACCTCAAGCGTATCTTCAGCGGCGGTGACCAAAAGGGAATCGCCGTTGCTCTGTTCGACACCATCGAGGAAGAGACGGATCTTGGGAGGACCGCCGTCCATGTGCAAGAGCGGATCACCCAGCAGATTGTATCTCATGCTCGATTGGTAGCCGCCATAGCGAAGCTCCGTCGCCGCGATCACGCTACCCAGAATCCACTGCGGGAAAACGCCGACCTCGTCGTCTTCGCGGGAGGTCCAGAAGAGCATCTCCATGAAATCGTTGGTCAGGTTGTTGTTCGGGTAGAGGAATTCATAGCCGTCGCTGGCGTAGCTGGCCACCGACCCACGATTCTGGTCGAGGAAAAGGTACTTTTCGCCCATGCAATCCCGACGGCGGAATTCAGCGCCATCGGCAAATGCATTGCCGTGGCAGCCCAAGACAGCCCAGATGAAGGGCATGCCTACATTGTGCAGGTATTCATGATCTCCATGATCCGAGTTGCTCCCGGTGTCCTGTAGACCTTCATGAGTGAGCAGATTTCGATTGGCGTGACTCTGGATGATGGCGAAGAGATAGCCCTGGGAGAGGCTATCGGAGAAAACCGGCCAGAGTTGAGGCCTGAGAAACTCGAAGATATCGCTGGATGTGGCACCGGGATTGTCCAAGTACCAGGGAACCGTAATGACTTCCTCGAAAAACGGAATGGCTTCAAAGGCACCGGGAACGCCCCAATCGGGATCATTCACAATAGCCGACTCAATTCGCGCCATTGCTTCTTCCTGACCTATTCGGAAATAACGTTCCGAGTAAACGGGTTCGGAAGGATCACCGAGTCCGCCATAGCTCCAGTCGTCATCGGAGATCATGAGCCCGCGTGAGCGCCAGTCGCCGCCTGCCTCGCAGTTTTCATAGGATTCCAGGGCTTCAAAGCACTCGACCTTGTCGAAATAGATTTCAAGATCGTCGGTAGTGCTGGCGGGGATTCGCCCCATGACCACAGAGGGCCATTCGTTGAACCCGAAAATGGTGAACCATTCGTCCATGGCTACCACCTCGTTCACGCCATCCACCACTTCATGCACGTAGTGGACGGGCATGAAATCCTCGAAGGAATCTTCTCCCAAGCTGCGGGAGTCTTTGGATGCATCGCCGACGATGACCACGGCCTGAGTCCCCCACTGCTGGTAGGCGAAACGTGCTGCATTGCGCAGGCCCCTTGCCTCACGGACTCCACCGTAGAAGCTGTCCCAGACTTCATTGTCGGTGAGCAACTTCACACGGTAGCCTTGAGCTTCGCGATAGGGCAGATAGCGATCTTCCAGGGGCCCCAAAAAAGCCTCGTGGCTGATCACCAGAACATCCCAAGGACCGGGATCGGCCAGGGCGGCTACCGAGGACGCCGTTTCGATGACGGGATGGAAAAGCGTTTCGACATCGGCCAGCCACCAACGGCCATCTTCAAGCACCTGGTCGCGGAAGCGGCAGCTGTAATCCCCCGCGCTTCCCTCCTGGTTCTGCGCATCCAATTCGTAGAGCACGGGAAGCTCGGCGGAACTCTTCACGAGAATCCAGTTCTCGAATCCGCGGGTCAGCCCCTCCACCACAAATTCCAGATCACCGGTGGATGTGCCGTTTGTGAATAGGATCGAATCGTTCCAGGCCTCGTAGCGCGAAACGTATTGCAGATCCCACCACTGAACCATGCTGCGAAAGAGGGTCTGATCCACACGATCCACCACGAGGCTGCCCTCGCCACTGGACAACACGCCTGGCGCGATATCTGTTTCGTAGAGCCCTTCATAGTTGTACTGGGTGAACATCTGCTCCAAGTAGGACACCTGACCTTCGCTGTTGGTGAAGATCATGTCGAAGGTTCGGAGCGGATCGGCGCGGTTGTAGCCCTGATTTTTGACCTGGAAGTGAGCCTCGCTTCCATCCAGGTACCCTGGGCTGGGAATGGACAAGGTGACACCGGTGACGTTCCAAGGGTTGAAGAAATACAGATTCTCTTGCCACGTGTCGTAGGGTGGCTCGATGTAATAGCTTTGGGGAGGAAGACTGAAGTTGTACAGCTCACCCCATTCGGTAAAGCGTCGATCGAAATGATCGGGAGTCGCCCAGCTTCCGCTTTCTTGCCAGCCGCTCCTCGATTCCATTTCCAAGGCCAAGTCGGAATCCAAAGCCAGGTAGTAGCAGCTCTCCCGTCCATACCATTCGATGGGATCCAGGCTGTCGGCCTGATCCTTGAGCCTGCGGCCCAGGAAAATCACCTGGTCTTCGGCATCGAGATCACCATCGGCAGCGGCGTCACGGATCACACGCGCCACGGGAATTTCGCGATAGTCGGGTTGCTCGAATTCATCCCAGTCGAATCGGCGTTCGAAGATCGCGATCTCGCTGAGAAGTGTTCCGGCGGGAAGTCCCGCAGCGATCAAGTCGGCTCCGCTGACACCTTGTAGACCACTGTCATTGACCTTAAGGCAAAACTGGGCCTCGGTCTGACCTTCCCGATCGCCGAAGAGCGGTTTACTCGGCACACGCCGGCGCCAGTCGGCACTCTGATCACCATTGATGAGCGCGGCGCTGTAGAGGGGACTCCACAATTTTTCACGACGAAGAATACTTTCGCTGTTTTGCCCTCGTGCGCTTGGATCAGTCTGGAATCGCACGCTGATCTTGATTTCGCTGGCAAAACGAAGCCCGGAAGCAGGATCCCATGACATGGGCTCGACCACGAGAGCCTGGATGCGCAGGTCTCTGAGCCGGGTCGGCTCTTCGAGTTCAACACGCATGGGGCGACGAAGCCCGAAGGCCTCTTCATCGCGTATGAATTCCTCGCGGTAGAGAGGATCCTCTTCCAATTCCCCCATGCGCCTGGGCGTGGGATAGGGAAGCGGCGTGCCTTCAATGGAGTTGCTTGCCAGAACTTCGAAATGCAAAAGCGCACGCATACCCGGCGGAATCGCGATCATGCGATGGAACCTGGGCAACATGGGTTCGCCGGATTCTCCTCCAAGACCGCAAGATGGCAAGTCGAGGCGAAGGCCCTCACCCGAATCGGGAAAGTTCGTGTTTTGCCATTTCAATATGAGTTCGAGTCCATGCTCATCGCTGGACAGAACATTCAAGACTTGCTCTTCAGCAGGAGCGGGCGCGGCCCATAGTAATAGGATCAGGGCAGGGGTCCAGGTAGCCCTGGAAAGCGCTCGCAGATGTTTCAATGGAATTCCTCCGGGATGGGGCGTGTGGGGCAGGGGAGGATGATC